>DITY01000184.1:0-299 GCA_002422955.1 Planctomycetaceae bacterium UBA6172
TCGCGGAGAGCGCGACATGGCCGAAGCCGACGGCGGACGTTTGCAGCATGCGACGGCGATGCATCATGATTCGACTCGGCTCAGTGGACGTAATGAAATTCGTTGCTGACCAGCAGGCTCTGGCAGACGGCCACCCAAGCCTCACGCCGTGGATCGGGCTTCGCCTCGGCGGGGTTAGTGCCCGCCGCTTCACCCGCCGACGCCGCTGCGGTCGCGGCGGTTTCGAACGCCGCGAGGAACTGCAGCAGGGCTTCCGCTTCCGCGGTCTCGGGAACGCGGGACAGCGTCAGTTGATAGAG
>DITY01000184.1:346-12181 GCA_002422955.1 Planctomycetaceae bacterium UBA6172
GCGACGGTGGAGGTGTCGCGGTCGCCATTGACGACATCCGCGGTGCTGTAATCGAACAGCGTGAAGCCGTCGAAGAGGTTGTTGCGAATCACCGGCAGGTAGATCGAGCGGCGGTAGGTCGCGTAGGAGGTGTCGTCTTTGGAAGTGTGGTTGAAGACGAACTCATGGTTGCCGACGTGCAACATTGAGCCCCCCATCGAACCGTCGAGCAAGCCGCTCGCCGCCAACAGTCCGTCGCGGATCGATTCGGCTTGCAAGCGTCGCACGTCCGCCCGCCAGCGATAGCGGTTATCCGGGTCGATCGCGAGGTTCTGTTCGATCGGTTCGCTGCTGAGTTGGTAGGTGTTGGACAGCAGGATCAGCCGATGCAGGTTCTTCATCGACCAGCCCATTCGGGGCCATTCGGAGGCCAACCAATCGAGCAGCGCGGGGTGGGTCGGCGGTTCGCCGAGCAGGCCGAAATTATCCATGCTGCCGGAAAGGCCTCGGCCGAAATGCCACCGCCAAACCCGATTGACCATCACGCGAGGGGTCAACGGATTTTCGGGCGAAACCAGCCACCGGGCGAGCTCCATGCGGCCGCTGGCGGCGGTCGGCATCACGAGCGGCTCGGCAGGGGCCAGCACTTGGGGGACGCCGCGGGGGACCGAAACGCCGAGCGTCAGGTGGCTGCCACGGACGTGGATACGCTGGTCAGCGATCGCCGCTTCGTCACGAACGCCCATCGCCGTCGGGATCTTGGGCAAGGACTGCTCGAGCTGCTTGAGCTGTTCGCGCAGCTGCGTCAATTCGGTGCGGACCGCCTCGGGAAATTTTGCTTCGAGCTCTTCGGGCTTCTCGGCGGGCTTGGCCGGTGCGGCGGGCGCGGCCGCGGTTTGCGAGTTGGCGGTTGCCGGCTCCGTCGTGGCGGCGGGTTCGGCGACGGCGGGAGCGGCCGTCAGATCGGCCGGTTGGGGTGCCGCTTTGGCCGCGTCGACAGCAGCTTTGGCAGCCTCCGCTTTTTCGGCGGCGGCTTCGGCCGCGCGAGTCGCTTCGGCAGCAGCAGCGGCGGCTTCGGCGGCTGCCGCGGCGGCCTTGATAGAATCGTCCGCCTTCAGCACCGCGACCGCGCCGGTGAACTTGGCATCGATGCGGGCCTTGAGTTCATCGATCTGGGCTTGATGCGTCCGCCGAGCGGCGAGCAATTCGGCCGACGGGATCGGGTTCTCGTTCCATTTGGCGACGGTATTCAGCGTCTCCATCGTCTGCGTGCTGCTCATGATCCCGGCCAGCGCGTAGTAATCCGCGGCGGAGATCGGATCGAACTTGTGATCGTGGCAGCGGGCGCAGCCGAAGGTCATGCCGAGGAACGCCTTGCCGAGCGTGTCGATCTGCTCGTCGATGATGTCCATCCGCATCTTGACCTTGTCGGCTTCGGCCAAGACTTTGGGTCCGAGCGTCAGGAAGCCCGTGGCGATTCGCAGGTCGGCGATCTCGTCCGTGACCGCAACCCCGGCCGGGTCGGTGGCGGCTGCGGCTGCCGGATCGGCCGCGGCCAAACGCTCGAGTTCCTGCTTGGCGATCAGGTCGCCGGCGACCTGTTCGACGATGAACTGGTCGATCGGCTTGTCTCGGTTGAGCGAGCGGATCACGTAGTCGCGATACCGCCAGGCGTTGCCATGGGCGACGTTTTCATCCAGACCGTTGGAATCGGCATAGCGAGCGATGTCCAGCCAGTGCCGTCCCCAATGCTCGCCGTACTCTTTCGAATCGAGCAGCCGATCGATCACGCGGGCATAGGCGGCTGGCGAATCGTCGGCTAGGAACGCGTCGACCGCTTCCGGCGTGGGGGGCAGCCCGGTCAGGTCGTAGGTGACCCGGCGGATCAGCGTCCGCTTGTCGACCGGTCGAGCCGGGACGAGGCCGCGGGACTCGAGTTCCGCCAAGATGAAGTTATCGATCGGGTTGACGGCCCATTCCGGGTTGCTGACCACCGGCACTTCGGGGCGGCTGATCGGCTTGAACGACCAGTACTGCTTGGCCTGCTCCAGGTCGATCGCCGATTTCCGCGGAGCTGGCATCGCCACGCCTTCCGCTTCGGGGTGCGGCGCGCCGCGAGCGACCCAGTCCTTGAGCAACGCGATCTCGTCGTCGGCCAATTTCGCGTCGGGAGGCATCTGCAACGCCGAGTCCTTGTAGCTGATCGCCGACAGCAGCAGGCTCTCATCGACCTTGCCGGGGACGACCGCCGGGCCGGACACGCCGCCGCCCAGCATGCCCGACAGCTGATCGAGCCGCAGTTCCGATTCCGCTAAGTCGGCACCATGGCAATCGACGCACTTGGCAATCAACAGCGGCCGGATCTTGGATTCGAAGAACGTCAAGTCCTCCGGACTCGGCGGCTCGGCCGCGTGCGAGACGCCGGAGGCTAACGGAACGACCGATCCGAGCAGGGCCAGGCTGATGGCGATGCCACCGCGCCAGCCGAGGAAGGAACGGCCGTGCGAACGCGAGCCCGACATCGGTCGGGGGACGCTGGGTTGAATTGGCTGAAACACGGGCGGGACATATCGGTTTCAGGAGGCGGGTGGGTAAGCAAGCGGGGTAATCAGGCCGAATCCGAGGCCGATCAAAACCCATCAGCACGCTGCAATCACCGCCTGCAAGCACAGTCGCGCCGACCGGGTCGAGAGACAGCATCCGCTGTCGGTCGATTACCGCTTGCATTGTAGCGGACGGCAGAAGCCCGCGACAACATTTCGCGCCAAAAACGGGAAAACAAGTCGGCCGCTGGGCCTGCTTACTTGGTTTGGGTTAAGGGGTCAGGGGTCAATTGCCGTGGGTTAAGGGGGTCAGGAGTCAATTCTGCGAAGCACCCGAAGGGCCGTTCCGGCAATTGACTCCTGGCCCCTTAACCCAGGCCTGACCTCTAAGCGGCCTGCGAATCTTTCGCCGCGGCGGGCAGGCGGATGATGAAGGCCGTACCGACGCCGACGGAACTCTCGACGCGGATCCGGCCTCGGTGCGCGTCGATGATCGACTTGCAAGCCGATAACCCCAGGCCCGTGCCCCCTTGGCCCGACTCGTCGGGACCCTGCTTGGTCGAATAGAACGATTCAAAGATCTTCGGCAGCTGGTCGCGGGGAATGCCCGTCCCGGAATCGCGGACGGTCAGGACCACTTCGTTGGTCGCCGGATCGGCCGCCAGCGATACGGTCACCGTGCCCCCCTGTGGCATCGCTTGCCGGGCATTGACCAGCAGGTTGATCAGCACGCTTTGAATCTGGTTGCCGCTCAGCAGCGCCTTGGGGACCGCCGGATCGAGCGTGGTCTGCACGTCGACACGATACTTCCGCAATTCCCGCGACATCAACTCGAGCGTGTCGCCAATCAGTTCGCCCAGATCGGCCGGCGCGACCGAGTCATGGCGATTGCGGGCCTGGGCCAGGATCGTGCTGCTGATCCGCGCGGCCCGCTGGGAGGCGTCGAGAATTTTGTTCAGCGCCTTGTCGCGGCCGGCATCGCTGCGGTCACGGATCGCCAATTTGGCGTAGTTCATGACCGTCATCAGGATGTTGTTGAACTCATGCGTCGCCGTCCCGGTCAATTCGCCCAACGTCGCTAGTGCCCGCAAACGGTCCAACTCATGTTGGGAGATCCAAACGCCGGGCTCGGTCGCGGGCGGGGTGCCGAGTTGGTTCATCGTCGACTTTGCTGCAGGAGACTCGTGATTCATTCGCATGTTCGATCTATCGGGCGGTCGAGCGGGTTGGCTACACCCGGCACCCAGGAATCGCCAAAAGGTTCCGAGGCTTCCAAAGCTCGCCCGTTTACCACAACGAGCACCCATTACCGCAGCCAACACCCGCCCTGAAAGTCGCATCATGTTCGAAATTGACTCCAGCTTTCCCGCCGAAAATGTTGTTGAACGGCTACGGCGCAAAATTCGCGAAGCCCGGATGCAGGGGTTTCAAGTCCGCCAGGAGGTCCTGACTGGCCCCCAGCCAGCTTGGTGCGAATTTGGCGGTCAAAAATGGCTGTTCTTGGACGCCGCGCAGCCGGCCCGCGATCAGATCGAATCGATTGAAGCGGCAATGGAGAGTTATTTGGCGGCGATTCGAGACGATTGTGCCCTTGGCCAAACCGAGCCGGCATGCTAAACTTGTGTTCAGTTCAAGACTCGCACGTCCGCTAGCCGGTCCCCTTCGGGGGTCACGCCCGTTCAGATCAACCGCCCTAAGGGGTAAATGAACTGACGAAGGCAAGCAGGACGGGTGTCGCGATCAGCTTCCAAGAGCCGTCACCGGATGCACTCGGAGAGTGTCGAGATCAGTGGCCAGCTCGCGATTTGCTGACGTCGTCGCAGGACCTGATGATTGCGGAAATAAACGAGTAGCGTGGCCAGGATCGAGTTTTGGCCCGCTTTCCGCTAGGGAAATTGCCGTATCCGAGTGATGCGGCCCGCTTCTGGGCTTTCTTGTTTGCCCAGAGTGAATCTCGGTGGTCGGATCCGATGGCATCCGACCCGAGTGGTCTTTGCTGGTCCTTGAGCGGACGCTTGGAAGCGTTTCCCGGGCCACAGCCGAACAAATCTTGAGACACCTTTTCCCGCGTCTCCGCGGGTCGCCAATTTCGGCGAAACACAACTGACCTATTGGAAGTATTTTGGACAATTTCGAACAACTCGGCCTCATCGAAGCTCTTAATCAAGCGATTGCAAAAGAAGGCTACACCACCCCAACCCCCATTCAGGCCCAAACGATCCCGGCCGTTCTCGAAGGCCGCGACTGCCTCGGGATCGCCCAAACCGGCACCGGCAAGACCGCGGCCTTCGCGCTGCCGATCCTCGACCGCCTCAGCCGCGATGGCCGCAAGGCGACCGCCAATCGTCCGCTCGCCCTGATCCTGGCACCGACCCGCGAATTGGCGATTCAGATCAGCGGCAGCTTCTCGACCTATGGTCAGAACCTGAGGCTCCGCTGCGCCTGCGTGTTCGGCGGCGTCAGCCAAGTTCCGCAGGTCTCGCAGCTCCGTCGCGGCAGCGAAATCCTCGTCGCTACCCCCGGTCGGTTGCTCGACCTGATGAACCAAGGGCACGTCGACTTGAGCAGCCTGCAGATTTTCGTCTTGGACGAAGCCGACCGGATGCTCGACATGGGCTTCCTGCCGGACATCCAGCGGATCATCGCCAAGCTGCCCAAGCAGAAACAATCGCTGTTCTTCTCCGCGACCATGCCCCCGGACATCGTCGACCTGACCCGGCAATTGTTGCACGACCCGATCACCGTCAACGTCGCCCCCAAGCAGGTCAGCGTCACGCAAATCGACCAGCAATTGCTGTTCGTCGAGCGTGGGGAACGCCAGGACATTCTGCGTCAATTGCTGTCGCTGGAAGAAGTCGAGCGCGCGATCGTCTTCACCCGCACCAAACGCGGGGCCAGCGTCGTTTGCGATCGCCTGCGTCGGACGGGTATCACGGCGGCCGTGATTCACGGCAACAAGTCGCAATCCGCTCGCCAGCAAGCCCTCGAATCGTTCCGTAACCGCGAAGTCAGCGTGCTGGTCGCGACCGACATTGCGGCCCGCGGGATCGACATCGACGGCATCTCGCACGTTATCAATTTCGATCTGCCGGTCGATGCCGAAAGCTATGTCCACCGGATCGGCCGCACCGGCCGCGCGGGAGCCGACGGCATCGCCCTGTCCTTCTGCACCGATGACGAATACGACACGCTACGCTCGATCGAGAAATTGCTCGGCAGAACGATCCCGTCGATGAACGCGAGGCCTACGGGAGCGAACGCTGCCCAAGGCTCCGGACAAGCGGGACGCTCGGGTCAGCCCGGCCGTTCCGGTCAAGCCGGTCGCTCGGGTCGTCCGGGTCAGGGAAATGGTGCCAGTCGCGGTGGGCGGCCAGGCTCCAGCGGTCCGAGAAAACGTTCGGGTTTTGCCGGTTCGGGTTCGTCACGTTGAACAGGAGCGAGCTAAGCTTCAGGGTCGGTCCTCCGCACCCCTGATCCGCCTCTCGCCAGCCGGCTCGACCGGTTGTTTGCCGTGCCACCCACGCCCAGTGTTCCCCAACCAGCTGGTGTTCTTCAACCAGCCGTCATCGGTTCGCCCGATGCGCGCCGTTCCATTCCGATAGGAAAGACGGGCCGCATCGTGGCGAGCGTGCTGATCATCGGCCACCTGTGGGCCGTAATCGGCCGGCCACTGGAGTTCGCCACGCAGGGGCCGTTCGGGGCGAGCCCTTCGATGACCCGGTTTCGCGACCCGGTCCGCGGCTATAGCCAGTTCGCCTACCTCGATCACGGCTACGCCTTCTTCGCCCCCGAGCCGGGGCCCAGTCACCTGATTCGCGCCACGCTCACGCAGCCCACGGGGACCGACGCCACGGCCTCGAGCCCCAGTCCCGTTGAGCCGCTCGTTCGGAACTATCCCGACCTGAACGACCAGTGGCCGCGACTGCTCTATCACCGGCACTTCATGCTGGCCGAGTTCCTCAACGATATCCATCACCCGCCCGGCGAACCGCCTCAGGAAATCGCCCAGAACCCGGTCGCGATCCGCGAATGGATTCAAGCGCGGCGGAGGTACGAGACGGTTCGCGATTCGATCCTGAATCGCTTGCAGACCGCTTACCCACAGGCCACGGTCGCGATCGACCGGCTCGAGCATCGCCAGCCCGGATTGCCGGAGTTCATGGAAGACAACGTGCCGCTCGACGCGCCGCAGCTCTATTTCGTTTTACCCGACGCTCCGCCGCCGCTGCCGCTGGAACCGCTGCCCCCCGCACCGATTGACGATTCGCCCGCTGCCGAATCACCCGCTGCCGAATCAACTGACAGCGAGACGGTTCGCGAACCCGAACCGGCAACCTTGGGTCGATCGGAAGCGGCACGCGATGCCAGGCCCTTGGTTCGGCCGATCATCCCTCGACTCCCGCTACGCGCCCCGATCGAGGTCACGCCATGAGTGCCATCCTTCCTGACCACGACGCCGCACGAAACGCCACGGGCAACGCCCCGCTAAACGGCATGGGCAACGCCATCACGGCGGTCCGGGGTGCGACCACCGCATGGGCTGCCTCCTGGATCACCGCGTGGGATCAGTTTTGGTTCACGCCCCAGCGGCCTCATACCCTGGCGCTGATTCGCATCGCAACCGGCCTGATGTTGCTGTACAGCCAAGCGGTGTTGGCGCTGCGGTTGGGCGATTTTCTGGGCGATGAGGCCTGGGTCAACAACCGCACCATCGCGGCGCTCAATCGCGGCGAGTTCGGTGCCCCCTCGGCCGCCCGCAGCTACCTGTGGTTGATCAGCTCCCCGGTCCTGCTGTGGGGCCATCACCTGCTGACGATGGCCGCGTCGGCCTGCTTGGCGATCGGTTTCATGACCCGATTCACCGCACCGTTGGCGTGGTTTCTGCAGTTGATGCTGATTCACCGGCTGACCGGTGTGCTATTCGGTTTAGATCAGATCACCACAATGCTGGCGATGTACTTGATGATCGCCCCCAGCGGCGCCGTGTTTTCCGTCGATGCTTGGCTCCGTAAACGCCTCGCGGGTCCGATCGCGCGGGACGCTCGCCTGGCCTGGCTCTTTCCGGACGATTCGCCCAGCGTCATGGCGGCGATCGCGACACGGCTGGCCCAGATTCACCTCTGCGTCATCTACCTGTTCGGCGGGCTGTGGAAAGCCCGCGGCACGACGTGGTGGGACGGCACGGCGATGTGGTTCGCGGCGGCGAACTACGAGTATCAATCGCTGAACCTGACCTGGCTCGGACGTTTCCCGGTGGTTTTCTCGGCGCTGACGCACCTGACCGTGTTCTGGGAAGTGTTTTACTGCGCGCTCGTGTGGCCGAAGTTGACACGGCCGCTGGTCTTGGCGACGGCGGTCGCGGTCCACGGCGGGATCGCGCTGTTTCTCGGCATGATGACGTTTGGCTCGATGATGATCGTCGCCAACGCGATCTTCTTGTCGCCCGACTGGATCGCGCGGCTGACCGACCGCGGTGCTGATCAGCGATCCGCGGACTCGTCGCTCACCCGATAGAGTCCGATCCCGTAGCCGCCCAGCTCGACGTTGAGGCTGGCGTCGGTGATCGCGACCGACTGGCCGTCCTCGATCGACTCGGCCCGCGCGGTCGGAGATGGCGGCTGGAGCAGACGCAGGCGTGCGGCTTGCGGCGTCGAACCGAGGGCGAAAGGCAGCCGAGGTTATCTCTGCCAGCCGGACGCGCCGTCGGTCGCAGGAACGATGCATTCCTGCCGAAAAAATTGCCCGGCAGGCTGCAGAAGGCCGCCGCAACACACCGAGAAGCGGCTCGGTTACAGTGGCGGAAACTTGGTCATTCAAGGCGGTGAATGCACGGGTATCCCTATCGATCGCGGGCGGTCCGATCGGCCCTTTTGGTATACTTTGAATGACGGGTGCATGTTGGCATATCGCAACTTAGAAATCGGATCGAAGCTTGGCCCCTTCCGGCTCCTGAAACTGTTGGGCGGAGGTGGCGCCGGAGCGGTTTACCTGGCGGAGGACGAAGAGCAGGGAGGACGTTATGCGCTCAAGGTGCTGCGGCCCGGCGCCGATGAGATCGAGGAGATTCACGCGCGATTCATTCGGGAGATTACCGTCGCCCAAAAGCTGAATGACCCGCATGTGGTGAGCTATCGCGACTGCGGCGTCGAGGATGGCGTGTTGTATTACGCGATGGAGCACGTTCCGTGGGGATCGATGTCCGACGTGCTGCGGAAACGACGCGTGCTCCCTTGGCGCGATGCCTGCGAGTGCGGCCTGCAGATCGCGCGGGCGCTGGAGCACCTGAATCAGGTCGGCATCATTCACCGCGACCTGAAACCGGGCAACATCTTCCTGTCGGACGACGGCCGCTTGAAGCTGGGTGACTTCGGGCTGGCACGCGACGCAGAGTCGGTGAGCTTGACGGTCGAGGGGATGACGGTCGGTACCGTCAAGTACATGGCCCCCGAGCAAGCCTTGGGCAAGACCGCGATCGATGCCCGGGCCGACCTCTACGCGCTCGGCTGCAACCTGTTCGAGTACCTGGTCGGACGCGGTCCCTTTCAGGTCGACGAGGCCCAGGGAATGAGCAGTGTCGTCGAAACGATGCGCTGCCACATCGAGGAGACGCCCCCGAAAGTGAACGACTTTGTCCCGAATTGCCCCCCGGAGCTTTCCCAGCTGATCGATCAGCTGTTGGCAAAGGATCCCGCCAATCGCCCCAGTTCAGCGGCGGCGGTAGCGAACCGACTCCAGGCGATTCTGGACGGCCGGGCCGTGGTCAATGATCCAGCGGCTGCCAAGCCGGGAGATGCGACCGGCCCCACAGCGCCGGAGAAGACGCTGACGCAGCGTCTGCAAGTTGAAGAGGCGACCGCTCAGGAGATCTCGTGGCGGAAGTTGCTTGCGGTCGTGTTCGTCATCATTGTCGTCCTGGTGATCTACTTCGCGACGCGGTAAACGCGGGACCCTGAATCGCATACCCGGGAGCTCGGACCTGGGTCTCGTCGATCGGGCGGAGGCGGCTTTGGGGTACAATCCTGGGTCGACCGCGGGCCGGCGACTCGGTCGATGCCCGCCTCGTGTTTTCCCACACTCCCGCCTGAGGACTTCATCTTGAAATCGATTCTCCGCGCCACGCTCCGTAGCCTGGCGATCGCGTGCCTAACCGGCTTGCTCAGTTCCGGTCACGCCGCCGAAATCGACGTCTGGATCGGCACCAGCAGCTCACCGCTCAGCCAAGGGATCTATCACTCGACGCTCGATACCGCCAACGGCAAGCTGTCGCCGGCCCGGCTGGTTGCCGAGATCGGTGGTCCTGGGTTCCTGGCGATCCATCCGAAGTTGCCGGTGCTCTACGCCGCGGCGTCACGGGACGGCAAGGCGTCGGTGGTCGCGTACCAGATGGGCAAAGACGCGCAAGGCAAGTCGAGCCTGACGTTGGTCAACTCGGTCGAAGTCGGGGATGGTGGAGCGACGCACCTGGCGATCGACCCGACTGGCAAGACGTTGTTGACGGCGCAATACGGCGGCGGTTCGGTCGCGGCCTTCGCGGTCAAAGCCGACGGTTCGCTCGACCGCCGGACGCAGTTGGTCAAACATCAGGGCGGTTCACGGGTTGTCGCAGGGCGTCAAGATTCACCCCACACCCACTGGGTCGGCTTCTCGCCCGATAATCGGTTCGCCTTCGCGCCCGACTTGGGCCTGGACCAAGTGGTGATCTATCGGCTCGATTCGGCCACCGCGCAAATCACCCCGCACGGCCAGGGGAATGTTCCTCCCGGCGGCGGACCGCGGCACATGAAGTTCCACCCCAACGGGCAGTGGATCTATGTCCTCAACGAACTCGATCTGACGGTCTCGGTCTTCGACTACGATGCCGCGAACGGCAAGATGACGATCAAGCAGACGGTCGAAGCGGTTCCGCGGGCCGAACTGGCCAAGGAACAATTCACCAGCGCGTCGGAAATTCGCGTTCACCCGTCAGGCCAATTCGTCTACTCGGCCAACCGCGGTCACGACACGATCTCGGTTTACCGGGTCAACGCGGAGACGGGCGAATTGGAAGCGATCCAGCATGCCAACGTGCGAGGCGCGACACCGCGGAACTTCAATCTCGATCCGTCGGCCAACTGGCTGCTGGCCGCCGGTCAAGACTCGCACAGCCTGGCCAGTTTCGTGGTCAACCCCGAAACCGGCCTGCTGCAGTTCAACCGCAGCGTGATCCACGTGCCGTCGCCGATTTGCGTGCTGTTCCAGCACGAGTGATCGGGCAGCCCGAGTAACCCAGCAGCACGAGTGATCGCGCCGCCCGAGTGACCGGATCGATTACAGCATGTTCCGCAACACGGTCGGCAGGATGCCGCCGTTGCGGTAGTACTGCATTTCGACCGGCGTATCGATGCGGACCAAGCACGACACGCGGCTGACCTTGCCGTCCGCGCTGGTGAACTTCACCGGCACACTGGTCCTCGGCTGCAGGTCGTCGCTCAGCCCTTCGATGTCGATCGTCTCCATGCCGGTCAACCCGAGCGACTGCCACGTCTGGCCTTCGGGGAACTGCAATGGCAGGACGCCCATGCCGACCAAGTTGCTGCGGTGAATCCGCTCGTAACTGGCGGCGATCACCGCTTTGACGCCCAGCAGCATCGTCCCCTTGGCCGCCCAGTCGCGGCTGCTGCCGGTGCCGTATTCGGCCCCCGCCAGCACGACCAGCGGGACGCCGTCCGCGATGTACTTCATCGCCGCGTCGTAGATGCTCATCACCTCGCCGCCAGGGAAATGCTTGGTCCAGCCCCCTTCGGTGCCCGGCGCGACGGCATTGCGGATGCGGATGTTGGCGAACGTGCCCCGGACCATGATCCGGTCGTTGCCGCGGCGACTGCCGTAGCTGTTGAAGTCACGCTTCGCGACGCCGGCCGCCTGCAAGAACTTGCCAGCCGGGCTATCGCCGCTGATCGAACCAGCTGGTGAGATGTGGTCGGTGGTCACCGAATCGCCGAGCAGAGCCAAGACGCGGGCGCCCGTGATCGGACGGATCGACGGCTCGAAGCTGGTGCCCAGCGCGTCGAGGAACGGCGGGTGCTGGATGTAGGTGCTCGTTTCGTCCCACTGGTAACTGGCGCCGCCGGCGACGGGGATCGCCTTCCAGTGATCGTCGCCCTGCACCGCCTGTTCATACTCGTTGACGAACATCTCCGGCTCGATCGAGCTGGCGACCGTCCGAGCCACCTCTTCGGCGCTCGGCCAAATCTCGCGCAAGTAGACGGGCTTCCCCGCGGGGTCGTGTCCGATCGGGTCGTTGACCAGGTCGATGTCGGTCGTCCCGGCGATC
>DITY01000239.1 GCA_002422955.1 Planctomycetaceae bacterium UBA6172
TCGCTGGTCAGCCGAAACTCATGAAAAGTCCAATCCAGCCGATCGGCACCCTCCGCTTGGCTCATGAATTGGCGGTCATAAGGCTTCGTATCGAAGAAGGCTAACCGCTGAATGGGGCGATTTTCCATGAGGCGGTCCTGGCTGCGGGTGTCGGTGTGATGGGGAAGCGTCCCAATCATCCGTGCGTCGACAATTCGGGTCAACCTCGCCAGCGCTCACCCCGCGACTCCTGATTCCAGCAACGGACCGGGCCAGCCGTCTTTCATCGGTCGGTCCCGAGCGACACAGACTCCGAATGACGACCCGCACTTCGCCACGCCACTCGGCAGCACCCGCGCGCGGCTAGACGCCTTGCGGTTTGCATCCTCCGCGGCGATCAGACCGGCCGCTTTTCAGTCGTAGGGCGAAGGCGCGAAGGGTGCCCAGATCGGGACATGCCCTGCTTTGTAGCGGTGGGCTAACGCGGGATCAGGCCAGGATTTGGTCGATCACGCGAGCCCCTTCGACGCCGGTGAGCTTGGCGTCGAGCCCTTGGAACTTGACACTGAAGGTGTCGTGGCGAATGCCGAGTTGGTGCAGCATCGTGGCGTGCAGGTCATGGACGGTGCAGATGTCCTCCACGGCGGCGTAACCCAGTTCGTCGGTCGCTCCCAGCGTCAGGCCGCGGCGCAGGCCGGCTCCGGCGAGCCAGATCGACATCGCCTTGTTGTGGTGATCTCGACCGATGGGGCCTTTATTCCCTTGCGACATCGGGGTCCGACCGAACTCGCCGCCCCACACGATCAGCGTGTCGTCGAACATCCCGCGTTGCTTGAGGTCGCGGATCAGCGCCGCGCAGGCCTGGTCGACTTCGGCCGCGCGGAGTGGCAGTTCCTCGCGGAGCAGGCTGTGGTGATCCCAATCCCGGTGATAGAGCTGGATGAATCGCACGCCGCGATCGGCGAGCCGGCGGGCGAGCAGGCAATTGCTGGCGAAGGAACCGTCACCCGGCTGGCAGCCGTACATTTCGATCGTGCGGGCATCCTCGTCGCTGAGATCCATCAGTTCGGGGACGCTGGCCTGCATGCGAAACGCCATCTCGTACTGCGTGATGCGGGTCGCGATCTCGGGGTCGTTGACGAAGGAATCGTGATGGCGGTTGAGCGAGTTGATGGCGGCGACGTCGAGGCCTTGTTGCGGGCGGGAGACTCCGGCGGGCGAGCCGAGGTACAGGACGGCGTCGCCGCGTGAACGGAGTTGCACGCCTTGATAGCGGCTGGGCAGGAAGCCGCTACTCCATTGCCGCGCGGCGATCGGTTGAGGAGAGCGACCAGGGCCGGTGGAGACCAGCACGACGAACCCCGGCAGGTCTTCCGCATCGCTGCCCAGGCCATAGGTCGCCCAGGCACCCATGCTCGGACGGCCGGCGATCTGCGAGCCGGTGTTCATGAACATGTGGGCCGGGTCGTGATTGATCGCGTCGGTGGTCATCGAACGGATGACGCAGAGGTCATCGCCGACCGCGGCGAGGTGCGGAAACAGGTCGCTGATTTCGAGTTGGCTTTGGCCGTGGCGGGCGAACGGGAACAGCGGTCGGAGGCACATCAGCTTCTGTCCTTGAAGCTGAGCCAGCTGTTGCCCGCGCGTAAAACTTTCCGGCATCGGCTGGCCGTCGAGTTCGGCGAGTTTCGGCTTGTAGTCGAAGGTCTCGAGCTGCGAGGGGCCGCCCGCCATCGTCAACCAGATCACCCGTTTGGCGCGGACCGGCAACGGGGGCGGCGAGAGCACGCCGCGACCCGGGGCGGCTCGTAGCGCGTCGCGTTGTGCCAAGGATGCCAACGCGACGGTTCCCAGGCCGAGCGTTCCGCGACCGAGGAAGGCGCGGCGATGGATAGCGGTCGGGTTCATCGGCACGGGGTCTCGTGAGGGCTGCGGTTGCGAATCCGACGCGGCGAATCGACGCTCAGGAACGGGTGATCGATTCGTGCAGGTTCAATAGCACGCGGGCGATGTGGGTCCAAGCGGCGAGTTCCACCTTATCGAGCGATTCGGGGTTGGGGGCCATACCGACACCGAGCAACTGGTTCGCCGCTTCGGGGTCTTGGCGATAGTAGCCGCGGTGCTCTTGGAGCAACTGCTGGGCGAGTTGAACTTCCTCTTCCCTGGGGCTGCGTTGCAACGCGTTCCGCCAAGCCCATGCGATCTTCTGACTATCACTGGTCGTATCGGCGGACTGCAGGATCCGACCGGCAAAGGCCCGGGCCGCCTCGACGTAGGTCGGGTCGTTGAGCAGCACGAGGGCCTGCTGGGGGATATTGGACAGGTTCCGTTCGGCCGTGCATTCTTCGCGGCTGGGGGCGTCGAAGGCGAGCAGGCTGGGGTGCAGGAATGACCGTTGCCACCAGGTGTAAATTCCGCGGCGGTACTGGTTTTCGCTGCTGTCGTTCTGGTACTGGCGGACCGGGAAGTTGAGGTTTTCCCAATACCCTTCGGGCTGGTAAGGCTTGACGCTGGGGCCGCCGATCTTGTTGACCAACAGGCCCGAAACCGCCAAGGCATGATCGCGAACCAGTTCGGCGTCGACGCGGAAGGCGCTTTGGCGGGCCAGCAGACGGTTGTAGGGGTCGGCCGCGAGCAATTCGGGGGTGGCGTTGGAGACCTGCTGGTAGGTTTCGCTGGTGACGATATTGCGGACCATCTGCTTCATGTCCCACCCCGAGTCCATGAACTCGCAGGCGAGCCAATCGAGCAGTTCCGGGTTGGCGGGCGGTTCGCCTTGAGCACCCAGATCGTCCAACACTTTGCTGAGGCCCGTGCCGAAGAATTGCTTCCAGAGACGGTTCATCACCGCGCGGGCGGTCAATGGGTTTTCGCGCGAAACCAACCATGTGGCCAAGTCGAGCCGGTTGGGTTCGCGATCGGTGAAGGTCGGAGCGGGCAGATAATGCGGCAGTGCCGGTTTAACGATCTCGCCTGATTCGTTCATCCAGTCGCCGCGGGGGAGGATTCGCACCGTCCGTTTGTTCGGCGAGCTGACGCTGACGATGCATTTGGGCAGTTCGTTAAAGTACTGATTGCGTTGCTGTTCGGCTTGCGCCAAGGCTTGACGCTCGGTGGCGAACAGTTTGGTCGTCCGATTGCGGAAGTAATTGCGGATCGCTTCGCGTTCCTGAGGGGTCCGCTCGGGATCGGGCTTGGCGACGAAGGCAGCCACGTCCGCGGCGGTTTTCTTGTCGGCATCCGTAGCGCCGGAACCCTCGCGAAGTTCTGGCAGGGTCACTTGGTAATCGACCAGATCCGCTTCCCACTGCTGTTGGGCGATGTCGAGCGAAGGGAGAATCGCCTGATGCCGCTCGCGGGCCGCGGTGAGTTCGGCATCGAGCCGCGCCAGTTCGGCGTCCTGGTCGGGCGTGGTGACAGCCATGCCGTCTTCCCGGCGACCGAGGATCGGTTCTTGAATGTCGGCGAAGAACGCGCCGAGCGAATAGAAGTCACGGGTCGTGAACGGGTCGAACTTGTGGTCATGACACTGGGCACAGCCGGTCGTCTGTCCCAGCCACGCGGCACCGATCGCGCGGACGCGGTCGGTCAGCATGCGGGACTCGTAATCCTTGGGCTGCGCTCCCCCCTCTTCGGTCGACAGCAGCAGGCGGTTGAACGCCGAACCGACTCGGGTTTCGACATCGGCATCGGGCAGCAGATCGCCGGCAACCTGTTCGAGCGTGAACCGGTCGAAGGGTTTGTTGTCGTTGAAGCTGCGGATCACCCAGTCGCGGTAGGGCCAGACGTTGCGTGGATTGTCGCTGTGATAACCGATCGTGTCGGCGAAGCGGACGACGTCCAGCCATTGAATCGCCATCCGTTCGCCATAATTCGGGCTTTGCAACAACCGATCGACCAGCTTGCCGTACGCGTCCGGCGATTGGTCAGCGACGAACGCGTCGACCTCTTCGGCGGTGGGCGGCAGCCCAAGCAGGTCGCTGTACAGGCGACGAATCAAGGTGCGGCGATCGGCCTGAGGGGACGGTTGCAGGCCGGCACTGACCAATTTGTGACGGACGAGATGGTCGACGGCGTTTTCACCCGCGGGGATGGTCGCCTTGACCGGCGGTTCGTACGACCAGTGCAGTTGGTAGGGGGCGTCTTGGGCGACCCAGCCGCGGAGGATTTCGATTTGGCGAGCGGTCAATCGCTTGTTCGAACTCGGCGGCGGCATCTGCAGATCGGGGTCCGCGGAAATCAGCCGCGCGACCAGTTCGCTCGCGTCGGGCTGGCCCGGTTCGATCGCGCCCCCGGCGATCGCGTCCTCCCGGATATCGAGTCGCAGATCGGCTTGGCGATGTCCCGCGTCGGGGCCATGGCAGGAAAAGCAATTGTCCGACAGGATCGGCCGGACGTCGCGATTGAATTGAATCTCCGCTGGGGCCGAGGCCTCTTGAGAGAACGCCAAAGAACTCCAGCCGGCCAAGGCGATTGCAAGCAAGTATCTCATCGATCGATCCGCGAGGAGCGCCGCAAGGCTCGCGTTGGGGGCGAGAACGGCGGCGGGTAAGGTGGGGCGGCAAGCCGAAGCCTCGGGAAGGAAAGTTGCCTCCCGAGTCGGGTGAACCGCGGAACTCACCAGCCGTGTGGCTGGCGCAGGCCGCAGGCCCGCGTTTCGATTATAGTCCGACACCGATGCGATCGACAGCTAGCCCGGCTCTCGATTCGCCCGCTGCCGATTGCCCGATATGCCCTTCGCCAGAAACCCTCGCCCGAAATTTTCGCTGGGCGGTCAGGGCGAAACCGTGATCTGGTTCTCGACCCGCCGGACGCCCGGTTCCAGCTTCAGCAGCAATTCGGCCATACGACGTTCTTTTTCCGTGCCGACGGTTCCAGAAATGGTCGCGACGCCGTTCTGATGCGACGCGGAATAGCCGCGGACAAACCGTTGAGCCGCGGTGGCCTGGACCTGCTGCTGGGTGCGAAACTGGGAGGCGGATCGCATCTCGGCGGAGACATCCACGGGGCCTGCCAAGCGGGTGCGAACCGATGGCGTGGAGGAGGCTGTATTGCCCGCGCCGAACATGTTGCCTCCCAAGCCGCCTAGTCCTCCCATGCCACCAAAGCCGCCGAATCCACGTCCGCCGCCCAAGCCGCCGGTGCGTCCGCCGCCCTGCCCGGCAGCGCCCGTGTCGGTGAACTGGCGATCGGACGAGCGACCGATTTCGCCCGCCTGGGTGTTGCCGGGCTGGCCGCTGAACGCGCCGGCTGTCGAACCACCGGTCCCCGCCGAGGCACTGCCGCCGCCGGTATTGCCGCCGGTCG
>DITY01000021.1:0-12606 GCA_002422955.1 Planctomycetaceae bacterium UBA6172
CCGGCGTGCCAACCCGCTGCGGCGGTTGATGATCTGCACCACCGCGGGGCTGAACAGATGAGGATCGACCTTGTAAAAGTCGTAATCGTAATCTTTGAAAATCTTAGCAAACGGTCGCCCATAATCTCGTGAAGCGACGCTGGGGACCGATCCGGCCACGGCATCGACCGCGTCCTGTTCACAATCGACCCACAGGGTGACCCGGCCGCCGTACAGGATCGCGTCGTTCGTCCGGCCGATCCCGCCGATCACATCACTCGGGCGCGTGGGCGGCGCCAGGGGCGCGATGCCGGCGGCCGAGAACACGCAGCGGACATCGAATTTCAGGGTATGAAGCTTGTGCAGTGCCGTTTCAACACTTCGGGCCACGACTTGGATCGTACCCGCCAGCGAACCCGCCGGGGCGACCATGATCGCCAGCGATTCGGAAGCGACCTGAGTCTGTTCCGCGATGGTTCGGATCACCTCCGCCGTCGGCAGTTCGGTCGTCTCCAGCACCCCGGCGGCGTACTGGGGTGACTCGGTTAGCCCGAGCTGCCCGAGCATTTCCTCACGGCCACGGGCCATCCTCATCGGACCGCTACCCATGGCGAAGAACTTGTCGACGGAGACCGGCCAACCGGCATACTGTCCCCCCAAGCAAGCTTCGATGGGGCGGTCGGTCCGCACGAGCACGCCCCAATCACTCGCCAGTCGATCCGCATCCTCGGCCTGGAGCGACACCTCGGCGGCCCCACCCAAACAGACGCGGGCCATCGCCAATCCGGCCTCTAGCGAGCCAGTCGCTTCGATGCCAGCGTCGATCAACAACGCGCCGTCGACACGGTGGGTGACCACCCGCAGCCTGGTGGCCATGTCCGAGGCCTGGCCGCACAATTGATACGATTGATGATTCAGCATTTGCGGGTTCGCGTTTGGCCTTCAGACGCCCATGCCTACGGACGGGCTTGGTCGGTAACTTCGTCGGTCAGCGTAGCCAACGGTTTGGCTCAGTTCCAGACCGGCCTGAGTGCCCGTCGCCCGTTTTGGTACATTCGGGATTTCCACCACCCATTACTCCTTTGCCCACCGCGGCGGACCCCATGAGTTCATCGTCCCCCCTGACTCCCGAAGTCTTTGCCAGCCATCGCGCCCGCGTAACCGCGATGATGGAGCCTCGCAGTTTGGCCATCGTCAACAACAACGATGTCCTGCCGACCAATGCGGATGGTTCCCTGATCCTGCAGCCCAACGCCGACCTGTTCTACTTGACCGGCATCGAGCAGGAGGAGTCGCTGGTAATCCTGTTCCCCGACGCGCACGAGGAGAAGAATCGCGAGATTCTGTTCATCCGTGACGCCTCTCCGCTGCTGGAGATCTGGGAGGGCAAGAAGCTGAGCAAAGCGGAAGCGACGGCGGCATCGGGGATTCGCAGGGTCGAATCGCTGTCCGCCTTGGCGTCGATCTTTCACGCACTGATGTGCGAAGCGGATCAGGTTTACCTCAACGCCAATGAGCACCCGCGGACCTCGACGGTCCTGGAGTCGACGCGTGAGGCCCGATTCGTACGGGACTGCATGGCGCAATATCCTCTGCACCGCTATCACCGCTTGGCCCGTATTCTGCACCAGGTACGCGCGGTGAAATCGCCGGGAGAAGTCGAGATGATTCGCCAGGCCTGCGGGCTAACCCGAGACGGGTTCGCGCGCGTCGCGCGGTTTGTTCGCCCCGGCGTCAACGAATGCCAGATCGAAGCCGAGTTCGCGCACGAGTTCATTTCGCACGGCGGTCAGTTCGCCTACTCGCCGATCATCGCCGCGGGCGAGAACGCTTGCGCGCTGCATTACATTCGTAACGACATGCCCTGCCAGGACGGCGATTTGGTACTGTTGGATGTCGCCGCATCCCTGGGAAATTACAACTCGGACATGACCCGCACGATCCCGGTCAGCGGCCGATTCACTCCCCGCCAACGTCAGATCTACGATGCCGTGCTGCGAGCCTATCGCGCCTGCTTCGCGGAGCTCAAGCCGGGACTCCTGGCTAAAGAATGGCGACGGTTCGCGCAAGCCTCGATCGAAAAGGAATTGGTCGACCTCGGCCTGCTGTCGCTCGATCAAGTCCGGTCGCAAGGCCCTGACAAAGAAGCGTTGTCGAAGTATTTCATGCACGGTGTGGGGCACCCGATCGGCCTCGCGGTGCATGACGTCCAACTGGTCGACGCCCCGCTCGAAGCCGGTTGGGTGATGACCTGTGAACCGGCGATCTACATCCGGGAAGAACGGATGGGAATCCGCCTGGAAGACACGGTGTTGATCACCCCCCACGGTCCGCAAAGTCTGATGTCCGATATCCCGATGGAGGCCGATGCGGTCGAGGATTTGATGAACAGTCGGTCGACGCTGACCGCTGGGAACGGGCACACGCCATGAGCCTTGGACGACGTGTCATCCGCGTGATCGACTCGCACACCGGAGGCGAACCGACCCGCGTCATCATCGATGCGGGCTTGGATCCGTTCCCGAAGTGGAATCAGGAATCGCTCGCGGAGCGGTTGGCGGCGCTGCGCGATAATCACGACGATCTCCGCCGTATCTGCATGAACGAACCTCGCGGGGGTGACGTGTGGGTCGGCGCTTACCTTTGCCCGCCCGCCGATCCCTCGTGTCGCTTCGGCGTGATCTTTTTTAACAACGTCGGCTATCTCGGCATGTGTGGACATGGCACGATCGGGTTGGTGATCACGCTCGCCCATCTGGGACGCATCGAGCCGGGCCTGGTGCGGATCGATACCCCGGTCGGTCCTGTCGAAGCGGTCTGGCACGGTGGTGCCGAAGTCTCCGTGACAAACGTCCCCAGTCGGCGACTCGCCAAGGATGTCGTGCTCGATGTCCCCGGTGTGGGGCCTGTCGTCGGCGATGTCGCATGGAGCGGTAACGGTTTTTTCTTAGTCAAACGGCATGACGAACGCATCGCCTCGGATAACGTTTCCCGGCTGACCGAAGTCGCCACCCGGATTCGCCACGCGGTCAACTCGGCGGGGCATGCGGTCGTCGACCACATCGAGTTGTTCGGGCCGCCGACGGCCGGAATGGCCGACTCGAAGAACTTCGTCCTCTGTCCAGGGCTCGCCTACGATCGCTCCCCCTGTGGGACCGGGACCAGCGCTAAGCTCGCCTGCCTGGCCGCCGACGGGATGCTCATCGAGGGGCAAACTTGGGTTCAAGAGTCGATCATCGGCAGCCGGTTCGACGCTCGGTTTCGCTGGCTGGATCGCGATGAGGGAACGATCCTGCCGACCATTCGGGGTACCGCTTACGTGACGGCCGAGGCGGATTTGATCGTGATGCCCGACGACCCGTTCGCTACCGGGATCGCGGAGTCGAACGCCACGGGATGCGGCGCGTCCGACCCGGAGTCAGCGAATCCTGGCGTCGGATCTGAGCAAGGTTAAGGCATGAGCAAACGGGTTGTCGTGATTGGTGGTGGGGTGATCGGTCTGAGCGTCGCGGCGCGATGCGCTAGCCGCGGTCATCGTGTCACCTTGGTCGATGCCACCCCGCGGACTCGAGGCTCATCACTCGGCAACGCGGGGATGATAGTCCCGAGTCACTTGGTGCCGCTGGCGGCTCCCGGCATGGTTGCCATGGGGATCAAATGGATGGCGAACCCCGAGTCCCCGTTCTACATCAAGCCACGCTTCAGTTTGGATCTGCTCCGCTGGGGGTATCGATTTTGGCGAGCGAGCAATCCGGCCCAGGTCCGCCGCGCGGCGCCGGTCCTCCGCGATCTGCATCTGGCCAGCCGCGCGGCCTATGCCGAGTTGGCCGACGCTGGCGAGAATCTGGGGCTCGTCAAGAACGGGTTACTGATGCTCTGCAAGTCTCCCGAAGTTTTCCATGAGGAAGTGGAGACGGCTCAGACCGCGTGCCGGTTGGGGCTGAACGCCAAGATCCTCGATGCGGCCCAGGCCGCTAGTCTGGAACCGGGCATCGAGATGGATATCCACGGGGCGATCCATTACGCCGAAGATTGCCATCTCGATCCGCGGCGATACGTCGAATCGAGGGAGCAGGCCCTGCTCGCGGCCGGCGGCCAGCTCGTTTATGACGCCCGGGCAACCGATTGGCGCGTGCGCGGTCGAACGATCGAGGCCCTGCTCACGACTGCCGGGGAGATCGTCGGTGACCAGTACGTTTTGGCCGGTGGTGCCTGGTCGCCAGAACTCGCCCGGCGACTCGGTTTACGGCTGCCGCTGCAGGCGGGCAAGGGCTACAGCGTCACGCATCCCCACCCGGTGCAGACGCCCCAGATTTGCGCGATTTTGGTCGAAGCCCGCGTCGCCGTCACCCCGCTGGGCGGTGCCCTACGGTTCGGTGGCACGATGGAAATCGCGGGGATGGACGAGCGGATCAACTCGCGACGCGTTCAAGGAATCCTGAAATCGATCCCGAATTACTATCCCGCCTTTTCGGTTGGCGATTTCGCTGGGATCGAACCCTGGCAAGGACTGCGGCCCTGTTCCCCCGACGGCCTGCCCTATTTGGGCCGTACCCGGGTTGCCGATAACCTCTTGGTCGCGACCGGCCACGCGATGATGGGGCTCAGTTTAGCGCCGGTCACCGGGCAGATCATCGCCGCCTTGGTCGATCGCGAACCATCGCCGATCGATCTGGAATTGCTGTCGCCCGATCGCTTTGGCTAAGCGACTTCGTTCCTGACCCACCGTCCGCTGCCCGTCAATCACAGCAGCTTGGCCGCTTTGGCCAACGCCTGGTCGCTGCCGGCGACCAGCAGCGTATCCGAATCCTTGAGCGTCGAGTCCGGATTGGGTGACGGGATGATGGAGTTGTTCAGCACGTCGTGCAAGGCGATCACCGTGATGTCGTATTCTTGGCGAAGTTTCAGCTCACGGATCGTCTTGCCATTCCATTTGTCGGGAACGGCCATTTCTTGAATGCTGAAGCCCTCTCCCAAGCGGACATAATTCAGCAAGGCGGTGCCCGATAGCCGCGTGGCCAGCGCGGTGGCCGAATCACGTTCGGGAAAGATCGTTTCCGTGACCCCGATTCGCCGCATCACGCGGTCATGTTCGCGGGAAATCACCTTCACGTACACGTCCTTGACCTTCAAGTCGTGCAAGGCCATGGTCGCCAGGATGCTAGCCGTGATGTCATCGCCGGTGGAGATCACGCCGGCATCGGCATCCGCGGCGCCGATCCGCTGGAGCGTGTTGATGTCGGTACCATCCCCCACCGCGGCCCGCGCGACGTTCGGAGCGATCCGATCGACGACCTCTTCGTCGGTGTCGAGCACGATCACATCGTGCCCGGCCGCGCTCAGCGTTTCCGCGGCGCCGAACCCGAAGTTGCCAAGTCCGATGACCACAAACCTTTTCATCTCAACTCCCGAGGGATCATGGACGTCAACCGACGATGACGTCTTCGTAAGCGTAGCGAAACTGGCCCGATCGCGCGCGGCGAATGACCAACGCGGCGGCCAGCGTGAGCGGCCCGACCCGCCCGAGTAACATCAGCAGCGTGATGATGAGCCGGCCCGTCGTCGATAACTCCGGGGTGAGGTTCAGCGACAAGCCGACGGTCCCGAAGGCGCTACAGACTTCGAACAGCCTGAGCAGAAAGCGGTTCTCGCGGTTGGGCAGCGGATCAGAACCCGACAACGCGAAGACTCCCATCGCGACGATCGCGACGGAAACGACCAGGATTCCCGTCGCCCGCTGAATCGTCTCCTCCGGAATGGACCGGCCGGCAAAGGAAGTCGTCGTTTCGGACCGCATCCTGGACCAAGCGAGCAGACCGATCACGGCGAATGTGGTCGTCTTCAAACCGCCGGCCGTCGAACCGGGGGACCCACCGATCAGCATCAGCAGGATCGTGAGGAAGTTCACGCTGTCGGTCGCCTGGCCATAGTCGATCGAATTGAATCCGGCCGTTCGCGCGGTCACGCTCATGAACAATCCGTTGCTGATCCGGTCAAACCGACTGAGCCCAGCCATGTGACTGTCCGATTCAAACCAGATGAAAAGGATGCCGCCGATCACCAACAGGAACGCCGTCGTCCACAGTACGAGCCGGCTGTGCAGCGACAGCCGATTGCGCTGCCGCCAATCCCTGCTGAACAGGTTCAAGAAGGCCTCTTCCATCGTCAAAAAGCCGATCCCACCCGCGATGATCAAGAAGCTGATGGTCGCTAAGGTCGCGGGCGAATTCTGAAACCCGATCAGCGAGTCGGTGTTCGTCGAAAACCCGGCGTTGCAGAAGCCGCTGACGGAATGAAACACCGATGGCCAGACCGCTTCGGACCAACCGAGACGCGGACCCCACACCGTGTAGAGCATCAAGGCGCCGATCGCTTCGATTACCAGCGTGAACCGGATGACATCGAGCGTGAGTCGTTTGGCATCCAGGTTCGGCCCATTGGCCCTCCGATCACCGGCGATCGTTTCGGCTCGCAGCGACAGGCGCTTTCCGAGTGCAACGATGATCAGGCTGCTGAAGGCCAACATCCCCAGCCCGCCGAGCTGAATCAACAGCAACAACAAGCCTTGTCCTAGCGGCGTGAAATAAGTTGCCGTATCGACCACGATCAGCCCGGTGACGCAGACGGCGCTGGTGGACGTGAACAGGGCATCCACCCAACTCAGCGGCTGTCCCGTGTAGAGACCCGGGAGGCTTTTCAGGCCGAGAGTCCCGAATGCGATCACTAGCAAAAACGAACCGACGAGCATTTGAGGCGGATTCAACCCTTGCCAAACGCTGACGCCGCGGCCCTGTGGCACGTCCCAACGCTTCCGCGAGGTTTGTCCACCTACAGATCGCACGGTTTTACCCGATCGACGCGACACCAAAAAAATCTCGTGAAGGCTGACGGACCGCGGAATCCACCGACGGCTCGCAATATTTAAACGGTCCCAAACGTTACGGCAATCTCCGCTCGCCGGCTATCCCTGGCCACTCTGGCGGGCGAACCTTCGCCTGTGAGTTGGGCCGTTTCCGCGTGCGGCGCTAAACTCCAGCAGCTACAGTTTAATTATGCCGTACAAAAATAAAGCATCGGTCGCCCAAGCGACCAGCAACGGTCACAGCCATTCCCGGTCGACGGAGTTCGCCGCATGACCGCTCCCCCATTCGTCCCTTGCGATGGTTCCCGCGTCTCACATCAAATGCGGCCACTGCATGTCGATGCACTGGCGCTGCGTATTGCAGGGATTGGGCAGGCAGTGATGCGAACGTGGTTCCTGTCCGTGTGCGTCTCCGTCGCAACGATCGGCAGCAGTTCATGCACCCTGATTTCGCTCGCGCAGGACGCCGTTCCGTCTGAGCCGCCTGCCGCCGAAACGCCCGGGTCGAGCCAGGAATTGAGCATCACCGAGTTCGACCTGAGCGACAAGCGAACGCTCGGGGCGGCGTTGCAGGCGATTGCCGACCATCACGCGGTCGAGTTTCGACATCCTCTGCCAGACGACACGCCGATTCAGCCGCTCGAAAAGCTGTCTGAAAAGCCGCTCTCATTTTGGCAAGCCCTCGACCATGTCCTGGATGAAGCCGGCTTGGATATCGATCCCTACGGTGGTGATGCAAAAACGTGGAAACTTCGCGTTAGCCAACCGCTGCGACCTCGGCGAACGGCCTCGGCGACCTACGCCGGGGCGTTTCGACTCGAGCCAACCTTGGTCACGAGCCGTCGCGTGCTCCGGCATCCGGCGTTGAGCGGATTGAGCGTCGAGATCGAGTTGGCTTGGCCGCCCGGGGCAACGCCGATCGGTCTTACCCTGCCGCTGAATCGAATCCGCGCGGTCCTCAGCGATGGCGAGACGCTCGGGGCTGCCGGTGGCGGAGGGGGCGTGATCGACGTCGCGACCGGTCCGGACATCCCTTTGGCGGTGATGCAAATTCCGCTCGAGTTCTCCCCGGTCCAGGCGACCCAAATCGCCGCCCTGATCGGACAATTGCGGTCGCTACTCCCGGTCGACCCACAGCGGTTTGAACTTTCCTTGGATGCCACAGTCGCCGCCGAGACCCGAGGCTCGCTCACCTTCCGAGGCGAAGGTGTCCGCAAGAACGAGGAGCTTCATGAGGTGCGGTTGGGGATCGAGGTCGATGTGCCAGCCGAAGCGATGGAAAGTCATCGTGGCTTTTTGCTAAACAATGAAGTCTATGCGTTGACGGCGGATGGAACTCGCGTCGAACATCTCGGTTACCAACTCTACCGACAAGCCGAAAACGGGATTGGCATCGCTTACCTATTCGACCTGGGAGAGTCGGCTGCCGGCTGCAAGCTGATTTATGAGACGCCCACGCGGATCGTCCGCGATCAGGTCGATTTCGTGATCGAGAATATCCCCCTGCCCTGACGTGCCCTTTCATGCGGCGCTGCGGACCGCCGCGACCGGTTCACCGCCGCAGGCCTGACGCTGTTGCACGGCCGATCAAGCTTGGTAATCGACGTGATGAAAGACGCGAACGCGAGTCGCGTCACCGTCGGTTGCGGCGCCCCCTGGCGCGACGCTGGGATTGTCCATGGCCGACAGTTCCGAGGTCGGGGTGAACATAGCCTCCCGGTGCGACGCGGGTTCGCGCCGCTCGAATTGGTCATAACGCAAGCCATTCCCCTCCGAATCACCAGCCGCATCGCTCGCGAGGATCTCCCGACGAATCTCCCGAGGGGCCGCTGAGCGTGCGGCGGTCGCTAGCTGGCGACTGTTGATGTAACCGGCCCAAGTGGATGCTGTCGCCACGCCCGCGAGCTGCCCCGACCATTCCGTCTGTCCGACTACTGGGTTGTCCATTTGCCAAATGATCTGAAGTTGCCTGAACTTGTCGGAACGTTTGCGGAAACTCTGGCTAATTGCGGGTTGGGTTCGCAACCCGGGCTCTCTTTGCCGGGGGCTCATCGCACTCGCCGCGAGCGTGTGAAAATCCCTCGGCTCCCCTTTTGTGATCGTCATTCGCCCCCGCGTTAGACTACCCTTTTACCTTCAGCCCGAGCCTGATTGCTTCAACCCCCTTCGTATTGGAAGGTCGACCATGAATCGCTACCGAGCCCTACTTCTTGCCGTTTTGCTGTGGCCCCTGGCCAACCCGGTATCGGCCCAGGACCAAGCCGCCCCCAGCAATGCCCACGTCGACATCACGGCCGACGTCGTCTACGGCCACAAACTGGGCCTCGCGATGACCATGGACGTGTTTCGTCCGCAAGCCGCCAACGGTGTCGGCGTCCTGTTCATGGTCAGTGGCGGGTGGTATTCGAATTGGTCGCCGCCGGCTCAGTTGCTCGGAATGCTCCGGCCGATGACCGATGCCGGTTTCACTGTCTTCGCGGTCCGTCACGGCAGCAGCCCACGGTTCACCATTCCCGAAGCGGTCTCGGACGTTCGTCGAGCGGTCCGATTTGTCCGTTTGAACGCAGCTGAGTTTGGAGTTTCACCCGACCGCTTGGGCGTTTTTGGGATGAGCGCCGGAGGTCATCTGTCGTTGATGCTCGGGACCACCGGGGACGACGGCAACGAATCCGCAACCGACCCGGTCGAGCGGGTTAGCGATCGAGTGCAGGCGGTGGTGGCTTGGGTTGCCCCGACCGACCTAACGATCGTCATTCACAGCGCCCCCGAATCCCTGCCGGCGCACAAGAACTTTCCCGCCTTGGACCTCGATCGCGCCGCCGCCGCGGAACACTCGCCCCTGAGCAAGGTGACTGCCGACGATGCGCCGACGCTGTTGCTGGCAGGGGCCGCCGATGAGCTGGTGCCCGTCGATCACAGCCGAAGGATTCGCGACGCCCTGCAAAAGCAGGGTGTGACCCATCAGTTGGTCGAATACCCCGGGGCCGGGCACGGGTTGACGGGGAACGATCTCGCCGACGCGATCAAGCAGATGGTCGCTTGGTTCCAGACGCATCTCGTCGACGCCTGATCGACCACCGTCGTTGTTGGGCCAGCCATCTGAGTCGGACGAAACGGGGCTGCGGAATTCGAGGTACGCACCCCGCACTCGGTTAGAAGACTCGCGAACTCGGTGTCCTCGGGCATTCGCCTCTGCTGCCGACGCGGCCTGGGCGAATACGAGTCGAAAGGTTAGCCAAACAATTTGCAGATTTTCCGCTTTGCCGCTGCCAGCTTCATGTTCCCTTCAGGATCGCATTCGTATCCTTCAAGGACGACCGGATTCGAGAGCCGGTGTGACGATTCCTCATCAGCAGAGCGGAACGATGAAAAAACGAAGTGGCATGTGGGCGGGATTTCTGATGCTCGGCGGCGCGTTGGCGTTCGCCCAACCCCCGAGCGATGGTGGGCGGCCCGAAGACCGAGGTCCGCGGGGAGACCGGCCGCGACCGCCAGGCAACCCAGTTTTGGAAGCACTCGATACGAACGGGGATCGGGTCATCGATGCGGACGAAATCAAAGCGGCCGCTACCTCCCTGGCGAAGCTCGATAAGAACGGGGACGGCAAGCTGACCGAAGACGAGGTGCGACCGATGCCACCGCCCGGCGGTCGTGGGCCCGGTGGCCCTGGAGGTCGTGGCCCTGGCGGGCCTGGAGGTCGCGGACCCGGCGGTTTTGGCCCCGGTGGTCCAGGCAGACCTGATGGCGGTGGTCCAGGCGGACCCGGCGGACGTGGACCTGATGGACCCGGTCGTGGCCCCGGTGGGCCTGGCGGCCCGGGGGATGACCGTGGTCCTCGTGGCGAACGCGGCCCTGGTGGCCCCGGCGGTCCGGATGGGGGACGCGGCCCCGGTGGGCCTCCCGATCCGGCGCGGTTCGTGGAGCATGCGATGGAGTTCGATGCGAACGGAGATGGCATGTTGAGCCGTGAGGAACTCACCGAGTTTGCCAAGCAAATGGGGCCGCCTCGTGGGGCTGGGCCAGGCGGCCGTAGGAATGACGGACCCGACGCCAGGCCTCCGCGCGGACCTCGGCCCGAGGGTGACCGCCCGCAACGACCGGGCGGGCCTGAGCCTTTCGAGTAATCGATCCCGCTAACTCCGCGGAGCCCTCTATCCGAACGGCCCGATCACCAACGGCCCGATCACCAGCGGCCCGATCACCAGCGGCCCGTTCGCAAGTCGGAGGGCTGGAGTTTCGCACTGCGCTTCCTTGCCCCTGACCTACGCGGCGAGAATTGCTGGGCAACAGGCGAGGTCTGGAGTGAGCAATCGAAAGACTGGTTGCCCTGCGGTTTTTAAACGTCGACATGATTAGTGGGAGTTGGGATGGTGCGGGTCTTGGTTGTCGAGGATGAACGCGACTTGCGATCCGCGATCTCACAAACGCTCGTGGAAGAAGGGTTTGTCGTCGACGAAGCCGCCGACGGAAAAGCGGCAATCTTCAAGGCGACCGCGTGGGATTACGACGCGGTCGTCTTGGACTTGATGCTCCCCATCAAGAGCGGCTGGGAGGTGCTCGATGCCTTGCGTAAGGTGAAGGCCACACCCGTCTTGATTCTCAGTGCCCGCGATCAGGTTTGTGACCGTGTGCGGGGCCTCGATGGCGGTGCCGATGATTACGTCGTCAAACCGTTTTCCTTGGTCGAACTGGTAGCCCGTCTGCGGGCGCTGATCCGCCGCGCCGCTGGCAACGCCGAGTCCATCCTGACGGTCGGTGACGTCACCATCAACCTCAGCAAGCGAACGGTCGAAAAGTCCGGCCGGCCGGTGGTGCTGACGGCCCGCGAATACGCAATCTTGGAACTGCTCACGCTGCATCGCGGCAAACTGATCACCCGCAGCGTGATCTATGACCACATTTTTGGTGAAGACGACGACAGCCTGTCGAACCTGGTTGATGTTCACGTCTCGCACATTCGCAAGAAGTTAGGCTCCGACCTAATCGAAACGCGACGGGGCCAAGGATACATCGTGAATGATTAAATCGCTTCGCGTCCGTATCCAGCTCTGGCACGCCGTGATCTTGACGTTCGTCGTGTTGGCGTTCGGGATCGCGTTTTGGCGACAATTTCAACGGTCAGCTTTGGAAGAGATCGATGCGGAGCTGCTCAATCAGGCCCGTGTGCTGGAAGGGACCCTGCGAGTGATCTCGCCGGTGATGTCGCCTGCCATGATCGCCGACTTGCCGTTGGGCTTGACGCCGCAGTTCCAGTCCCCAGGCCGGAGGCCTCGCCTGCCTCCGCCCGACGCTCCGCTGCGCCGCGACGAGCTTCGTGGAGAGGACTTGCGGGACGACGGGTTTCACGGGCCGCCCGAACCATGGCTGAGACCACCCTACTTTGCCATCTTCGCCGCGGATGGCGAATTGTTGCGAGCGGAACCATCTGGCATCGTCGTCCTGTGGCAGGATACTCGCGCCCCGCTCTCGTTTCGCAACGTCGATGGCAGACGCGAAGTGCTGCTCCGAGGTCCGCTCGGTACTTTGATCGTGGTCGGTCGCGACGTGGGACCGAGGATCTATCGGCTCCGCCAGGCACTCGCCCGATTGGTTTTTCTGGGGGCGGCGGTTTTGGTGCTCGGGCTGGCGGGTGGTTGGTGGCTGGCCGACCGGGCGATTCAGCCGATCCGGCGGATCAGCCAGACCGCGACGAACGTTTCGGCAAGCAACCTTTCCGAGCGAGTCGACACGTCGGCGATGGACGAAGAACTGCGGTCGCTCGGGAT
>DITY01000021.1:12622-23278 GCA_002422955.1 Planctomycetaceae bacterium UBA6172
CGACCTGCACGCTTTGGCAACCGAGTCGATCACGATGCTCGCCTCCGTCGCACTTGAGCGGCAGATCGAGATCGTGCAATCGGGCGAATCGGCGTTCTGCGAGGCCGACCCCGCCAAGGTTGGCCAAGCGATTTTGAACCTGATCCGCAATGCGATCGACTACAACCGGCCAGGCGGATCGGTGTTCGTCAAAACTTGGCAAAGCGACGAGGACGCGATGCTGAGCGTCCGCGATACGGGGATCGGCATCTCAGCCGACGCGTTGTCCAAAGTATTCGATCGCTTCTACCGCGGCGACGAATCCCGTTCGAGTCCCTACGGCAGCGGACTCGGATTGTCGATCAGCAAGAGTCTGATCGAGGCTTATGGGGGCGAGTTGACCGTGATCAGTGAACCCGGGGTCGGCAGCGAATTTCAAATTCGTTTCCCCGCTTCCACTCAGAAAAAAGTCGATCCCCAAGCCAATCCGTCGCAGCGCCGACCAAAACCCTCCAGAATTTCCCCCGAATAATCATGCACGTAGCTTTGAAAGCTTTTTGAATTGCGAATGCGGTAAGTACGCAAGAGTACCATGGATACTCACCCAAAACCCCGCCACATCAACCCAAGATCGTGCCGAACAGTAGACTCTTTCTCGAAGTTGAAATCGAACCGATAGGCTTAGGAACGGCAAATCAATAAGTAGCGCGGTGGAAGAGTCCCAGAGTCCTGCTGAAACGGGATTCAGAGCACCAGCTACTGTGAGATAGGCAAGTTATTCATTTGCCGTTCCTTAGTTGGTCTCGCGGATCAGGTAAAGATGCGATGTGGTGCGGATGACAATATCACCATTCGACATTGCGGGCGACGCAATGATTGGCTCCTTCAAATCGCTCTCCGCCAAAACCTCGTACTTAGCTGAGTTGCGAATCACCGTCGTCTTGCCTTTTGCGTCGGTGATGTAGACCTTATCACCCCAGCCAATCATCGACGCGTCAATTTTTGTGCCAACCCGTTTGTTGGCATAGAGTTCCCCGGTTTCCGCGTTGTACGACCGATAAATGCCATCGTCCGAAACGATGTGTAGTAAGCCGTCGTGGTAGAAAGGTGAGGTGACGTACGGAATCCCTTTGGTTTGCTTCCACGCAATCAAGCGATCGGCCGCCGATTCTCGATCCGGAACGATTTGGTCATAACGAATTGCGTAGAATTGGCCGTCGCGCCCCCCGCTAATGTATGCCAGACCAAGTTCTTCAGCCACCACGATCGAACTGACCGTTTTTGAAGCAGGTCCATCCAACGTCCACAATGTCTTGCCAGTTTCGCACGAGTAGGCGATCGTCTGGTCAGCTCCAGACAAAATGATGGCGGGGGAACCTTGAATTTCGACTAAATAAGGACTCGAGAAAGACCGGATCGCCTTCTCGCGAGGAATCTTCCATAAGACACTACCGTCTTTCACATTGAGTGACGCGATGAATGCGTCACTCCCGTCTTGCAGTCCGCTGAGCAAAAGGCGATTTCCGCTCAACACCAAAGCGGTCGAAAAACCATGCGCGGATTCAAAAGAGCCCACGGTCGTTTCCCACAGCGTCTTGCCAGCGAAATCGAGCGAGATGACCTTCAGATGGCCATCAATGCAGAAAACAACATAGATGCCGCTGCCATCGGTGATGGGCGTCGCGGAAGCGGGCGAATTGTCGTGGTGCATCCTTTCAATGGGACCCGTGGCGACAATCGTGTCCCAAAGGGTGTTGCCAGATTCTCGGTCAATTGCCATCACGTGCCGGGTCTGCCCAGCCACGTCGGCATAAGTCAGAACGATGTTGTCTTTCCAGACGATTGGCGAGGAGTATCCAACGCCTGGCACCGGCCGCTTCCAATGGACGTTGGTTTCGGGGCCCCAGGTCAACGGGAGCGACTGTTCTCCACTATAGCCAGAGCCCGATTTACCTCTCCAAGCTGGCCAGTCATCTGCCGACGCAACAAGAGCAATCGAATGGTTCAAAATTACCAATGAAATGAAGGCAACGGATTGCAGGGGCTTTTGAATTTTCATTATAGACGAATTGAAGTGGCGATTACGGACCAACGTTTTCGATCGCTTGGCGGGTTGCTTCGGTCCGCTGGAGCAAACTTTGCTTCAGCGTGCGAAGCAACTCGAGCTCCTCCGATCCCATGAACTGAGGTTGGCTGGCAACCGCTTCGAGTTGCCTCTCTGTGCTTTCGAGCAGCTGTGCTTCTGCCTGAAAACGCTCGACCAGCTTCTCCCGGTTGAGCTTCACTCCTAAAAGGGTTCGAAGTTCGTTAAGTTGCGATTTGGAGTCTTCTACTAATTGTGTTTGGGTTTGTAACAGCTCTTGCCCTGCCTGTTCTGCCGCGGCCAAATCCTCAAGTGCCTTTTCTGTTGTCTGACGTAGCGTCGTTAATCTTGATGCCATCTGTTGCTGGGCTCGCAGGCTACTGACGAGGGAACCGTGGGCTGCTTCGGCTTTCTCCAGCAGTAAGGCAGCGGCTATTGGGTCCAGATTCTGCATTGTGCGAGATTCAGGAGGCGAGGAAGGCATAATACTAGCCGCGGGCTGCGTCAATTCCGCTGTCTTGGTTACCTCAAGCTCGATTTCGCCCTTCGCCAGATAATCCGCTTCCATACTCTTCAAACGTGCAATCAACTGCTCAGCCTCACCATCGCTTACAGGTAGCTTCATGCCGCGGACTGCATCACCGGTTTCGGCGGAAACTATATTGATATTCCCAAGAGAATCGCCGAGGACACCCAGTCTGCCCGCGGCGCTTAGGCCGACACGAACGATTTGGTCCTCCGCTTTCACGGTGCCTTTCTGCAGCTCGGGCCCGAACCAGAAGTTCGCTTTATTTTTGCGACCACCTACTAGAGTCGCGGCATTGGACGCGTGAGCGATGCTTAGAATCGGCCCCACTTGGGCATCCCAAGCCGTGGTCATATCGCCGTGATGCATGTTCCAGACTCGCAGCTTGCCGTCCTCACAACCGGTAAGCAAAGTTTCGCTTCCACCGTCCCAGGCGATCGCGGAAACAGGTCCTTGATGGCCTGGCAGAGCATGGAACAGTTGACCATCATCAGGATTCCAAACGAAGACACCACCGAATCGATCACCGCTGGCCAGCAGCAGACCGTCGGGACTGAACACCAAAGACATGATCCAGTCGGTGTGCTTGCGTAGCGTATGCACAACCTCGCCTGAATCGATTGAGTACACGCGAACAACTTTTGACGGGCCGCCGACAGCGAGCAGGCGGCCGTTCTCCGACAGATCGATCGCCAAAATCGTGTCGACTTCATCTGCAACTCGAAATTTGCGTTTTCCGGTCGAAACGTCAACGCCCAGCACCGTTCCCGAAAGCCCAGCGACACCACCACCGATCAGCAATGTTTCTCCGTCAGCGGAGAACTTGAGTGCCGTGACTTCTCCAAATGGAAAGTTGATCGCTCCCAACCATTCGCCGGTTTCCAAATTACCCAAGACCGCTTGCCCCCGTCCCGAAGTCGCAAAGATGGGCTGTGAGGGGTGAACGGCCAGAGAAGTGATTGTCGCAGCGCGGAGCAGAGGTCGAACGGGTACGATCCCTTCCTGGTCCGTGGTCACTTCCGCAACTTCACCGGTGGGGGCGTTTGGGCTGTCAACCGTCGTAGGCATCTCGGCCGCGGACGCTTCTCCATTCGAAGACATGGACGCTGAATCAACTCCAGGAACCATGCCATCGATCCAACGTTTAATCAAGTCGAGTTCACGGCCGGGAATCTTAGAATTGTTCGGCGGCATCACAGGTTCTTCCAAGTGAGCCGAAACTTTGTAAAGCAAACTCGCGCTAGCTTGACCCGGTACGATGACCGGACCAGAGGCGGAACCGGCTTCGATTGACGCCATGCTGGACAAGTCGAGATCACCGCGCGCTTCATCAATGCTGTGACAAGTCATGCATCGCTTTCGCAGGACAGTTCGCACTTCCGAGAATGTGACCGTGTCGGAATCGCTTTCTTGCGCGCCGATAGTTGTGAAGGCGATACTGCCCAGCAAACCGACAGCAATCAAACCATGGAGAAGAAAGTAACGCATGTTCATAGCGATGATCGCGGGTATTGGTGCGCAAGGCATTACATAAAGTGTTTTAAAAATGAAATGCGAGTCTTGGAAATCGCAGTTCGTTCAGCCCAGCCGAGAGCTCAAGAATCTTGAGCGCACGGAGTTTGACAACTCAAGGCCGCCTTCGAGCACGTTCGCTGTCGCTCAAACTTCCGCATGCGGGAGAGAAAATCGAACCACAAACCTTTGGGAGGGGCATGTTATTGATTGCATTTCCAAACCAGTCTTGACAGCTTCGAGGCCTGCCAAGACGAATGGTCAAACTAATGGTTGAAGATGAACTCATTGGAGTTTAAAATCGCCCAGAACATGTCCACCAATTCCTGACGAACATCTTTGGAAGCCCCGAAGATATCGGACATCTTCGCCATTTCGCTTGTCGTTGGCTTACGCGAATAACAGCTCTCGTAGATCATTCCGGCGATTTCCGTGGGGCTCTGTCCTTCACCGATCAGCCGATCAATCACGCCACCTTCCTCGATTTTTCCGCTGGTGGTTTCCCCGTTCAGCAAGTGAAGGGCCTGCGACAACGTTGGCGCGGTGGATACTTCACAACTACAAGCGGTCGCCCGATCGGAACGGCCGAAGGTTTCCAAGAAGTAATTGTTGGAAGGTCCGTCCGGAATCTCGATCGCTCGACCTCCCAGGGGTAGGCCACTGAGCTGATCCGTCGTCCGCGTGACTTGACTGATGCAATCCAGCAACACTTCGGCGCGAACTCGTCGGATCTGAGCGTGACTGAAGTCACGCTGGTCCCAAACGTTCCACTCGTTAGCCTGGGTCGAAAGCTGAAAGGCTTTCGAGTTCAAGATGTCGCGTGCCAACTTCCGAACATCGAACTCGTAGGCGACGAGCTTCTCGCCTAGTAATCGGAGCAAATCTGGGTTGGATGGAGGGTTACTGACCCGCACGTCGTCCACTGGCGTGATGATGCCAACACCCAAAAACTGTTCCCACAGTAGGTTGGCCAAGTTTTGGGAGAAAGCCTTATTTTCGGGAGACGTGATCCAGTCCGCTAGCACTTGTCGATAATCGGTTCCGGGTTGAATTTGCGGAAAATCACCCCCGAGAAACTTAGGCCGGACTTCGCGTCCGGGCACGGGGTGTTCGAGTGAGCCTTCGCCAGCGTCGTATACGGTAATTTCACGAGGATCCTTGGCTTGTTTGTAGCCAACGCGGCTGACAAATGAAGTAAACCCGTAGTAATCATCCATCGTCCAGCGATCGAACGGATGGTTGTGGCACTGAGCACACTGCAATCGCATTCCCAAAAATGACTGTGCGATGTTTTCGGCGATCAGTTGGGGAGTCGTTTCCGTTTGGTAGTAGCTGGTCGGAGGATTCTCGAACGTGCTGCCGCTGGCGGGAATGAGTTCTCGGACGATTTTGTCAATGGTGACGCCAGACTTCACTTTCTCTCGCAACCAAGCGTCGTAGCGAGAAAGCCCCTTTTGACTGAGGCCGTTAGCGCGACGAATCAGCAACAGGTCAGCCAACTTCATCGTCCACAGGTCTAAAAATTCGTCGCGCGCGAGCAATTCATCGATCAAACGTTCTCGCTTGTCATCGGCAACATCCGCGACGAAGCGCTGTGTCTGTTCGGCGGTTGGAAGCAGGCCGATGGTGTCGAGGTAGACGCGACGGACAAAGATTTCATCGCTACAAGTTTCCGAGGGTTTGATGTGCAAGTCGAGCCAGCGTGAGAAAACCTTCTGATCGATGTCGTTCGTCGGTTCGAAAGCGGGAGGTTCGTACTGCGTGCCCGGCCTTACAATCAAAGCACTGCCGCCCGTAAACTCGTCGAACCGGGCCATGATAAACGCGGTTCCTGGCCCGGTGCTTTGAGCCGAGCCATTTTCGGTGACTGTGGAAGCGGCGTCATTATTGCTAAAGAAAACCGACAGGTCCGTCACGTCACGTACCGTTCCGTCGCTGTAACTTGCGTAAACGGTAATCTGCTGAGAGAGCCCCGGTTTGCTCATCACGGCTTTAGTCGGATAGACGGTGATTCCGGTCGGAACTGGGGTGTCAGACGGGTCAGCAGGAGCGCCCTCGGCCAACCACGCAACGATTTTTCGATAAGCCGTCGAGCCTTGAGCGATCAAAGCGCCGCCGGTGTGAGGCACTTCTCCGGTAGCCTTATTGACCAACAGGCAGTTTTCGGGGTCCGCGAGATTAACACGTCGTCCATTCAATTCGCGTGTGAGACGATAGTGATCACCGACTGGGTCGTAGCCAAACAAGCTCAAACGAAATCCGTCTTTACCGGACGCCGCACCGTGACATTTACCGGTATTGCAACCAGATCGTGTGAGGTGCGCGAGCAAATCGTTGCGAAAGCGAATCGGACGCTCCGCGGCGTTTGGTGCAATCGTGATTTCCAGATTCTCACTGAGTCCGGCGTAGTTGATTGTGGCTGCAGTGTTACCAGACTGCCGAGGCACAATACGACCATCTTCCAGGGTCGCGATGGTGGAATCGGCAAAGTGAACTTCCGCGAGTTCCGTTACATCCAAGGTGCTGCCATCCGCGTAGACGGCTTGAATCAGAAAACGCTGTCTATCCGACAAATAGGGAAACTCGATTCGCTGTGGATATACCACCAGCGATTCGCAGCTAACGTTGGCGTTAGCGGGGTTAGCGGAAGTGGCCGCAACGTCTTTCGCAAGCTCCGCACCGCCTGCCGACCTGTTCACAACTACAGAACTGATCAAGCAAAAAGCGATCGCTGGGAGGATGCCGCGGGTCGCGATACGTATTGAGGGCGAACACATTACGGCGGCCATGCTTTTGTAAGTACGCAACATTTGCTATCCCAAGAAACACAATTTAGGGACGGGACTTTTTCTGCTGGAGTGCTTCGAGGGGGCTAAGTACTTCACCCGAGGAACCTCGTGCCAACTTTCCAACCGCGGCAATCCGCAGGGGCGTATCGTGGGCGATGACGTAACTGACCGGTTGCCCATTCAGCACGCCGCTGAGGCGACATTGGACGGAACCGAACGTCCCGATCGGCGCGTCATCCGCTACCTTCAAGCTGAATGTGACTTCGGAAATGTCTCCCATCAGCGTGACGGGATTGCTTGTCACTCGATTTGGCAAACCCTCGAGATTTGCAGTTAAGGGTTGTGCGATAGCGCCCGAAACGTTGCACAGACACTTTATCTCAAGGGTTTCGCCTTGTTCCGCCGCAATCGGCTCAAATCGGCCAGAGATTGGCGACGGGGCGATGGTCAACGGAACCAACTGCGATGCAACCTGGATGCCCCTTAGCTTGCTAACATCCCCAGAAGCTTTGCGCGCGTCCACTTCCGCGGTCACGACCAGCGGCCAGGTGCGAGATTCAGCTTGCCGATATACCTGCAATTCGTGCCGAATCTCATCAACACCGGCCGGGACCAAAGCCTCTGATTCGCAGGTGACCCAGGGCGGCAAAAACGGAATTTTGACCAACACGGGCTCGCTGAAACCAGGCGCTCGGATTACTCGAATCGTGATTGCCAGCGTCCCGCCCATCGCCAGCTCGGCCTCGGGAGCTTCCAATTCCACGCGGAATGGCACGGGCTCCACGACGGCGACCGGAACTCGATCGACCTGCACGCCATGAAACAGCCTGTCAGCGGATTCGGTAACCAAATCAATCGTTTGGGAAAAGCCACCTTCGACTACACCCTCCCCTGATTGAATCGTCCCGCGGATCTCGACCATCGCTCCCCCGATCTCCGCGTCTTCCGAAGCGGAGAGAACGACGGGCATCCAAAATTGGTCGGCGGGAATTTGCCATGTCGGAGCAGTTACCCCGGCGGGCAGATGCCCGAACGCCAAACTCGCGTCTCCGTCCACGAAATCACGGCGAATGCCAATGTTCGCCACCGCGCGATTGCCCACCGGAACGGCGATCGATTGACCCGTCTGGCTCGCTCGGTCTGGACGCGGCAAGAATACGGTAGCTTTTGGTTCGAGGAAACTCGCTTCCACGCGATAGACACTGTCGGCAGAGCCTTTCCCCAGTTTGTCAGCAACCCGCAACACATAAATGCCGGACTGCTTCGGTTTGAAATCGACCAAGCTGTCATGGCACATCCAGTCGTCGCCCGAAACCAGTTCGTTGCCTTCCCTGTCGGTGATTGCGATGATGGTGTCGAGGGGCGCACCGATTCGTTCGGCAAACGACTCGAAACGAATGACCTTTCCGGCCTCCGCCTCGAACGCAAAACAATCGACGTCGCCACTCGTTTCGATGATCCCGCAGAACGCAGCCGGGACGCCGTTCACCTGGTCGAGAACGGATTTTGCCGAATCGTTATCGCCGGCTTCCAAAACGTTGGGAAAGGGCGAAACGCGAAGTCGCACCGCCGTCGGAGACCGTTTGCCCTGGTCATCTAAATGATGCTCCATCCAGCTATCCGCGCTGGCTTCCAAGGGGGGCAGTTGGTAACTCAGCGAACCGACGCCGTTTTTCGGGACCGTAACCACTGGCAACGCTTGACCGACCTGACCACCCGGCGGAAACACAACGGCCGGGGTGGGCATGTCACCGACGTAAAGTAAGTAATGACTGTCTTCGCCACCATCGTAGTTGCATTCATGAACTTCAATGACGTATTCGCCAGCCACCTTTGCCGTGAACTGCAAAAATGGATCTTGCCGGTAAAGCGACGTGTCGTCGACGGAGGCGATCATCTGGCCACTCGGGTCATAAACCTTGAGCATCGTGTCGAGCAAGGGCCCGCCGAGACGAACCGCATCGACCACCGCGGTGCAAGACTCATTCACCTCCAAATGCAACGCATAGCGATCGTACTGACCGCTTTTCAGCGTGCCATAGATGGCACGTCCCGCACCGAACTCAATACCAACACTCTCGGAATCCACCTTGCGGTCGGGCTCGATCATCAATGGTAAATCCGTCAGACGCAGAGTCTTGACATTGGAAAAACCACTGTTGGTCAACAAACGAAAGGGAACGCTACCAAGCTTCGTCCCCTCGGCAACTCGTATCGTTGCCGTGGCCGCGAAGTCACCATCTGTTTGAATATCACCGCACTCCAGCCCGTCTTGATAGAAGACCAGGTCCCGTAACGAAGACAGGCCTTCCCCAACGATTTTGACAGACCGGGTCTCGCCCAAACTGATGACGGAAGGTGTAATCGAGTCGATCTTGGGTTCAGCGGCGTTTCCGTAACTCGCCAAGACACCGCCACCAAGAGCAGTGAGCAACGCCGGTACCCACGTCCATCCACGACTAACTATTCGCATGATTATCGGATCACTTAAGTAATTAAGCGAGCAGCTCCTTTCGGACATTGCCATTCATAACGATTGCTTGTGGCCGATCGCCGGGCGACATCAAATCTCTGCGAGCATCAATACCCAGTAGGTGATAGACGGTTGTCGCGTAATCCTCAATGGACAGTGGATTGTCCTTGGGCTCACCCCCCAACGCATCCGACGCGCCGTAGACACTACCACGTTTGATGCCGCCACCAGCCATCACAATGCTGAAAACCCTGGGCCAGTGATCACGACCGCCCCCCGCGTTGATTCGTGGCGTGCGACCAAACTCACTGGTAACAAGTACCAGCGTTGAATCCAACAATCCGCGATCATCCAAGTCGGCAATCAAGCCGGCAAATGCCTTATCGAAGTCAGGCATCTGGACCTCGATGCCACGATAGTGATAAGCGTGCGTGTCCCATGCCCCGTACGTGACCGTAACGAAGCGCGAACCGGCTTCGATCAAGCGTCGCGCGGTCAGAAAACTGGCGCCGGCGCGCGGCCTTAAAACGGGCCCCCAAGCTTCCATTCCATACAGCTTCTTGGTCGCCTCATTTTCGTTCCGCAAGCTGAACGCCTCTTTGGACTCCTTGGAAGAGAGCAATCCGTAGGCGCGCGAATAGAATGAATCCATCGTCGCCAGTTTGTCGTCCTTTTCCATTTCGGCGAAGTGGCCATCGACCAACTTTTTCCAGCTCTTTCGGCGTTCGAAACGCTGCTCATCGACGCCTTCGGGCAAGCTCAGGTCACGGACCTTAAATCCCGAACGGGCCGGGTCGCCACCAAGCGAGAAAGGTCCATAAGCATTGCTTAAATAACCGCTCCCGAGAAAGTTGCTGCCCGCTTGAGGTACCACAATGTAAGGAGGCGTCGCGGTCCTTGGACCCAACTCGTGCGCAACCACGCTACCCAGACTGGGGTAGGTCAGGGCTGGGCTAGGTCGATAGCCCGTAAACATGCTGTGCTCACCCCGAGAGTGATCCACCTCGGTGTGTGTCATGCTACGCACAACGGTGATCTTGTCCGCCACCTTCGCCGTATGGCTCATGTGGATGCTAAATTGCACCCCAGGCAATGCCGTGTCAACCGGATCCAAAAGCCCCCGATATTCGATAGGCGCATCGGGCTTCGGATCAAAGCTGTCCATATGGGGAAAGCCGCCCTGCAAGTAGATGTGAATCACACTTTTTGCCTTGGGCTCAATCGTCTTCCCGGAGGCTTCAGCCGCCGCCGCTCGAACGCGAAACCAATCGCCAAGTGTTAGCCCCAAACCACC
>DITY01000228.1:0-1974 GCA_002422955.1 Planctomycetaceae bacterium UBA6172
GGGCCCCGTCGCAGCCACCCAGGGCGGCGGGCGGGGCCTGCTCGCAAGCGGAGGCGAGGATGAAGTTCGGCGAGAACAACTCAGGAGCCGCCTCGGCCGAGTCGAGACTGTCACCGCCGGCGTGATCGGCCAGCGCCGCGAATTGACCCTGTGCCGTGGAGTGGCCCATCAGGCCCGCGATCGTGAGTCCCAATAGGCAGCGAATGGTCGCGGTCGATCGGCGTGGTTGGAGCGGCATTGGTGGCATCCTTGCCCAGAGTATGGCGACATATAACCCGTGTCAGTCTGCGAGGACTTCCCGCTCAAGATTCGGACTCCCGCGAACGCCTTCATCAAGGTGAGGCGGCATTTCGCGGGTTGCGAACCGATCGGGCGGGTTAACTCGACGCTTGGAAGGGCTGTATCAGAACTGGCAAACCTCTGGGATTTTCCGTCGGGTTTACCTGGATCGGTTGGCACGGATCTTCCGGTAGCCTAGCTTGAACAGGAAGGGCCGCATGCGAATCGGCGGCCGAAAGTCGAACCGATGAACCAAAAGTAACTCGGATGCGAAAGCGTGGCGTTTCCCTAATCCCGAAAGTCCTCGCCGGACTGCTGTTGTGTTGGCTGGTCGCGGCCTATTTCCTCGCGCCGCTGATCTGGGAAGGTGTGGCGAGCGTCGATCCGGCGCTCGATGCCGATCCGCGAGTCACGCAGACGGGCGACCATCACCCCGGCGACCCGCTGAATGTCGCCTTGGTGGGGACGGAAGCCGAGGTGAACGCGATCCTGCAGGCGGCGGACTGGTATCCCGCCGCCAGCCTGGGGCTCGAGAGCGACCTCGAGATCGCCGCCGATACGGTGCTGTCGCGCCCGGACGATACGGCGCCTGTCAGCAGCCTGTATCTGTTCGGCCGTAAAGAGGATTTGGCCTTCGAGCAACCGGTGGGGGACAATCCGCGGCACCGCCACCACGTCCGATTCTGGAAGACCGACACGGTGACGGAGGATGGCCGTCCGCGCTGGATCGGCGCCGCGGTTTATGACCAGCGTGTCGGGTTGAGTCGAGCGACCGGCCAGATCACGCACGTGACCGCTCCCGACGTCGACACGGAACGCGATTACCTGTTCGAGTGCTTAGAAAAAACGGGCCAACTCGAGATGCGTTCGGATACGGCGAATTTTCATGAACAGCGCGAAGGACGAAACGGCGGCGGTGACCCTTGGCGAACCGACGGAAGTCTGTATGTCGGAATCATCCGCAAGCAATGAGCGGCAGGACGCTAGCCGCTCATGAGAGTGGCGTTGCCAAGCTATAATTCAAAACGATAAGTCGGTGTTTCGCGAAGGGCGCTGGCGCGACTCTCCGCCTTGTCGCAACCTCATTCCAAATCCTTTCCGCCCGCTGCAATACCATGACGCGCGCACCGTTACTCCGAACGCCCAACCAAGGCCTCACCGTTGCTGTCGTTGGCGACGTCTATCGCTTCCTAGCGACCGGCGAGGAGACCAATGGCAAGTATGCATTGTGGGAAGCTTGGGTGTCGCCGGGCGGAGGCCCACCGCCACACATTCACGAGCGAGAAGAAGAAGGGTTCTACGTCCTGGAGGGTGAAATTACCTTCCACATCGGCGATGAGCGAGTCATCGCGACGCAGGGGATGTTCGCCAACATGCCGGTCGGCAAGGCGCATGCCTTCAAGAACGAATCGGACTATCCGGCCCGCATGCTGATCTCCGTCTCGCCCGCCGGCTTGGAGAAAATGTTCATGGAAGTCGGTGTTCCGCTGCCCCCCGGCACCACCACCGCGCCGCCTCCGACGCGCGAAGAGATCGATCGCTTGCTCGCCGTCGCGCCGCGGTATGGCGTCGAGATCTTAATCCCAGATCACTGACGCCATACGGGTCATGAGGCACAGTTGACCGAGGCCAATGGTTGAGGCTTTGATCGGCGACGGTCAACCGACGCTTTTCACAGCCCCGAATCGGCGCGGC
>DITY01000228.1:2044-21228 GCA_002422955.1 Planctomycetaceae bacterium UBA6172
CGAATCATCGCCGTGCGCCGGACGGCGTCCGGTGGCGTCGGGTTCGAAGATCGAGATCAGGCGGCGTTCCAACTCCAACGCGACCTCCCGCATCGTCATCAGATTTCCCGAACCGGTCGGGCATTCCACGCGGAAGGAATCTCCGTAGAAGGTGTAGTACCGCTTCATCGCTTGGATCAACAAGAAGTTGAGCGGGAACCAGATCGGCCCGCGCCAATTGCTGTTGCCGCCGAACAGTCCGCTGTCGCTCTCGCCCGGCACGTACCGCACCTCGTGCCGCTGGCCACCAAAATCGAAGACGAACGGCTTGTCGGCATGCACGGCGGACAGGCTGCGGATGCCGTAGGGCGACAGAAACTCCTTCTCGTCCAACATCACGGCCAGCAACCGTTTGAATCGCTCCTGGGACGGGATCGCCAGAAAAGCCCGGGTCGTCCGCGAGGATCCCTGATCCAGATCGTCGTGCTGCATGTAGGTCATGTGCTTGGACAGATCGGTTTCGCGGTTGGCGAGGAACCAGTCGGTCCGTTTGCGAAACCCATCCAATTTGTTGATCACGGCCTCTTCGATGATCACGCCGGTCAACAGCGGGATCAGCCCGACCATTGACCGTACGCGCATCGGGATCGAGCGGTTTTCGATGTACAGGTGGTCGTAATAAAAGCCGTCCTTCTCATCCCACAAGCCGGCGCCGTCGAGCGAGTTCATCGCTTCGGCGATCGCGACGTAGTGTTCGAAGAATTTGCTGGCCATGTCGCTGTAGGCGTGGCTATCTTCGGCCAATTCGAGCGCGATCCGCAGCATCGCGCCGCAGTAAAACGCCATCCACGCGGTGCCGTCGGCCTGTTCCAAGTAACCGCCGGGCAACGGTTTGCTGCGATCGAAAACGCCGATGTTGTCCAGTCCGAGAAATCCGCCGGCGAAGATGTTGCGTCCTTCGGGGTCCTTGCGATTGACCCACCAGGTGAAATTGACGGTCAGCTTCTGAAAACAGCGGGCCAGAAACTCCTTGTCGCGGGCGCCGACGGGGCCTGACATCTTATAAATATGCCACACCGACCAGGCATGGACCGGCGGATTGACGTCGGACAGCTGCCATTCGTAGGCCGGGATCTGGCCGTTGGGGTGCATGTACCATTCGCGAAGGAACAGGATCAGCTGCTGCTTGGCGAAATGGATATCCAAGTGTGCGAATGGGATCATGTGAAACGCGCTGTCCCAAGCGGCGTACCAGGGATATTCCCACTTGTCGGGCATCGAGATGATGTCGCGATTGAACAGGTGCTTCCAATCGGAGTTTCGCCCCTTNNCGCCGCGCCACGTCATCCGCCGGCCAGGCCGGATCGCCTTCGAGCCAGGTGTTGACGACGTAGTAATAGAACTGCTTGGTCCACAGCAACCCGGCGTAAGCCTGGCGGATGATGTCGCGTCGCTGGGGCGAGTGGATCGGTTCGATGCGATGGTCATAAAACTCATCCGCTTCGCGAATTCGGTCCGCGAAGATCGCGTCGAAATCCTGAAACGCCGACTCGCCAAAGACGCCCGGCAAAGGCTTGCCGCCAGGGCCGCGCGCGGAGGCGGGAAAGCAGGTTTCGCGGGTTAGTCGCATTCGGATCACACGCTGGCCGCCCGCGGGGATCACCATCAAGCCATAAGCGGCCGCCTTAGTACCTCGCGCGGCGGGGTTGACGGCCCGCGTGTTGCCCCCGACGACGAATTCGTGAAACGCATCCTTATAATAAGACGATTCCGAAGGGACGCCGGGGTGTCGCGCCGGATTGGTTTCGTTGTCGGTGAATAGCCAGGACCACTGGTCATCCCCCGAGTTGTCGCAGAAGAAGTAATGCTCGCCGAGCGTGTCGTGCAAGCATCTGACGGCCCCTTCTTCCAACCTCAGCGACGGGCGGGTGGTACACAATTCATCGGTGCTGAGCCACACCCAACTGTTGCGGAACCACAACTGCGGCAGGACGTGCAGCACCGCGGGCTGGGGGCCGCGATTGTCGATCGTCAAACGGATCAAGATGTCATCGGGCGACGCCTTGGCATATTCGATTTGCACATCGAAGTACCGGTCTTCATCGAAGACGCCCGAATCCACCAATTCGAATTCCGGCTCGTTCCGGTCGCGTGTGCGATTGATGTCCGTCAATTTCGCATAAGGAAACTTGGCCTGCGGGTACTTGTACAGCGCCTTCATGTAACTGTGGCTCGGCGTGCTGTCGAGGTAGTAATACAACTCCTTGACGTCTTCGCCATGGTTCCCTTCGGGACCGGTCAATCCGAACAGTCGCTCCTTGAGGATCGGGTCCCGCCCGTTCCAAAGGGCCATGCCGAAACAGAGGCGGCATTCGCGGTCGCTGATCCCTAGCAACCCATCCTCGCCCCAGCGATACGCGCGGCTGCGGGCGTGATCGTGCGTCAGGTAGCTCCAGGGATTGTCCCCACCGCCGCCGGCCGAGTAGTCCTCGCGGACCGTGCCCCATTGCCGTTCCGAAAGATACGGGCCCCAGCGAAGCCAATTTTCCTGCCGTGATTCGCTTTGACGCAGGCGGTGATCTTCGACGGTCGGGCTGGGGTTTGCAGGCTCGGTCATGGGAGCTTGGATAGTGAGTGCAACGGGAGGAGTCGGTTCGACGAGCGATTCGTGAGTCGCCAGTCTATCAAGACGATCCCCCGCGGAACGAAACGTCGGGGCAAAGCCGACGAAGGTTCCCGCGGGGGATGGATAGCGGCCGGGCAATGGCCGTTGCCGTTTTGGCGAAGATTACTTTTCGTCGAGCAGGTCGACGGCCGGGAAAGCTTGGCCTTCGAGCATCGACAGGCTCGCCCCGCCGCCGGTGCTGACGTGGCTGACGCGGTCGGCGAAACCGAGCACTTCGATCGCCGCGGCGCTGTCGCCACCGCCGATGATGCTCGTCGAATCGCTGTCGGCGACGGCTTGGGCAACCCGCCGTGTCCCTTCGTCGAAGGGTGGCATTTCGAACACGCCCATCGGACCGTTCCAGACGACCGTTTTGGCGCCGAGGATCGTCTTGGCGAATAGCTCCGCCGACTTCGGGCCGATGTCATAACCTTCCCAGCCGTCGGGGATTTCACCGGCCGCGACGACCATCTTGTTGCAGTCGCCCTTGAAGGCATCGCCGCAGTGCGTGTCGACCGGCAGCATCAATTTGTCGCCACCTTTGGCCAGCAGTTCCTTGGCGAGTTCGACTTTGTCCTGCTCGACCAAGCTGCCACCGACGCGGCCACCTTGGGCGAGCGAGAACGTGTAGGCCATCGCGCCGCCGATGATCACCTTGTCGCAAATCCCAAGCAGATTGTTGATCACCTTGATCTTGTCGCTGACCTTGGCACCGCCCAGGATCGCGACGAACGGCCGCTCGGGCGAGCTGATCGCATCGCTGAGGTAGGCGATTTCCCTGCCGACCAAGTGGCCGACGACGCGCGGCTTGCCAGTCATCGCTTGGGGGACCGCGACCATCGAGGCGTCGGTGCGATGGCAAGTGCCGAAGGCGTCGTTGCAATAGATGTCCGCCATCGCCGCTAGCTTCGCCGCGAAGGCCGCGTCGCCCTTTTGCTCGCCCGGATTGAAGCGGACATTTTCCAGCACCAGCGTTTCACCCGCGGCTAGCTTGGCGGCGTTGGCATGAGCGTCGTCGCCGATGGTGTCGGTAGCGAAATGGACAGGGGTGCCGAGCAGTTCGGCGAGCCGCTCGGCGGTCGGTGCGAGCGAGTACTTCGCGTCGTTCCCTTCCCCCTTGGGCCGCCCCAAGTGGCTCATCAGGATCAGCTTGCCGCCGCGGTCGATCACGCTGCGGATGCTCGGCAGGGCCATGCGGATCCGGCGGTCATCGGTGATCGCTTGGCTGTCATCCAACGGGACGTTGAAATCGACTCGCATCAGGACAGTTTTGCCGGCAACGGCGACATCATCGATCGTTTTCTTGGCCATCGGGACCGCTCGGGTTTTGGGGGATGGGACGTAAGGCTTCCAGTTCGGAATCGATTATCGCGCCTGGTCAGAACCTGTCGAGGGTAGGAGCGGGGAGTGCGACGGCGGACGCGGCCCCTTCGGCGCAGGACAACCCACCCCCTTGGCTCGCTTCCCGTGGTCCGCCTCAAGCGGTACGATTCGCTCCCATGAATGAGGTTTTTGAGGGAAATCGCTTGGAGACGGGGGTATTGCAGCGGGCGCGCCAGTGGCGTGACGCCATCCCCGCGCTCGTCCTGATCGATGCCCTCCGCGTCGCCGGCTCGCCGCTGCACGTCGGCTGCATTTGGTTGACGCTGGCCTTGCAGGGCTGGCTGGTGTCGCTGGCCTTCATGACGCCCCCGGCCATCGCGCCGCCCGTCGAGTTTTCCGCCGCGAGTGAATCGATAGTCTCGACCGGCGTCGATCCGCGGGCCTGGATGGAGTCACTCGTGGCGCTGGGGCTGGTTCGGGGCGGCGGGTTGCTCGGAGCGTCGCTGTTGTTGTGGCTCCTGCCTGCGGCGATCGTGGCCCGAGCCGGTGCCTGCTACGTCGCGGGGCGGCCGCAGTCGTTTTCGGTTCATGTGCGGACGGTCGCTAGCCGCTGGAGAACGCTGCTGGGCTTATTCGCCATCCCGCTGGCCGCGACGCTGCTGTTGATGGGCGGCATGATGCTGATCGGCACGCTGGGCCGCTTGTCCGGAGGCAGCTTGTCTGGGGGCAGCTTGTNNTTGCCGCTGGCGATTTTGACCGGTTTGCTTCTCGCGGGGGCGATCGCCGCGTTGCCGCTGGGGATGGTGGCCGTGGTGATCGAGAAGCAACACGACGCCTTCGACTCGGTCTCGCGCGGCTACGAATACGTCTTCCGCCGGCCGATCCAATTGGCTTTCTATCTGGTCTGTTCGGCTGGTTTGCTGTTCGTGATCGGGATCGCGGCCCGCGCGATCGCTTACGCGGCCGCGGCATGCGGCGAAGCATCGCTCGCGATCGGTTCGGGTGGCGAGGCGCTGCCGCGGACGCTGGGAGCCTGCCTGAGTTCGTTTTCCTCGGCGATTGTCGCTACGGCAGCGTGGGGCTCGGTCGGGGCGATCTATTTGCTGATGAGGCAGGCTGCGAACGACCAAGAAATCGAGGACATTGCCGTTTCCCCGGTCGACTTGCGTGAACCGGAACTGCCGGTACTCCGCCAGGGCGTGTCGGCGGCTGAACAGGCCGTATCGAATGGCGAACAGGGCATGCCGACGATTTAGCAGGTCGGGGGCGTGCGCATGGCCGCTGTCGAGTCCGGCCGATCGGCGTAGACTCAAGTAAATCATTCTGTACGTTCACAACCTGCACCGTTCACAACCGTTACTACCGCATCCAGCCGAGGTTTGGCCGTTTCATGATCGAACTGGGAGTCAACATTGACCACGTCGCGACGCTTCGCCAAGCGCGGCGGACCTACGAACCCGATCCCGTGATCGCGGCGGCGATGGCCGAGCAAGGCGGCGCCGATGGAATCACGTTCCATCTGCGTGAAGATCGCCGCCATATTCAAGATCGGGATGTGGAGCTGCTGGTGCGGACGGTGACGGTCAAAACGAACTTCGAAATCGCCGCCACCGACGAAGTGGTCGGGATCGCCTGCCGCGTCAAGCCGACGTGGGCGCTGCTGGTCCCCGAGAGCCGCGAGGAAGTGACGACCGAGGGCGGTCTGGACGTTCGCAACGATTCCGGCCGGATCGCCAACGCGGTCGCTCGCCTGAAGGACGCCGGGATCTTGATCAGCCTGTTTCTCGATCCCGACCCGGCGCAGGTCGACGCGGCGGCGAAGTTGGGGGTCGACGCGGTCGAATTGCATACCGGTCCCTACGCCCATGCCTCGCTTCCGTCGGCAAGTCATCTGGCGCATCGCGCGGAGCTCGATCGCCTGCGAGCGGCCGGCCGCGAGGTGGTCGAAGCGGGGATGCGGCTGCACGCGGGTCACGGCCTGAATTACGTCAACGTCGTCCCGGTCGCCCGGTTGCCGGCGATGATCGAGTTGAACATCGGCCACGCGATCATCAGCCGCGCGGTGATGGTCGGGATGCGCGAGGCGGTTGCCCAGATGCGTCAGATCCTCGATAAAGCCACCTTTTGAGCCGACCCGGCGGCGATGGCGAGGAAAAATCGCCACGAAAATCACCGCCAAAACCGCCGCGTTAAACTCGCGGGTTCGGTCGAGTTTCGTTAGATTCCTGGTATTCCCGTCCGTCCGTTTTTCGCCTTTCCCACCAATTCAGCCATGTCGCAGCGTAAAGGTTCGTCGTTCGCCGGTTTGTCGGTCGCCATCATCACGCCACTGCGTGACGGCGAAGTCGATTACGCGCGGTTGGCCGAACAGATCGAGTTTCAAATTGCCGGCGGCACGACCTGCATCGTCCCCGTCGGTACCACCGGTGAATCGCCGACCCTGTCTCACGAAGAGCATGAGCGGGTGATCTCCGAGGTCATCCAATTGGTCGCCGGTCGAGCGAAGGTGATGGCGGGGACGGGCAGTAACAGCACCTCCGAAGCGTTGCGGTTGACCCGCCGCGCCGAGCGCGAAGGGGCCGATGCGACGCTGCAGGTCGCGCCNNTACAACATCCCCGGCCGCACGGGCCGTAACATCGAGATCGAGACGATCGTCAAGCTGGCCGATGTTCCGGGCATCACGATGGTCAAGGAAGCGACCGGATCGTTGGACCAATGCAGCAGCGTCCTGGCCGCCACCGATTTGACGGTGCTGTCGGGCGACGATTCTTTGACCCTACCGATGATGGCGGTCGGTGCCGAAGGGGTGATCTCTGTCGTCGGCAATGTCGTCCCAGAGGACGTGGTGGCGATGGTTCGCGCGGCGTTGGAAGAGGACTACGTCACGGCCCGTAAGCTGCATCACAAGCTCTTCCCGCTCTGTCGCGACATGCTGTCGCTGGCCACCAACCCAATTCCGATCAAGGCCGTGATGCGAATGCTCGGCCGCGATACCGGCGAACTCCGCCTGCCGATGACCGAGCTGGAGCCCGAATTGGAAGTGAAGTTGGCCAAGACGCTCGCCGATTACGGACTCACCCCAGCCCTCCAGGCTGCCAAGTAAGAACGCCCGGACTCAGCCAGGCTGCGGATGTCGGGTCGCTTTCCTTGGTCCATCAGGCGTTGCACAGGCACTCCCCCATGATGATCAAACACTGGATCATCGGTCTGTTGGGGGCGTTCCTGCTGACTTGGATCGCGGGGCGGTCGCTGGTCGATTCGATCCTGGTGCGCGTCGCCGACCCGGTGTTGCAGGCGATCACGCTGCGACCCGATGACCTGATCGCGTGGCGTTCCGAAGGCTGGGGGCTGACCCTGGTCGGCCCGCATGGCCTGCCCGGCTGGCAACCGCGAGATACCGACCTGCGGGTCGCGTTGTGGGGCGATTCGCAAGTCGAAGGGGTTTGCGTCGATGACGTGGATAAAATCCATCGGCAGGTCATTACCCTAGCGGCCCAGGTCGCGGGTATCGACTGCGATTGCTTGCCCGTGGGGCGGTCCGGGACCGACGCCCGCGACTGGCGACAACGGATGCCGATCGTTCAAGCGGTCTTTCAACCGCGGTGCCACGTGTGGCTGATCACCGACCTCGACGATCTGACAGCGCTCGCCGATCCGGCACCGCTGCCGCCCGCTGGTCCGTGGGCTCGGGAATCGCCGGCTTGGGTCCGCGTCCTGGCGGAGCTTCGCGGCGAGGCCCTGTTTTCCGGCGCGAAACGGTTGCTGTTGAATCCCGACACGGGCGGTTTGAGGAGTCTCGACTTTTCGCTCGGGCCCCGAACGGCCCCGGCCCCAAACGCCGAGACCACCGCGAACAGCCCTGGAGTTGGTGACGGTGAGCCGAGGCTGGACATGGTCACGAGCCAGGTCGCGGAGGTCGCCACCAGCTTTGGCGAATCGCTGATCCTCGTGTATGCCCCCGCCACGCCGCGGATTCATAACGGTTGGCAGGGATCGCACCCGGATGACGAGCGGTTCGAGACGCTCCGCGACGCGATCTCCGCCCGCGGCATCGAGGTGCTCGACCTGCGCCCGGATTTTCTCGAACTTTGGAACGGCGAGCGGAAACTGCCGCGAGGTTTTCCCAACGGAACACCCGGGTTAGGGCATCTCAACCGCGACGGCAACCGGATCGTCGCGTCGCGGATCGCCGCGGCGCTGAGTTCGCGTCTGCTCCCCGCGCCGAGCACCGCGGAACCCATCTCCTTGGGTAACCCGCGATGAACTTCGCCCAGCTCGAGTACATTCTCCTGCTCGCGGCGATCGTGCTGGTGAATTGGCGGTTGCAACTGCCGAATCTGCGCAAGGCGATCCTGTTAGCGGCTAGCTACTACTTCTACGCCTATTGGGATTACCGCTTCGCCGGGCTGCTCGCCATATCGACTTTGCTCGACTTCACGATCGGTTGGACGCTTCCCAAAGTCAGCCAAAGGTCGCTAAGACGGCTGTTGTTGATGGTCAGTCTGGTCGGCAACCTAGGACTGCTCGGCTTCTTCAAGTATTTCAATTTCTTCATCGACTCGGCGCGACCGCTATGGGATGGGCTCGGTTGGCGGGTCGAGACGTTGGAGATCATCCTGCCGATCGGGATTTCGTTTTACACCTTTCAAACGCTCAGTTATACGATCGACGTCTATCGCGAGCGAATTCCGAGCTGTCGCAGCCTGGTTGACTTCGCGATCTACGTCGCTTTCTTTCCCCAACTGGTCGCCGGACCGATCGTGCGAGCCGCGGAGTTTCTGCCGCAGATCGAGCGGATGCTCAAGCCGCGCCGCGAGACGTTCTATGCGGGACTGGCGCAGTTGCTCCGTGGTTATGTGAAAAAGGTGCTGATCGCGGACTCGCTAGCGACCCTGGTCGATCCGGTCATGGCGGGCCCCGAACTGTATGCCTGGCCGACCGTCGTGTTGGCGGTGTTTGGTTATGCGGGCCAGATCTATGCCGATTTCGCCGGCTATTCCGACATCGCGATCGGTTCGGCGCGATTGCTCGGCTTCGAATTGCCCGAAAACTTTCGTCACCCCTACCTCGCCCATTCACCGCGCGACTTTTGGCGCCGCTGGCACATCACGCTCTCCACTTGGCTCCGCGACTATGTTTACATCCCGCTGGGTGGCAGTCATTTTGGGACGCTAGTGACGGGACGAAATTTACTCGTCACGATGACGCTCGGCGGACTTTGGCACGGCGCATCTTGGAACTTTGTGTTATGGGGATTTTGGCATGGCTGGATGCTGATCGCGACGCGGCGCTGGTCGGATCAGCCGCCGCCATCTCCGGTTAGACATGCCCTGCGGATCGCCAGCACGTTCGCGATCGTGCTGGTCGGCTGGACGCTATTTCGCACCACCGATCTGACGCATTTCGCGACCCTGTGGCGACAATTGTTGCTGCCCCAGGCGGGTTATCTTTGGCTGCCGCCGCAACCGCTGATCGCCCTGGCGGCACTGGCGATCGAGCATGTCCTTTGGATGACGCGGTATCGCGAGCTGCTCGAGCTGAAGCCCGATCGCTGGACCACCCCCTGGCTAGTCGGCCTCGCGCTCGCCGCGCTGCTACTGTTCGCCCCCACCGCCTTCCGGCCCTTCGTCTACTTTCAGTTTTAGCGCGCCGCCATCCGCTGCCGCTTCGAGCGGTCGTCTTGAGCCACGGTTAGTGCTTTGCCGTTGCACGCACTGTCCGCCTCTCATAAACGGCAAGGCGCTAGCCGCCGGTTCCTTAGGAGGCTGCCGACGGCAGCGTCATGCCGCGCATGGGTCGTGAATTCCGGCAATTTACTTGGCTTCGGCTGCAAAGGAACGCTGACCGGCGAAAAGCTGCAAGTAAACTGCTAGGATTGGAAATCCGTCCCGAGTGAAATCGTCCCTTCAGGGAGACGCACAAAAGCTCGGCTATTCCTAGGCACCCAAGTGGTCAACTACTCACTCGTTTGATCGGTGTAACACTATGAGCGACGGACGAACGTCAGCGAATTCATCGCTGTTGGGATTCCCCGTGCCGGTTTCGCTGGCCGTGGCCGTCGCAATTCTCGGATTGATCGGCTTACAGGCCCCAGGGGTGAAAAGGGCTGACCCGAGCGACGGCAGTACTTCCCAACCGGAGGCCACGGTGAGAGGCGTGCCCTACGACGGACATTCGCCCGCCGTCAAGGTCTTGGCCGAGGCCTTCGGGATACGTGAGAGTGAACGGTCAGCGGCAACGGGGCAGGCTGGCAAAAGTGGCGACACGGAACCGACTGATTATGCGGCCGAGTTGACGCGGATCATGGCTTATGAGGCGGGCGGCCCCACCAGCCTTCCGTTGGCATCGCGATGCCTGATCGCGTGTCTTCCCGATCCGAATGACTCTCATTTTCCCATGTCCTTCGACAATGGGCTGGAATCGATCGTGCGTGGATTTCAAAAGCATGGTTATGTCCGAGATCGCTATGAGATGGTTTGGCAGAATGACCTGAGGCTGATCCGTGCCGGAACCCAAAACTTTGACAAGCGAATCGCACACGATCGAGCGAGTGCGATCCTGTTCCGAAGGCCGTCCAAGGGTGGGGCGGAGGCCAAGGATTCACGGGATGAGTTTGCGATGCTGTTGCTGGTTGGCGAAACGCCGACGACCGGTGTGCACCAGCGGGCATTGCACGGCGCCATGAGCTTTGTGCGTGCGCTAAAAAACATCGAATCCGAGCGAATGAAGACGAGTAGCGGGAGTATGAGCGTACCGCCCGCGGATGAAAATAATCCCGATTTTCGAATCCTAGGGTCGACCTATTCGGGATCGTCAAACGGACTCCGACGAGCCATCGATCAATGGCGGGCGAGCCCTTCGATGGCGACCACATCCGAGCCAGTCAAATCTTTCGCGCGGATCATTTCTGGGAGCGCAACCGCCAAAAGCAATCAGGAAATATTCAGTCGTAATCATGAATTGAAAAACATGACGATTGTCTATTCCGCGACCATGTCAACGGATGACGTCGTTCTCGACGCGGTCATCAACGACTTTGTTGACCATCGAGGAGTCATGCCCCATCAAATCGCGATCCTCTCGGAGGCTGACACGAGCTATGGCAGCGAACTGGTTCCTGGGGCGAGTACCGTCGCGGCTCAGGACGACGCTCAGCAACCGCTTTCCAGGGTACGCCGGTTACGTTACCCGATGACCCTCAGCCGGATGCGGGATGAGTACTCGCAACGGGGCAGCTTGGGCGGACCTGCCGTTTCACAACCGGAGATCATCCAACGCCGGAATCTCGATCTGTCCCTCGACGTTTCGCCCTTTTCGATCGATATCCTCCCGAGTTTCTCACCGTCCTCCGCCGCCGTTGCGGAATTGGTTTTGGAGAGTGTGTTGAATGTCATCCACAACGATGACATTCGTGTCCTCGGGGTCCTTGGCACCGACATCACCGATAAGCTGTTTCTCGCTCAGCAAGTGCGGAAGCGCTGTCCGGACGTACAACTCTTCACGCTGGAGTCTGATTTCCTGTTCACGCATGCGACCTACGCCCCGTCACTGCGAGGCATGATCGTCGCCAGCAGTTACCCGCTCTATCCGAGGACGCAGTCGTGGAGCCTGCCACTGGATAAAAGTGACCAAAGACTGGTTGCTCATACCAACCTGCAGTTTGCTAGCGACACGAGCCAGGGGATTTACAACGCCACGGTACAGCTGTTGAACTCCGCTGACCCGAACGATGCGACCAATCAGCTCCGACTCGATTTTGGTAGGGTCTTCCGGTCGGAACTCAGCGAGGATTCGCTTCTGACAAGGCATCCGCCCCACGGATGGCTATCGATGGTCGGGGATACCGAGCTCATACCGCTCAAGCAGCTGAATAACGTTGACTTTCCGCCCAAAGTGGGCGAGCGAATCGGCTACGGTCGGCAGCACTGGGTACGAACGCCGCATCGACTGCCAATGGGGCTGGCGACGCTGTTGGTCGTCTCCTTGGGATGCATCTTCTGGTACTGGAACTTGCCGACCGCGGCCGACGCACGCCCGGGCCTCAGATCGAGTTCTTGGCTACACGAGTTTTTCCGCAGTACCCGATTGTTTCGGCTGGGCAGTCGGCCGCAATCATACGACGAAGCGCTTCTGAGCGGATGCTTTGCGACCAGTTTCTTTCTGGGTATTGCGATGATTCTTGGAGCGGTCTCCTTCGCCCCCTTGATTCACCTGATCGGCTTTGGTCTCGCGGCGGATTTTAAGTCTGTCACTGGCAAGTGGTCGCATTTCGGCACTCTGAATTGGCTGTTTTTTTTTACCTGGTCCTTCGCGTTCACGCTGCTGTTGTCTTGCATGATGGTCACGCTGCTACGGTCGCCCTTGTCCGCTCGTCTGGTATCGGGAGTTTTGCGGCGTGACGGTCAAAGATCTGGCTCTGCCACGCTGTGCTCCGATGACGGAACGTATCGATGGAGCGATCTTCCCGTCAAAGGATGTTTGTATGCTTCGCTTGTGCTCTACGTCGCTGTCCTCTTTGGCGGTTGGTTCTTGCTGTCCCGGTATGGGGAAACTTCGCTCTTGACGGGGGAAAAGGCGTGGTTCGCGCTTCAGATCTCCCGCGCCGGTAGCCTCAGTAATTTGATCAACCCGACCGTCCCGATCTTGTTGCTAGGTGGAATTTTTTCCATCTGGGGCTATTGCAGTCTGAAGCGACTCCAACTGGCGGACGAATACGGCTTGAGCAATCCGCTGGTGGATCTGACCAAGGCTGATTCGGAACCGGACCCAGCCCTCGAGTACGCCGGACAGTTGGCTGGCATCCGGCGAGCCAGCGAGGAAATCAAGAACAGCATCTGTCAGCTCTTCTCTAAAAACTTCCGTTTCACCGACGCCGTAGCCGGCGCGGTAATCACACTCGCACTCAGCCGCGCGCTTTACAGTCGCTGGGTCGGGACCTATGAGGGCGCGAGCTACGACCTTGCGGTCAGGTTGCTGATGGTATTCGCGTTCTTTTTCGTCGCGACGTTCATCTTTCGAGTTCATAAGCTGCTCCGCAGTGCCGACCGGATGTTGAGTCGAGTCGGGTATCTGCCGTTGGCGGACGCGTTCTCTCGCTTGCCCGAATCGATTAAGTCGAGAGCCGCGGGGCAGTTGTCGTGCCTGCGGCCGGATCAGGGCGACGTCGACGGCTTGTTACGAAAGCACGACGGTTTGCTCGAATTACCGGTGGAGACAGTGCAGGATCTCGGTTTATCCTCGAAAGAATTCGCGGCGCTGTCTGCCGACGCGCTGGCCCTGCTCAAGGAACGCCGCCAGGCCCTGGCTGTGGGGATTGGGAGCGGTTACGTGTTCGCCGAGTCACGATTGGCTCAGAAGCTTGCCGAATCGACTCAGCGATTACTCGTACCGCATCTCTTAAAGCATTGGCAAAGACAGCATGATGCGCAACAAGTGAAACGCCGCGCCATCGCTCCCCAGTCTGAGGATTCGGATGGGACGGGCGAACCGCCGCCGGCCCGCTGGCAGTGCGTGGCGTTGATCGATTCGAACGCCGAGGTCTTGGTGGCCGCGGTGAACCATGTCGATCTGAATCGCAAACCGCCCCAGGCTGGCGAAAATCCGGTTCCGGCCAACCCGCAATCGGGCAATTGGTTCCGTGAGGTCGAAGAGCTGATCGCGATGCAGCTCACCTACCACATTCGAGTGATCTTCCTGCACCTTCGAAATCTGCTGGTCGGAACCACGCTGATGATCCTGCTCCTGTTTTGGGCCGTGAACTGCTATCCGTTCCAGCCTGCGACGTTGCTCAATTTCTCCTGCCTGGCGTTGTTGCTGTGGCTGCTGGGGATCATCTTCGGCGGCATCCTGCGGTTCAATCGGAATGAGGTCTTGAGCCGCATCAACGGTACCACGCCCAATCAGCTGACCTTTGACAGCAGCTTTTGGGCTCCCATCTTCAGTTACATCGGTTTGCCGATTCTGGCCGTTCTGGCGACGATGATGCCGACCGTCGGTCGGACTCTGTTCGGCTGGACGGCGACGTTCGGTCAGATGTTCTCCGGCGGCGGCAATTGACGCTGCGGGTCAAGGTTGAACCGGTCTCAGTTGCCGATCAACCGCCGCGGGCGGCGACTGGAGATCGCCGAGTTTGCGGGTTGTCAGCCCTGTCCTTCGTGAATCGTCGGTAATTTACGGTTGAATTTGGTGTTATGACCAAACGTGTCACGGGGCGCGTCCATGATGAATTGGTTGCACAGGCCCGAGATCAATCCTTCATCCCGACAGGAACGCATTTCCCATGAACGCCCCCTTCGATCCCGGCATGGAGGTCGAAATCAGCTATCCCAACTCCACTCATGTCCGTTTCTGGCGTCCGGAAGATTGCCGGAAACGGCAAATCGTCATCCACACCCTCCGCGACTTGGTCACCGATCCGTTGACCGTTGCGGAGTTCATGCGGCGACCGTTTCTGCTGCGTTCGCGGTGGTTGGTTCGCGCGTTCGAGCCCAAGATTCGCCAGTGGCGTCAGTTCTACATGGGCTCCAGCCGAGAATTTGCCTCGTCGGGAACCTTGCGGGTCGGCCTGTTTGAGCCTGGGACGACGGCGCCGACGTGGCTTTACGGGCAGAGTTTCGAGCCGACTAGCGAAGGCCGCCGGAACTTGATCCGGCGTTTGCAGGACTGGAGCCACATCGACTTCGGCAATGGCCGATTAGGAATTTTCGCGGATGACCGCTGAACCTCCAATTTCCAGGCTCAGCTTCCAGGCTCAGCGGACGATTTCCAGTTAAGATAGTGGGTGATTCTCGCATCGGACCGTTGCGGTCAGCTTTTCCTACTCGAGCCGTTTCATGAGCCCCAAGAAAGCCCCTCCAGACAATTTCGCCAGCTCGAATGGCACCCACCCGGCCCCCGCCAAAACGCCGCGTGGCAAAGCGGGCCGCACCGTTGGGGAGTCAACGAAGAAACCACGACGAGCGGCCCATGGCGATATTTCGCCGAGCGTCACGGAGTCGGGGATCCAGAGTCACACCGTGTCGGAATCGGTCTCGGCGGCGCAGGAATCGAAAATTGCGGCGATCGCCGACATCATTCGCGATATCCCGGCCCATGACCACGATACGCTCACGCGAGTCATGAGCACGATCCTCGAGGGGACGTCACCGGACGACCTGTCGGTGCTGCAACAAGCATTTCGCCATTTCATGCCGACCGAACCGGTCGTGCAGAACGTGAATGCCGACAATGCCCTGTCACCCGATTGGCGTGCCGGGGGGTATCCCTACAAGTATCTGTTGTCGCGCAAGGCCTACGAAAAGCAGAAGTATGGGTTGCAGGTCGAATTGCTGAAGTTGCAGGCCTGGGTTAAAGGAACCGGCCAGAAGTTGGTGATCCTGTTCGAAGGCCGCGACGCGGCGGGCAAGGGGGGGGCCATCAAGCGGTTCATGGAACACCTCAATCCACGCGGCGCGCGGGTCGTGGCGTTGGAAAAGCCGACCGAGCTGGAGCGCGGCCAATGGTACTTCCAGCGGTATGTCGAACACTTGCCGACCAGCGGAGAAATCGTGCTGTTCGACCGGTCTTGGTACAACCGCGCCGGCGTCGAACACGTGATGGGTTTCTGCAACCACAACGAATATGGCGAGTTCATGCGGCAGGCGCCGGAGTTCGAACGGAACCTTTGCCGCAGCGGCATTCACCTGATCAAGTTCTGGTTTTCCGTCAGCCGCAAGGAGCAAGCGCGTCGCTTCGGCGAACGAGAACGCCACCCGCTGAAACATTGGAAACTGTCGCCAATCGACATGGCATCGCTCGACAAATGGGACGAGTACACCCGCGCCAAAGAGGCGATGTTTTTCTACACCGATACCGCCGACGCCCCGTGGACGGTCGTCAAGTCGGACTGCAAGAAGCGGGCTCGACTGAACGCGATGCGCTACGTGCTCCACCGCCTCGGCTATGACGGGAAATCGATCGAAGCGATCGGGACCGTCGATCCCTTGCTGGTCGGCCGCGCCCAAGTCGTGTTCGAACAAGGCGAATCGGTCATCCAGCCGCCGTCGCTTCATCTCGGCCACTCGGTACACTGAGGTTGCCAAGCGACCGCACTCCTCTTCGCCCCGCCCCCTTGTCCCTAGTGCCGCCATGCCGCGTCCCGGGTTGATGTTCCGCCTGCTCGCATCGATCGCCGGCGTGACGACGATGCTGGCTGCGGAACAGCCGCCCTCCGCCGTGGTACCTTCAGACGTAGCGGTCGAGGCGGTCGATTACCTCCGCGACGTCAAGCCGTTGCTGCGGAGCCGCTGTGTCAGTTGCCACGGCCCACTCAACCAAGAAGCGGGACTGCGACTCGATGCGGCGACAGCGATCCGGCGTGGGGCAGACGAGGGTGCCGTCGTGGTCGCGGGCAATCCCGCCGCCAGTCGGATGATGGCCCGGGTTCGCACCCACGATCCCGACCAGCGGATGCCACCGACCGGAGCGGCGTTGAACGACCGCGAACTCGCGATCCTAGAAACCTGGATCCGAACCGGTGCCGTGGCACCCTCGGGCGAGAAGTTAGCGGTCAGTCCCCGCGACCACTGGGCTTTTCAACCGCTGACGGCGATCGACGTGCCCACGGTCAGCGACGAGGATTGGCCCCGTAACGCGATCGACCGGTTCGTGCTGGCAAAGCTCGAGTCTCGCTCCTGGAGCCCCAGTCCCGCGGCCAGCCCCCCGCAACTGCTGCGGCGCGTGTATCTCGATCTGATCGGTTTGCCTCCGACGCCCGAAGAGCAATCGCAATGGCTAAGCGAGCTCGCGGCAAGCTCCGAGCCTCCTGAGACCCTCGTGGCGTCGTCCGCGGCGTTACCCGACGCGGTCGCGGCGTCCGCGCTCGATCGTTGGTACGAGCGGTTGGTGCGCGACCTGCTGGCCCGCCCGTCGCATGGCGAACGTTACGCGCGGCATTGGCTGGACGTGGTTCGGTATGCCGATTCGAACGGGTATGAGCGCGATGCGGCCAAACCCGAGGTCTGGCGGTACCGCGACTACGTGATCCGCGCCTTCAACGAAGACGTGCCGTTCGACCGTTTCGTGCTGGAGCAGATCGCGGGAGACGAGTTGGAGGATGCCGACGGCGAATCGATGATCGCCACCGGATTCCATCGGCTCGGGCCGTGGGATGACGAACCGGCCGACTTCGCGACCGATCGTTTCGACCAGTTGGACGACATGGTCAGCGTTACCAGTGAAGCGTTCCTGGCGCTAACGCTGGGCTGCGCTCGCTGTCATGACCACAAGTTCGATCCGCTCTCGCAGCGCGACTATTACAGCCTGGTCGCGGTCTTCAATCCGCTCAGTCGGCCCCAGGACGGTCGCACGGAGTTGACCTTGCCGAGCGTGCCTCCCGCGCGGCGTGTCGGTCTGAGTGACGAGGCGTTGAAGCAGAGTCCGCCCGGCTACTTCTTAAGGGAAACGTCTCCCACCGCGCCGGCGACGCACATCTTGGTTCGCGGCAACCCGCACCAGCCGAGTGTAGAGGTGGGGCCGGCCGTCCCCGCGATCCTCGATTCCGGCAACTGGCAATTCCTGCCCCCGAGCGAATGGACGAGCCGACGCCGCCTGTCGCTGGCCAACTGGCTGGTCGACCCCGGCAATCCGCTGACGGCGCGCGTCATCGTCAATCGGGTTTGGCAATGGCACTTCGGCCAGGGACTCGCACGGACACCCAACGACTTCGGATTCAACGGCCAGCCCCCCACGCACCCCGAACTGCTCGATTACCTNNNCACCTACCGACAGAGCCGCGCCGACCGCCCGGCGTATGCGGCGGAGGACCCTGAGAACCTGCTGCTGTGGCGACGTTCGGTGCAGCGTCTGGAAGTCGAGCCGATCCGCGACAGCATGTTGCAGATCAGCGGCCAACTGGATTCGGCCTTGTTCGGCCCCCCGATTTATCCGCTGGTGCCGCGGGAAGCCCTGGAAAGTCACGCCGATAAGACAGCCATTTGGCCAGCCTACGACCCGGCCGCGGCCGCGCGTCGCACGGTCTACGCCTTCACCAAGCGGTCGTTGATGGTGCCGATGCTCGAAGTGCTCGACCTGTGCGATACCACCCGGTCGACGCCGCGCCGCAACGTCACCACCGTGCCGACGCAGGCGCTGGTGCTGTACAACGGCGGCTTCACGATCGAGCAAGCCGGTCACCTCGCGCGACGTTTACGCAATGAGGCAGGCGATGATTGGGCTGCGCAGATCGATCTCGCGTGGCGATTGGCCCTGTGCCGCCCGCCGCGGCCCGACGAGCAAGCCGCAATGCTCGGCTTCATCGACTCGGAACTCGCCCACCTGCGTCAACTTCGTGGCTCGAGCGAACACGATACCGACGCCGATGCCGAGATCTCGGATGCGGCGCGAACGCAGCTCGGACGCGTCGTCTTCAACCTGAACGAATTCGTCTATCCCGATTGAGCTCGCACGTGAGTGTCCCTCCATGACCCCAGCCGAGACCTCGCGATACATCCCCAATCGCACCCCCTGTGGGCGGACGCGACGTCAGTTCCTTTGGCAAACGGGCGGCGGTTTCGCCGGGCTGGCCCTGCTCGATCTGCTATCACGCGAGCGGGCGTTCGCCACCGAGTCGGCTGGACGAACCGCCCATTTCGCGGCGCGGGCCAAGCATGTCGTCTTCCTGTTCATGAATGGCGGCCCCAGCCAAGTCGACACGTTCGACCCGAAGCCGGAATTGGATCGGCTGCATGGCCAGACCTATTCCGGACCGCATGCCGTCGGTTCCAACGGTCGCCCGATCGGTCATTTGAGCAAGAGCGTCTTTCCGTTCACGAACCATGGTGACAGCGGGTTGCCGATCAGCAGCCTGTATCCGCATCTGTCACGACATGCGGACGATTTGTGCGTGATCCGATCGCTGCACACCGACACGGCGGCGCACGCCTCGGGTTGCCTGCAGATGAACTCCGGCAGCGTCACGATCGGCAAACCCTCGCTCGGTTCGTGGCTGAGCTACGGGTTGGGGACGTTGAACGAGAACTTGCCGAGCTACGTCGTGATGACCGATCCTCGCGGCGGACCGATCGGCAGCGCCTCGAACTGGTCGAGCGGTTACATGCCCGCGAACTACCAGGGGACCTTGTTCCGCAGCGGTGGCAGCCCTCTGCTCGATCTCGCCACGCCGCTGGGGACCGATGACGTCACCCAACGCCGCGGCTTGGATCTGCTGAACACGCTCAA
>DITY01000228.1:21369-24943 GCA_002422955.1 Planctomycetaceae bacterium UBA6172
GGAGTCCGCTTCATCCAACTCTATTCCGGCGGTGGACATATCGAAGACACCTGGGATGGCCACACCGACTGCGTCACCAATCACCGCCTACATGCCGGCGAGACCGACCAACCGATCGCGGCGCTGATCGCCGATTTGAAGCGGACCGGCTTATGGGAGGAAACGTTGTTGGTGTGGGGCGGCGAGTTCGGCCGCACGCCGACGAGCGAAGGGGTTGATAAACCGGGCCGCGATCACGATTGGCACGGCTTCACGATGTGGCTAGCCGGTGCTGGCGTCCGCGGCGGCCAAGCGATCGGCGCGACCGATGAGGTCGGCTTCGCCGCCGTCGAACAGCCCTATCACGTCCGCGACCTGCACGCGACCGTGTTGCAGTTGATGGGTCTGGACCATCGCCTGCTGACCTATTTCCATCAAGGCCTCGATCAACGACTGACCGGGATCGAACACGTCGCCAAGGTGATTACCCCGGCGCTGGCCTGAGCACGGCGTGCAATCGGAACCGGCGCGGCGGGTTGTCAATTCAGTGCCGCATCGACGTCCATCAATCGCGGCGCAAGATCGCGGTGACGGGGTAGTGATCGGAAGGCGTGCGGCCGTCTTTGGCCGTGCGGTCGATGGCCGCGTCGATCACCTTCCAACCGCGGCCGGCGGCCAGCCAATCGATGCGGGGGCCAGCGATGGCATCTGCCCGGAAACCGCTGAACGTCCCTTCGGCCGCTTGGCGTTCGGGATAGAAGGCCCGAAAGGTATCGACGACGGGCGATGGGGTTTCGCCGTCGTTGGCGAACAGCGCCTGATAGACAGCTCCGCCTTCCGGGGCGTTGAAGTCACCCGTGACGATCACGTCGCACCCTTCGCCGATGGTCTCGATCTGGCGGCGGAGCAATTTGGACGATTCGATCCGCGCCGTTTCCCCGCGGTGGTCGTAATGGGTGTTGAAGAACAAGATCGGCTTGGCGTCTTCGCGAGCCCGCTGACGCAGCTTCACCCACGTCACCATCCGCGGCAGGGAACTATCCCAACTCTTGCTCCCCACGACCTCCGGCGTCTCGCTCAACCAAAAGTGCCCGCCATCGAGTTTCTCAAAGCGGTCCGTCCGGTAATACAACGCCATCATTTCGCCACGGTCGCCGCCGTCGTCGCGGCCAACACCAAGGGATTCATAGCCGGTCAACGCCTGGGCAAGATAATCGCGTTGAAACCCGAGCGTTTCCTGGGTCCCCAGCAAATCGGGGGCGAAGGCGCGGACGGTTTCCACAACGAAATCCTTACGCTTATCCCAGTGGTTCTCGCCGTCCTGAGCCGTCCCATACCGAATGTTGAAGCTCATCACCCGCAGATCGTCAGACGCCGGCGCGGGTTCCGCCGCGGGCACTGACACGAACGGCGTGAGGGCGAGCAAAATGAGTGCGACCTGCATGAACCGATGGCGAAGCATGATGGACCTGGGGAGCGGGTTGGTTAGCGGGGTCGACAAGAGGCGTGCCGCTGAGTCGTGGGGCGTGAAGCGAGGCGGAAGGCCCGCCGGGTCATTGTAAGCGGACGGAACCCTCAGCGGGCCGGTGCCTTCTTCCGTCCACGCATCGCGCCTCAATCCAAACAATGAGCGAACAGCGTCTGCCATTCCGACCACTGGGCCGCGCTCAAATCGGGCGTGGCGGCGGAGCGTCGGCTGGCGCGTTCGACGGCGTCGACGAACTCATAGGGATCGCGGTAAGCCGACTCCCGCAGCTGTCGCAGCGCGGGATGATCCCCGACGCGGCGGAACCAGTACTTCGCGTTCCCAAAGTCCCCTTCGCGGCGGTGCATGATCCCATGCCAGAAACTGCCGTCGCGGTCTTCGATCGCTTGGCTGTATTCGTGCGAGGCGTCGAGATCACCGGCCAGCAACCACAACCCGGCCAACAGCTTCGGGGTAAGTTTCCCGACGCTCTGTGCGTCTCGCAGCCAATCGCGCAAGGCATCGCACCGCGGCCCAGCCGCCAACGACGGCAGCGGGGCCTGTTCGATCAAGGTCAGCACGTCAGCCCCAAGCTGTCGCTCGATCGAGCGTGCGAGGTTCGCGTCGTCCAGTTGCGGCATGGGATCGATTCGATTCGAACGAAGGGGATTGGTCGTCCGCTCAGCGACGGGACAGACTGAAGGCAGCATACTTTCGCGAAGAAATGGCGGAAACTACCCTGCCCTGTAGCAGAAACCTCTTGCCCCACCGCGACGCTGCCGATCGGCGGCTCGCGACGCAGTCCCCTCGCCAAAGCCCTAGCGGAAACAGGTTAGCCCAGCATGCGATACGAGTTACGACCGCTAACCGAAGCCGACATCGAAGCGGGAGCTTGGGAGCTGTCGACGTTGGTCGGCTGGAATCAGCAACCGTGCGATTGGCGGCGCGTGATCGGCGACTCGCCCGACGGATGTTTCAAGCTGGTCGACGCTGGGCGGGTGATCGGCACGGTCACGACCACGCGGTACGGCCGGCAGGTCGCTTGGATCGGCATGATGTTGGTCCACCCCGATTATCGACGCCGCGGACTGGCGACCGAGTTGATGATGGCGGCGATCGAATACCTGCGCGGTTGTGGCGTGGCCACGATCCGGCTCGACGCGACGCCGCTCGGCCGACCGCTGTATGAAAAAATCGGCTTCCGCGCCGACGGAACCTGGTCGCGTTGGAAAGCCGAAGCGGTCGCCGAACTACCGAGCGGCGACCGCTTCCCCAAATTACATACGTGGCGACCGGAGCTGTTGCAAATCGACCGCCAGGCGTTCGGGGTCGACCGCAGCGGGATGCTGAAGCGGCTGGCCGAGGATGGGATCGCGATCGAGGGGATTACAGGCTACGCGATGCTGCGACCGGGTCGGATCGCCTCGCAAATGGGTCCGGTCGTGGCAACCGATCCGCAAGTTGCCGGGCGGTTGGTCCGCGAGATCCTGCAGGGGCAACCGGGGCCATTCATCTGGGACGTCAACGGTGCGAACCCGGCCGCGATCGAGCTCGCCCAGTCGCTCGGTTTTCGCCCCTTTCGGGAACTCGAGCGGATGACACTGGGCGAACCGGTGCCGCCGGAGCGGCAGGAATGGGTCTACGCCTTCGCCGATCCGGCGATCGGATAGTGCCAACTCAATCGCCGATCCGCGCAACTCATTCGCCGATCCAATTGAAAGTGCCGGCGTTTTCGGCAGCGATCATGCGCAACGTCGCATGCCCATAATGGCTCATCAGCGCGATCGTGTGGACCGGGGTTTGGCCGAACGATGACCGGTTGTTGTTCATCCGCCGCAGCATGAACAGCGTGTCGTCTTGCAACTCGCCGTCAGACAGCAGAAAGATCGCGTCGGGGGCGAGCTTCAATGCCATCGCCATCGCGTTGGCGGGGTGCGTCGCCGGACCCAAGCGGTGCTGAATCAGCCAGGCCTGCAGCTCCGCGCGGACTTCGGGCGTGTTCGAGAAGTACTCGACGCGGTCGCGGGGCAGGTTCAGCATGCAGCTCGTACGGTAATCGAAACAGAGCACGAAAAACTCTTGGCCATCTTCGAGCTTGGCGATGCTGTACATCAATTCCTGGCACGCCCG
>DITY01000310.1:0-2329 GCA_002422955.1 Planctomycetaceae bacterium UBA6172
TGGTCCCCATGAGATCTTAAGACCGCCCCTCACCCCCGACCCCATCTCCCCAAACAAGTTTGGGGCGAGGGGAGCTAGGGCAGGTGGTGTGTCCCCATGAGATCCTGCAACAAGCCTTTAGTCCGACTTAATTCCCTAGTCAAACGAAGCACCCGTTTACACACGCTCCGCTGAACCAAAACAGGGTGAAGAGGCCGCCGGCCGCGCGGCGATGGGGCTGGCGGCGCGGAGCGCTGACAGCGATTGCTCGGCTGCCAGCGGCTTGGCCAGTGGCGGTTAACGCTGGTAGATCGGCAAGTAGCCGCGATCGAGTTGCAGCATCGTCAGGTTGCAGGCGGTGATGTAGACCGGGTGGATCTGGCCTTCCCAATAGCCGTCGCCACGCTGGTCGCTGACGATCCGTTCGTAGAGCTTGTCGCGGAACGGCAACCACAGCTCGTCCCCTTGGCGGTAGACGACTTGGCTGTAATAGAGGTAGGTGTAGTGCCAGTGCCCGAAGGCCCGCGTGCTGTCGCTGATGTCGTGCAGGTTGTCCTTGGAATACTTCAGCATCTCGGGGATATGCTCGCTGTCGTAATCTCCGGCGTCGTACAGCGCCGCGAGGGCGGCGGCGGTGATCGCGGGGCGACTGCTGCCGCGCTGCTTGCTGCTGTAGCTGATGCCGCCGTCGGGGTTCTTGCAGCCGTAGATGTATTCCTTGGCTTTGTCGATCACTTCGGCGCTGACGGGGATGCCGGCGTTGCGGCAGCCGCGGAGCCCTTGAACTTGGGTGATCGTCGTCGAGCCTTCGTCGAAGTCATTCCCTTCGCGGGCGGAGACGTAGCCCCAACCGCCGGCGGCCGTTTGCGCGCTACCGCTGAACTCGACCGATTTGGTCAGCACGTCGACCAATTCTTGGCGGCGGTCGATTAGCCCTTCCTCACCGAGGATTTGGGACAGGAACAGCATCGAGAAGCCGTGCCCGTAGGTGTAGCGGGCATCGCTTTGCGGGTCGCCGATCAGTCCGTTGTCGCAACTCTTGCTGATCACGAAGTCGGTCGCGCGGGCGACCTGCTTGGCGTAGGGGCCTTGGGCGGTGGTCGAACCGCTGCCGATCAACGCCGTCCCGGCCAGTGCGGCCATGGCGGTCGGATAGACCTGGGTGTTCCAGTGGCCCCGCGAGGATTGGCTGCGACGGAGCCAGTCGAGGCCCTTTTCGATCGATTCCTCCCACCGCCGGTTACGCGCCGCGTGAGCAGTCCGCGGGGCGGGAAGTTGGGATACGAATCCGGCCGTGGTCGCCGCAGCGAACCTCAGCCATTGACGACGGGAAACCGGAGCGATCATGGAACGCCTCTTCGGGTAACGGGCTCGGTTCCCGATTATACCGCCCCGGCGATCCTAAAGCAGTGGCGATTCCCAGACGAATCAGCAATCAGCCGGAGTCGGACGCTCAATCCCACTCATCTTCTTCTTCGTCGGCATCTTCGTCGTCGTCATCTTCATCGTCCCAGTCGGCGTCGTCTTCGTCGTCCCAGTCCTCTTCCTCGTCGTCGATCTCGTCTTCCTCGAGCTCTTCTTCGGCGTCGACGACGTCAGCTTCTTCCGCTTCGTCCTCGGCGGCATCCTCCTCTTCTTCTTCCTCGTCGCCGACTTCTTCCCATTCGTCGTCGTCTTCTTCGACGTCGTCGAGGTCTTCATCCTCGTCTTCGTCGTCCCAATCTTCGTCCTCTTCGTCGTCGGCTTCGAACAAGTCGTCGTCCTCGTCTACCGCGACCACGTCCGCGTGAGGAGGAAACGCCAGGACAGCAACGTCGGTTTCCATGAAATCAGCAACATCGTTGATAACGAACGGGCCGGGCGCGATGCTCACGTCAGACTCCTTAGGGGGGGTCAGGCTAGGGGGATGTAAAGAAGTACTGGTTACGTTCAATGCGGTGATGGGATCATCGATCGGCGTGGGGGATTGTGCCGCTTGAAGCCGATCTTCCGAGAACGCCAAAGTGTCGTCGGAATTTTCTAGGATACTAGCCCCCGGGAGCGCCGGAATCGACCCCACCGCCTTGAGTCCGAAGAGTTGTAAAAACTGAGGGGTCGTTCCGTAAAGGTAGGGACGGCCGAGTTCTTCGCTGCGGCCCGAAATTCGCACCAAATCCCGCTGCATCAATTGGCGGATCAATTCGCCGCAGTTCACCCCGCGAATCGCCTCGATCTCCGCCCGCGGCACCGGTTGGCGGTAGGCGATGATGGCGAGCGTTTCCATCGCGGCGGCACCGAGCTGAATCGGTTGCGGCAAATGTCGCAGCCGTCGCAGCCAAGGGGCGATCGAGGCGCGGGTAAACAGCTGGTA
>DITY01000310.1:2348-3528 GCA_002422955.1 Planctomycetaceae bacterium UBA6172
AGGAACAGCACCGCCTCGGTCCGCTTGCGGCGCAGCTCCGGCGGCTCCTCCTCCGGCGTCACTTCTTCCGGCACGGCCGACTCTTCGGCCGCGGCGGGAACCGCGAGCGCGGAGGGCCGCGTCAGCCACCAACTGCGACGCGGCCCAGCGACCCACGATCGCGGGCTGGCACCCCAAGCCGCATGGCCTGGCGACCCGGCGCTGGGTGATCCAGAGCCCGCTGAAGCAGAGCCCAGTGTTCCGGCGGTCGAAAAGGGGGAAGGCGACTGACGCATGATCGTTGGCGTTGAACCGTAAAATGTCGCGGCGCGGTGCGAACATCCGCCCGCGGCCTCCTGTCGACCACCCGAGTGGCCTCTTATCAGGCCGCGCAGGGCCGCCTGAGACCCCTGACCCGAATTAAAACGTCGCGGTCGAGCCTGCCCAAGGGATGAGCTTCGGTTCGGCTCGATCACGTTATACTCGAAGTGGTCGGGAGTCACGGGTAGCGAGCGAACTCGTGGAGCTTCGAGTAAAACTTTTTGGTTTCGGTTAGGGGGTCAGGAGTCAATGGTGCGAAGCACCCCAAGGGCCGTTCCGGCAATTGACTCCTGACCCCCTAACCGAAACATTGGCTGCTGACGCTCCACTCGGTCCGACCGGCGTGTGAATTGGATCGAAGATGACCGAAAACGAACCCATCCCTGTCGCCGACAGTTCGCCAGCCGCGGGGAAGCCAACCCGTGGGCGTGTTTCGCGTGGCCGCAGGTCGTTGCTGTGGGTCGTGGGAGTCGGCGGAGGGATCCTGATCGCGTTTTTGACCGCGGTCGTGGCGATCTTCGGCTGGGTATCCGGGGTCGAGTTCTCGCCGACCCACTTCGAAGCCCGCCAGTTTTCGTTTCTCGAAATCCCGTTGCTGCGGCTGCAGATCTCCGCGATCCGCCGCGACCGGATCACGCCCGACCTGAACAACTACCTAGCCACCTCGTCGCTGGTCAGCCGGCCATCGACGCCGGCGGACACTTGGCATTTGGTCGAATTGCAGCGCTGGGCGTTGGCACCGGTCGATGGCCAAGCGAAGCAGTTGACGCGCTGTCTGGACTATCACGCTCCCGGCGGCGCGACCACCAGCTCGTTTTGGAAGGGCTGGAGCCAGCAGTATCCCGAGGCGGCGCGGATTTTGTGGCCTCAAGTTCAGACG
>DITY01000310.1:3656-4091 GCA_002422955.1 Planctomycetaceae bacterium UBA6172
AACGCGAGCGGTGACGCGGCTGGCAATGAACCGAAGCCATGATCTATCTCGACAACAACGCCACGACGCGGTTGGATCCGCAGGTCGCCGAGGCCATCCGGCGGGTCTGGGATCTCGGGCCGCTCAACCCGTCGAGCCAGCACCGCGCGGGGCGGCAGGCGAGGAATCTGCTCGACGAGGCGATCTCGGAGCTCGGTCGATGTTTAGGGGCCGATGTCGATTCCCCGGGCGGCGACTCGCTGGTATTGACCAGCGGCGGCACGGAAGCGAACAACCTGGCGGTGCTGGGGATCGGTGACGCGTCGGGGCCGCTGGTGATCAGCGCTTTGGAGCATCCCAGCGTGCTGGAGCCCGCGCGAGCCGCGGCGCGGGCGGGGCGCGAGGTGCGGTTGATCCCGCTGACGTCAGACGGGCAGATCGACCTGGCGGCCGCGC
>DITY01000098.1:0-11354 GCA_002422955.1 Planctomycetaceae bacterium UBA6172
CGCGCGAAGACCCGTGACGGCGACGTGTCCGCGGGAATGATCGCTCCGGAACGGGTCCATGAGAGACCGAGCCCTTCACCGGAAAGGCAGAGGCTGGGGAACCGCGTCTGGCCGCCGATCTGCTCCGCCGCGAACTGATCGAGCGAGATCGCGTTACGGAATCCGGGTTTGCCCGCCCCCGGCATGCCGGTCAAAAAGCTGGCGGTCGCTTGATGCGCGAACCCGGGATTCGTTCCGACATGCGACAAGCCGGAGATGACCGTGAAATCCGACCGATGATCCTGGAGCAGTTCGAGGTACGGCGTGAGCTCGAAATCGGTGCCGGTTTGCTGCGGGAAAAAGTGCGGCGAGTAAAACCCGAGCGGCGCGCAAATGCAGACCATCCGCCGGACCGGCTGCTCGGCAGGCGTCGCGCCGCGGGCGGGTGTCAGGGCTTGGAAAGTCGGCAATGCCAGAGCGACCCCGGAGGCTCGAAGGAATCGTCTGCGATGAATCGTCATGATCTTGTTCCGCTGAAGTTCCAAGCAGGGGCTCGAGGCTTATTCGAACGTTACTTCTACCGGCAAACCCATCACCGCCAGCGGTCAACCGACTCACTTGCTCTGAAACGGCTCGCTTTGAACGATCTCGTGAATCAATGACCGAAAGCCATAGTCGCGGTCGCGGACCTGGCTAACGATCGACTCGATGCTCGCCTGATCGGCCAACGTCGGTGCCGCGCCCGTGGCATACGCCATCAGTTTACCCGCCAGCGCTCGCGCGAGTTGGTCCTTATCGCTCAGCAGCAGCAACTTGTACTCGTCGATGTCGGCGAACGCGCGCCCGTCGGGCAGCGTATCGGCGGCTTCGACCGGCGGGCCATTTCGATATCGCATCCTGCGGCCGTCAACCATCGCGGGCTCGCCCTCGCCGATGCTTCGATAACGCTCGCGCCAACCCCCAATCACGTCGAAGTTCTCAAGCGCAAATCCGGGCGGGTCGATGATCGCGTGGCAGCCCGCACACTGGGTCAGGTCGCGATGTTTGGCCAATTGCTTACGGATGGTGGTGGCGCCGCGAATATCGGGCTCGACCGCCTCGATATCCACGGTCGGCTTGGGCGGGGGCGTGCCGAGAATTCGATCCAACACCCAGGCCCCACGAATGATCGGTGAGGTCGTCGTTCCGTTGGCACTGACCTTCAGAATCGCCCCCATGGTCAGCAGCCCGCCGCGGTGACTATCGGGCGGCAAACTGACCTTATGGAACGTCAGCCCCTCTTCCACGCCGGGGATTCCGTAGTGCTTGGCCAGACGGCCGTTGAGCATCGCGAAGTCCGAGGCGACGAAGTGGGTCAGGCTCAGGTCATCCCGCAAGATTTCGCCGAAGAACAGCCCCACTTCCTTGAGCATCGAATCCTTGAGCACGTCGTCGTACTCGGGGTACAGCGTCCCATCGGGCAACGTCGCATCGATCGTTCGCAGCCCCAGCCATTGGCTGGTGAAGTTCGACGTGAAGGCCGCGGCCTTCGGGTCTTGCAGCAGTCGCTCCACCTGCTCGCGCAAACGCTCGGGGTGATGCAGTTCGTTCCTCTCCGCTAGCGACATCAATTCATCATCCGGCATCGAGCTCCAAAGGAAATACGACAGACGGCTGGCTAACGCGAAGTCATCGAGCTTCCCGGGACGCTCGCGAAGAAACAGGAAATCGGGCGAAATCATGACCGCCTTGAGTGCCACTCGCATCGCCTGCTCGAACGTGTAACCTCGGTCGAGTTGCTGACTAACGCGAGCCAAGAACGGCTCGATGTCTTCGCGTGTGACCGCCCGACGAAAGGCGCGGCGAGTAAAACGGAGCAAAATCCGCTCGGCATCCGCCAGCGGCTCTTCCGAGACGACTTCGCGACGATTCGTATTGTCGGGACCGGGGACCGAAACCTGTTTGAGATCGCCGAAGATACGACGATGACTTTCGGGTGGCCAGGAATCGATGATCGGACCTTCGATGTCGACCCACTGGATCAACAGTCCCGGACCTTCGTATTTTTCGGCACCGACCTTTTCCACCTGAGGCGGCGTCACCCCCAGGCCGTCGGCGATGATGCGGATCGTCAGATTCGGTTCCATCGGTTCGACGAACTCGATGACCGTCGGCTCACCGGGAGGAACCGAGTAGTAGCCGATCAAGTATTGCTGCGCGGCCGCACTCATCGGCCCGGCCATGATGTGAAACGTGACCGGCTTGTCGGTCTGATAGCCGTAGCCGGAGATGCGGAAGCGATACTTGCCTCGGGCCCGGGTCTGAAATTGCCACATGGTCACCTGGATGTTGGCCGACACCCACGAGCTGAAGATCGCCACGCCATCGTCCACGTGCCGGTAGACGCTGCCGGTCGCTTTGACGGTCCGTTCGGTCTTGATGTCGAACCGCTTTTCGATCGTGTTGGGACGCGAGCGGCTAGCGATCGCCGCATCCAGCACCCGGTCGGCGGCTTCCAAATAGCTTTCCATCAAATACGAGGAGACATGCTGCGACTCCACGCTGTTGTCGAAGCCCTCCGCCGAAGACTCGAGGGGGAGCAAATCAGTCAGATCGACCTCGACGTCGAGTAGGTCGCGGACCGTGTTGACGTACTCCGTGCGACTCAGTCGCCGCAGCGGAACTCGCCCTTCGGTCCGCTGAAATTCGCGCTCGGCGTCGGCGATTTGGGGGCGAATCCAATCCGTCATTCGCTGCAGGTCAGCGGCCGGCGGACGCGGCTCGTCCGGTGGGGGCATCGCTCCGTTGGCGAGTTGCTCGAGGACCTTGGTCCAGGCCATCCGGTTCATTCCGTCGCCGAACTCGCGCGTCAGGCTCTCCTCCCTGAACCCGCCCTCGGCCGCGTCGCCCGCATGGCAATTGCGGCAGTGCTGGGCGAGGAACCGCTCGGGGAACCGATCCTCAACTCCGTTGGCCTCGTCGGCTGGGATGGCCACCTCGGCTGGAATGGCGTCGTCCGCGGCCAGCAATGGCATGTCGGTGGGCTGCGTGAATCCGATCGCCAGCACAGCGAACAAGACAATCCATCGGATCAAGCCGATGCAACCAATCAATTTGGCCACACCGAGTGAACGGCCCGTCGATGCCCTGTCGTCCGATGATGCGAACATCCACAAGCCCCATCTCGCGGGAGAAAGTCAATCACGCCCGAAGCATTCTAACGCGACGGAACCCGCCACGGATCGATCCACCAGTCGAAACCGAAGGCACGAGCGCCGGTCGACGCCCCCAATGATCGGACGCATCGCGATTCCCGGACAAATCCCGGCATCGCTAGCCGAGCAGTCCGTCGATGACGTTGCCGGCGATGTCGGTGAGGCGGTAGTCGCGACCTTCGTGACGGAAGGTCAGCTTCTTGTGGTCGACACCGAGTTGGTGCAGCAGCGTCGCGTGCAGATCGTGAACGTGCACGCCATCGCGGGTGATGTTGTAACCGAAGTCGTCCGTTTCGCCGTGGATGTAGCCGCGTTTCAAGCCGCCGCCGGACATCCAGACGGTGAAACAGCGGGGGTGGTGGTCGCGGCCAAAGCTTTCCGGTTTGATCTCGCCTTGGCTATAGGCCGTGCGACCGAACTCTCCGCCCCAGATGACGATCGTGTCGTCCAGCAACCCGCGCTGCTTCAGATCCTGCACCAGTGCCGCCGCCCCTTGGTCGACTTCCTTGCACTTGGTCGGCAGGCCCGACGGCAAGCCGCCGTGATGGTCCCAGTCGCGGTGACAGAGCTGGATGAACCGCACGCCTCGCTCGACCATCCGCCGCGCGAGCAAGCAGTTATTGGCGAACGAAGGTTGCCCCGGCGTCGCGCCGTAGAGCGCGAGTGTCTCGGCCGTTTCCTGCGACAGGTCGGTCAATTCCGGGACGCTGGTTTGCATCCGAAAGGCCAGTTCATAATTCTCGATCTGCGCTGCGATCGCCGGGTCGCCGATCGAGCCGAGGGCCATGCGATTCAAGTCGTTGGTCGCGTCAAGCAGCTCGCGGCGCGACTGGCCGCTGACACCCGGCGGGTTGGAAACGAACAGCACCGGATCGCCGGCATTGCGAAATTGCACCCCGCCGTACTGGGCCGGCAAGAAGCCGCTGCCCCAGTAACGCGTCTGCAACGTCTGACCGCCACCGCCGCTGGTCAACACCACGAACGCCGGAAGGTCCTCGCTTTCGCTACCAAGGCCATAGGCGAGCCACGCCCCCATCGTCGGTCGGCCGGGCTGCTGGTTGCCGGTGGCGAAGAAGGTGACGGCCGGGTCGTGATTGATCGGGTCGGTATGCAACGAACGCAGGAACGTGCAGTCGTCGGCGATCTTGGCGACATTCGGCAGCAGTTCGGAAATGTCCATGCCGACCTGGCCATGCTTTTCGAACTTGAACGGCGAGCCGACGCAAAACAGGTTCTTTTGCCCGCTGGTCATCGTCGTGATCCGCTGCCCCTTGCGGACGCTGTCCGGCAGATCCTTGCCGGTCATTTCCACCAAGGTCGGCTTGGGGTCGAACAGGTCGAGTTGCGAGGGGCCACCCGACATGAACAGATAGATGATCCGTTTGGCTTTGGGGGCCATGTGCAGTCGGCCGAGCGCCCCGCGAACGGATGGGGGCGCGGTCGCGTCGACGGCCGGGGTGTCGGTCGCGAAGGCCGACGGATTGAGCAGCGACGTCAATCCCAACATCCCCAAGCCGGTGGTGCTGGATTGCAGGAAGGCACGACGCTGTTGCAGGCGAATCGCCCGTTCGATGTGGTTCATGTTCAGTTCGAAATCGTTTCGTTCAGATTCAGGATCACGTTGCTCAGCGCGGTCCAAGCCGCCAACTCGATGTCGTCCAGCGATTCTGGTTTGGCCAAATCACCGACCGCCACCAACTTCTTGGCCGCCTCGGGGTCTTGCCGGTAGGTCGCCAACTGCGTTTGCAAAACTCGGTCCAAGATCGCCAGCTCCGCATCGCTGGGGCTGCGGGCCAAGGCGAGCCGCCAGATCCGTCGCAGCCGCGCCGCGGGATCGGCTTCTCCATCAGTCAAGATTCGCTGCGCCAAGGCGCGGGCCGCTTCGACAAACACCGGATCGTTCATCAGGACCAAGGACTGCAACGGCGTGCTGGTCTTGGCCCGCTGGGCGATGCAGAACTCGCGCGTCGGTGCGTCGAGCGTGACGAACGAGGGATAGACGGTCGAACGACGCCAATAGACGTACAGACCGCGACGGTACAAATCCGCTCCCGTCGATTTGTCGTAACCGTAGCCGCTCATTTCGTTGATCTCCCAAGTCCCGGCCGGTTGGCTCGGCTTGATGCTGCGTCCGCCCAGCTTAGGGTTGAGAATGCCGGCCACGGACAACGCGTTGTCGCGAATCAACTCGGCATCCAAACGCTGCCGCGGGCCACGGGCGAGAAGTCGGTTTTCCTGATCCCGGGCGAGCAATTCGGCGGAGACCCGCGCGGTCTGCTGGTACGTGGCGCTGAGTACGATCTGCTTGATGACCCGCTTGGTGTCCCAGTCGCGCAGCAGGTCCGCGGCGAGCCAGTCGAGCAATTCGGGGTGGGTCGGCGGTTCGCCCTGCGAGCCGAAATCGTTGAGCGTCCCGACCAACCCCTTGCCGAACAGCATCGCCCACCAGCGATTGACGGTGACGCGAGCGGTGAGCGGGTGTTCGGGGGCGACGAGCCACTTGGCCAAGTCGAGTCGGCTCAGCCGTTGGCCCTCGCCGTTGGCGGCGATCTGCGGCAGGAACGCGGGGACCCCCGGTTCGACCTTTTCGCCATCCGCGTCATAGCTGCCCCGGATCTTGATGAAGGTCTCACGAGGTGTCTCCAGTTCGGACATCACCATCGTGTTGGGGATCGCCAATACGAAGTCGTCGCGAGTCTTCTTGGCGTTGCTGACGTTGGCTTCGAGCTGCGTCAGCTCCGCCGCTTCGGTTTGGCGATAAAATTCCTCGAGCCGCTTGCCCTGTTCCGGCGTCCGCGTCTCCTTGGCGATCGCCAAAATCTGATAGACGTCGCCAGCCCCCAGGCTCGCCACTTCCGCGGCCGATAGCGAGCTTTCGAAGACGCGCAAGTCGTCGATCCGGCCGGTGAACGGAGTGCTTGCCGGGCCGCGACGTCCGATGCAGAACGCGACTTCGTTGCGGATCGAGCCCTGCAGAGCGTCCTTCTTGATCGAGGTCTTCGCGAGCGTTCCGTTGACGTAAAGCCGCAGTCCCTCGGCCTTCCCCGACCCGTCGTAGGTGAAGGTGAGATGGGAGAAGGCATCGGCGGGCAGGTCCTGATCGGCTTGGATGTGAATCACATCCTCTGGCCAGCGATGGATCAAATGCACGCTGGGGCGCAAACCATGGAACTCGACGTCCCAGCCTCGAGCCGAGTTGGCGTCATCCATCTTGCCGAACGGCGCGCCGCCCTTGGCGGTCACATACACGGACGCGCTGACGCTGAAGGGCTGGTCCTTCTCATAGCCGAAGCGATCGCCGTATTGAAACCAGTTCGTGTCATTCGTATCGAAGCTTTGCCCGGATTGACCAGCGGCGTAGGCGGGCGTCCCCTGGACTTCCGCGACGATCGGCTCGTCCTTATCCGACTTGCCATCGCCCGAGCCTTCGAAGTCGAACTTCGCGATGCTCGTGGGAGCCTGCGGCAAGGGCTCGGCGGCCAACAGCCCCTGCTCCCAGGTCGCTTGTCGCCCCGGCAGCTCCTCGCGGAACGCGGCCAGCGCCGCTTCGGCTTCGGTGACCCGGGTATCGAGCGTCTGTTGCTCCAGCTCTTGCTCCGGCGTGGGGACGCGCAAGAACGGAACCGGATTGCGATCGCGAACGCCGTCCTTGCCGTTTTCGGCGATGTTGTTGAAGAAGGCGTAGAGCTTGTAAAAGTCGTTCTGCGAAATCGGATCGTACTTGTGGTCATGGCACTGGGCGCAAGCGACGGTCATGCCCAGCCACGCGACGCCGGTCGTGGCGACGCGGTCGACGACGTACAGGTTGCGATATTCCGCATCGATCAAGCCCCCCTCGTCGCTGGTCATCACGTTGCGATGAAAGCCGCTGGCGATCCGCTGGTCGATGGTGGCGTTGGGAATCAAGTCGCCGGCCAGTTGTTCGATGGTGAACTGGTCGAACGGCAGGTTCGCGTTGAAGGCTTCGATCAACCCTTGCCGCCACAGCCACATGTCGCGGAGCGAGTCGTTGTGATATCCGCTGGTGTCGCCATAGCGAGCCAAGTCGAGCCAAGGCAACGCGAGTCGCTCACCAAAATGCTGGCTGCCCAGCAAGCGATCGACGACCGTTTCGAACGCGTGCGGCGACTGGTCCGCGAGGAAACTTTCGACCTCCTCGAGCGTCGGCGGCAACCCGGTCAGGTCGAGCGAGACGCGGCGGAGCAATCGTTCACGCGACTCCCTAGGCGACTGGGTCAAGTTCTCTCGGCGCAATCGCTCCAGCACGAAGGCGTCGATCGGATTGACGATCGAGCCGGGGGCCAGATTCTCGCGCGGCACCGCCGGCGTCCGGACCGGTTCGAACGCCCAGTGTCGGCTCCACGGGGCCCCCTGTTTCACCCACTCGGTCAGCAGCGCGATCTGCTCGGGGGTGAGCGGTTTCCCTTCCGGCGGCGGCATCACCTGGTCGGCGTCGGGCGACACGATCCTGCGGACCAATTCGCTCGCTTCGGCATCGCTCGGGACGACCGGAATCTCGCCCGACTCCGCCGGCTTGAAAACCCCATCCGTGATGTCGAGCCGCAGCCCGGCCTGCAAGGTGTTGGTATCGGGGCCATGACAGGCGAAGCAATGGTCCGAGAGGATCGGCCGGATCTGGCGGTTGAAATCGATCGGGGCCGCGACGTCCTCGGCCAGCGCCGCGTTGCTACCGCACCCGATTGCGAAGGCCAACGTGAACACGTAACGCGTCGCTCGCGCGAGTAGTCCTAGTCCCCGCGCGGGAGGACAGTAAACGAACGGCTCAAGCATTGTCGAAGCCATAGGGGAGGCGGGATCCAGAGGATGGAATCTTGGGGCGGGGCTTGGGGGCGTTCCCGAACGGAATGTTCAACGCCAACTTCGGTCGCCCACGCAAGCAACACATTATACCCCGCGGATCGGGTTCACTGAAGCGATTTCCGCCAATGCGTCTTCGGCGGCCGGTCGATGATGGCATCGCGCCTTGGCGATGGTTACGCTAAACACTCGCCCTTCGCGTTCTCCCGCCTTCGATTTCCTACCCACGAGCCACTCGTATGCGCCGAAATCCCCCCGGTGTGCCGCGAACCGGCGGTCTGGTCCCCGCACGGGCAGTTCAGATCGGCCGTGGGCTGATGATCGCCGGAATCGCCAGCGGATGGTGGACCTGCGTGCCTCCTTCCGCCGTTGCTGGAGCTGAGCCTGTGGTGATGCGATTTGGCCAAGAGTCGGCCACCGGCGGCGCGTCAGCTGTCGTGGTCAGCGGTGCGGAACTGATTCACCTGACCCAGATCCTGCCGATGGGAGCGGAAGGAAAGCTGGTGGGACCGGGCGATATCGACGCCCAAATGAGGCAGGTCGCGCAAAACTTGGTCGCCGGGATCGAACTGGCCGGCGGCGAAGCGTCGCGGGTGCTGAAGTTGAACATCTACGTCACCGAGGCGCGGGTGGCGGAAGAAATTCGCCAGCGGTTCGCCGAGTTCGACGAGACCGCGCCGCGCCCCGCAATCTCATTCGTCGTGACGCCTCTGCCTGATCCCGCCGCGATGTTGGCGGTCGATGCCGTGATTGCCGGTGGGGATGGAACGAGCCGAGGGACCAGCGACGATTTGGCACGCGCCCCGGTCAGACGGGTCGGCGAAGCGAGCCGACTGGGCGGCCGGATCGGGCCGGTCGCGGCGATCCTGCCGGTCGGTCCGCGGGTCTACATTTCTGGGCAAGCGGAAGTGGGGGACGGCACCGTCGCCGATGCGACTCGGCAAACGCTCGCCAGCCTCGGCAGGTCGCTCGAGTTCCTCGGCTTGAAGCGTGAGGACGTGGTGCAGGTGAAGGCGTTCCTCACGCCGATGACCGCGGTCGGCGACTTCGAGCGTGAGGTCGTCGCATTTTTCGCCGGGGCGACGCTGCCGGTGACTTCGGTGGTCCAGTGGCAATCGGACCTGCCGATCGAAATCGAGATGATCGTCGCGGGGCAGCCGAACCCGCCCGCGGGTGAGCAGTCCGCCGCGGTCGAATACTTGACTCCGCCCGGCATGACGGCCAGCCCGATCTATTGCCGCATCGCCCGGGTCCTCGCCCCGACCTCGATTTACACCACGGGGATCTACGCGAGCCGTCCCGACTTGGGCGGGGAGCAGGAAGTCGCCGATGTGTTGGGACAGTTGGGCAAGATCTTGGAACAGACCGGCGGCGATTGGCGACACTTGGCGAAGGCGACTTATTACGTTTCCAGTGACGCCACAAGCACCGAGCTGAATCGCCAGCGGCCTCAGCATTACGACCCCCAGCGTCCGCCCGCCGCATCCAAGGCGGTGGTCGCCGGCAGCGGGCGTGATGGCCGACAAATCACGATCGATCTGATCGGGACCCGCCCCTGATCGCAGCAGTTTGATCCTGCCAGCGTCCGAATTCGAACCCGTCCGAATCTGCCGAGGTGAGTTGATGATGCGGTCAAGCTGGTTCGTGCTGCTTTGGGGTGTGCTGGGGAGCCTGTCCGCTGGTTCGAACGCGATGGCGAGCGAGACCGATTACCTCGCGATCATCAAGCCCGTACTGCATGAGCGGTGTTATGCCTGCCACGGGGCGCTGAAGCAGGAGGCCGGCCTGAGGCTCGATACCGGTGCCCTAATCCGCCAAGGTGGCGACAGCGGGCCGCTCGTGAGCAGCGACGGCGCCGCTGCCAGCAGCGAATTGGTGCGGCGGATCGCCAGCGAGGATCTGAGCGAGCGGATGCCGCCCGAAGGGGAACCGTTGTCCGCCGAACAGATCGCGGCGATTCGGCAGTGGATCGCTCAAGGGGCCGCATCGCCCGCCGACGAACGGCCCGAAGCCGACCCGCTGAGTCACTGGGCCTTCCAAAAGCCGCTGCGGCCGCCGGTACCGCAAATACTCGATGCCGACGGGGCGCCCGTCGCGAGCGGCAACGAGATCGACGCCTTTTTAGCCGCCCAATGGCATGAGCAGGGGTTGAGCCCACGACCGCTCGCCGGCAAGGCGGTGTGGCTGAGACGCGTGTATCTCGACCTGATCGGCCTACCGCCAACACCCGCGGAGCTGCGCGAGTTTCTCGCCGACGACTCAACCACGGCCTACCACCGCGTCACCGATCGGCTGCTCGATTCCCCGCAGTATGGCGAACGCTGGGGGCGGCACTGGATGGACATTTGGCGGTACAGCGATTGGTTCGGACGCCGCTATGTCCCCGACGTTTGGAATAGCGCCCCCCAGATTTGGCGATGGCGGGACTGGATCGTCGAATCGCTGAACCGCGACAAGGGCTACGACCAAATGGTTCGTGAGATGCTGGCCGCGGACGAAGTCGCGCCGGGCAGCACCGAGGCGGCCGTAGCGACCGGTTACCTGATTCGGAATTGGTACGCGCTGAATCCCAACGATTGGATGCGGAGCACGGTCGAGCATACCGGAAAAGCCTTTCTGGGGCTGACCTTCAACTGCGCCCATTGCCATGACCACAAGTACGATCCGATTTCGCAGGACGATTACTTTCGGATGCGAGCCTTTTTCGAGCCGATCTACATCCGCCAGGATCGGTTGCCGGGCGAAGCCGACCCGGGACCGTTTCAGGATTACGCCTACAGCACGCTCCGCAAGGTCCAGCGACTCGGGACCGTCCGCGTCTTTGACAAACAGCCCGACGCGCCGACCTGGTTCTATACCGGCGGGGACGAACGCAATCGCCTGACCGACCGCGGCAGCATCCCGCCGGGGGTCCCCGAGTTTCTCGCGGGCGGCAAGCAACCGGAAATCCGAACGATCGAATTGCCACCGCTCGCCTCGTACCCGGCGCTGGCGCTCGAGATCCGGGAAACGATTTTGGGTGACGCCACCCAGGCGTTACGCGCCGCCGAGGCGGCATTGGCGGCGCTGCCGAAAACCGACTCGTCGCCGGGGAGCTCGCCCGGTGATGCGGCTCCGCCGCCCGATTCTGTGGCGGTCGCGCAGCGGGCATACGATCAAGCCGTCGCGGCGGTCGTGGCGAGCGATCGCCTACGCGTGTTGTCGGGCGAGCAATCGTTGCTGTTCGATGCGCTGGTCGGGCGACGAATCCTCTATCATCGCTTGGCCGGCATTCCGCCAATCGAGGATGGGTTCTCGATCACGTTCCGAATGGAACTGCTGACCGACACCCATTTCAACTTCCAACTCGTGAAGGACTTGGAA
>DITY01000098.1:11398-11733 GCA_002422955.1 Planctomycetaceae bacterium UBA6172
TCCGCCGACCGCATGCTCGTGACCATTCGGCTGTTGAACGCTCCGTCGGCGGATGGCGCGGCGGAACCGAGCGTCCTCGTCGCGGATGTGCCGATCGCGATGAATGGCTGGAACCCCGCCGCCAACCCGCCGATGGGGATCAGCTTCGATGCCCGCACCGGCAGCCGCGCCGCGATCGACGATTGGGTCCTCTGGGGGAAGCCGCAAGCGAACGTTACCGAGCCCTCCGCCAGCGACCCAGCCCGCGGCGCGGAACTGATCCGTTTCGACTTCGAAGCGCCCGAGTACACGGATCGCCTCGATGTCGTCGGTCATCAAGGTTGGGAGCAATCGCA
>DITY01000098.1:11767-13388 GCA_002422955.1 Planctomycetaceae bacterium UBA6172
GAGTCGTTGACGTTGCCGCGCGACGCCGCGGAGGCGAAAGTCGCCGCGGCCGAGGCCGGGCTTGCCGCGGTGGCAGCCCGCATCGCCGCCGATGAAGTGCGTCACGGTGGCGAGCCGGGGGATGGCGACCAACTCGCCCGTCAAGCCGAAGCGGCCGAACGGGAAAATGCCCTGAAACAGGCCACCGCGGATTGGCTATCGGCCAAGCTCGCGCTGGCAACCGCCTCCGCAAAGGCCCCCGAGGACGCGGAAAGGGCGAAAGCGATCGAAGCCGCGACCCAGGGCGTGGCGGCGGCCAGCGACCGGCTTGCCCAGGCCCGGACGGCGACCACGGCTCCGCCGACCGGTCAGTACACACCGCTCGGACCGGCCTACCCCACGACCAGCACGGGACGGCGGCGAGCCTTGGCCCAGTGGATCACCAGCACCGACAACCCACTCACCGCTCGCGTGGCCGTCAACCACATCTGGACGCGACATTTTCACGCGCCGTTGGTCGCCAGCGTCTACGACTTTGGCCGCAGCGGTACCCAGCCGACACACCCCGAATTGCTCGATTGGCTAGCGGTCGAGCTGATGAAATCGGGATGGAGCATGAAACGGCTGCATCGGCTGATCGTCACCAGCGACGCCTATCGACGCGAGTCACGCAGCGGTGGCAGTGACTCGCCGCAATCGGCCATCGATCCGGAAAACAAGTGGCTGTGGCGGATGAACTCGGGACGGATGGAAGCCGAGACGCTGCGAGATTCGCTGCTTTCCCTCGCCGGCAAACTCGATCTCAACCCCGGCGGTCAAGAACTGGAGAACACCGAAACACTCACGACCGATCGCCGCAGTCTGTATTACGCCGTTTACCCGGAGGATGGCGGCAAAAGCCCGTTGGGGCAACTGTTCGATGGTCCGGACGCGATGGAGTGCTATCGTCGCACCCGTAGCATCATCCCGCAGCAGGCCTTGGCGTTGACGAACAGCGACTGGGTCCATCAGATTTCGGCCGCGATCGTCGCGGCTTGGGAGCGCGATCGAGAAAGCTCGGCGCCCTCCAGTCCCGGGGCTAACGCCACGGCCTTAGCGGCTGCCAACGAGCGGTTCATCGAGTCGATGTTTGAACGGATTTTGAACCGTCCTCCGTCGGCCGAAGAACGGGCAATTTGCCGCGACGCGATCTTGGTGAGTTCGGCCGACTCGGCGGGAGCGGCGGAACCGACGGGACCGCAGCCGGAACGGCTGCGAAGGGGGCGCGAGAGCCTGGTCCGGGCGCTGCTCAATCACAATGACCTGATCACGATCCGCTAAGTGCAGACGTTGCGGCCGAGCATTCTGGACCAGGCATTGCGGTCACTCGCCGAGCCGGATGCTGGACCGGACGTTGGGGGCGTGAGCAGGCGACCCGACCGTTGCTGGTCACGCTTACCTCACTCAACGAAAAAGGCCGGCTTCCTGGAAGAAGCCGGCCTCGAATGTCAAGCTATTTGCGACGGACTAGGTTTCGCGGGGGCGAATCCTAGTACATGTCGTGGTCGCCGCCGGTGCCCTTGCCGCCCTTGTCAGCCTTGGGCTTGTCGGCGATCAGGGCGTCGCTGGTCAGCAACAGGATCGAAACGCTGGCCGCGTTGGC
>DITY01000093.1 GCA_002422955.1 Planctomycetaceae bacterium UBA6172
TGCTCCGCGGTTTGGAAGCGGGCGGACTTTCGGTCAGCGATTTGTCGGCCTTGCAACGGCAAACGCTGAGCGATCATCCCGATCCCAAGCTCCGCGAAACCGCCCGGCGTCTCCTCCAATCCGGCGGCAGCCAAGTCGATCCGAATCGTCAGCGTTTGGTCGAACAGAAATTGCCGCTGACCCAGCGGACTGGCGACTTCGATTCTGGCAAGGCGGTGTTCACCAAGAACTGCGCGACTTGCCACAAGTATCAAGGCGAAGGGAACGTCGTCGGTCCGGATCTGACCGGCATGTCGGTTCATCCGAAATCGGAGTGGCTGATTCACATCCTCGATCCGAGTCGCAGCGTCGAATCGAACTATCGGCTGTACACGGCGCTAACGGTTGACGGGGTCGTGATCAACGGCATCCTGGCGACGGAATCGTTGACCTCGATCGAACTGGTCGACGCCCAGGCCAAGCGGCACACGATCCTGCGGGAAAACATCGAGCAGTTGGTCGCGTCGCGAAAATCGGCGATGCCCGAAGGCTTGGAAGAAACGCTTGGCGACCAGGGCCTCGTCGATTTGCTCGAGTTCCTGACGACCAAGGGTGAGTACGTCCCCTTGCCACTGGGGCAGGTGGCGACCGTCGTCACGACCAAGGGAATGTTCTACGGGCGGGAGAGCCCGATCGAACGCTTGGTCTTCCCGGCATGGGGCATCCAGACCTTCAACAACGTGCCGTTCATGCTGGTCGATCCGCAAAACGGCACCGCGAACAACGCGGTGATGCTGCACAGCCCCAACGGCGATCTGCCGCCCAAAATGCCGAAGTCGGTGATGCTGCCGTGCGAGACCGCCGTCAGCCGAATTCACCTGCTCGGTGGCGTAGCCGGTTGGGCGGCGCAGGGGCCGCGTGATGGCGGCGTCTCGATGATCGTCCGCTTGCACTACGTCGATGGGGCGAAGGAAGATCATCCGCTGGTCGATGGCCGGCACGTCGCCGACTACATCGGCAAGTTCGATGTTCCGGATTCGCAGCTGGCCTTCGATCTCAACGGTCGCCAGGTGCGATATTTGGCGATCGAGCCGAAGCGTCCGACGGACGTGATCAAGTTCATCGAATTCGTCAAACCGGGCGGACCGACCGCGCCGATCGTGATGGCCGTAACGGTCCAGCCGTACAAGGCCGAGGTTCCGCGTCCGTGAACCCCGTCCGCTAAAGGAGTGAGCCTCGCCATGAAAATGGGATTTTCTAAGTCGTCGCCGAAGCTGTTGCTCGCGGTGCTCTGCCTCGCCGGTTGGGCGTCCGTGGCAAACGGCCAGGTGACGCCGGAACAGCAGGCGTTGATTCGGGCCGCCGTTCCGGATCAACCGCGGGGCGAGGTTAAAAAGCCACGCCGATTGCTGATCTGGAGCCGTTCGATCGGCTTCCAGCACCCCTCGATCCCGCACGGCGCGTTCGCCACCCGCGAGATGGGCGAGCGGACGGGGGCGTGGGAAACGACCGAGACGACGGACATTCGGATGCTGTTGCCGGAGAATTTGCAAGCCTTCGACGGTCTGCTGCTCAACAACACGACCGGTCCCTGGATCACGCCGCTCGATCGGGACCTGGTGGGTCGGAATGAAAGCAAGGCCGAACTCGAAGCGAAGCTCCGCCAGAGCATCCTCGATTTCGTCGCGGGCGGCGGCGGATTGATCGGCTACCACTCGGCAACCGATTCGAATTACCACTGGGGAGAGTTCGGTCGACTGCTCGGCGGGTACTTCAACGCGCACCCTTGGCACGAAGAGATCGGCGTGATCGTCGACGAACCGGAGCATCCGCTGAGCGATAGCTTGCGGGCCGAGCGATTTCGGATCAGCGACGAGATTTATCAATTTCGCGACCCTTATTCACGCAACCGACTGAGGGTGCTGATGACGCTGGACACCGCGACCAGCGAAATGAAAAAGAACGATATCCGACGGACCGATGGCGACTTCGCGATCTCCTGGATTCGCACGTACGGCAAGGGTCGCGTGTTCTATGGCTCGCTCGGTCATCGCGAAGAGATCTTTTGGAACCCGACGATCCTGCGGTACTACCGCGACGGGATTCAATACGCGCTGGGCGACGTCGAGGCGGATGCCTTGCCGTCCCGGGCCGTGGACCCGGTGGGCTACCAGACGCTGTTCGATGGCAGTTCGCTGGCGGCATGGCGATTCCGCGACGGCGGCTGGGTGATCGACGCCGAAGGGCAAATGTCGTTGGCCAAAGGGAGCGGCTATATCTGGACGCGTGAGCCCTTCGAAAACTTCATTTTGGATCTCGAAGTGAAGGTCTCCCCCGACTGCAATTCTGGGGTCTTCTTTCGCACCGCACCCGACAATCCCGCGCAGGGTGGCTTCGAGATCCAGGTCCTGGACACTGCCGCCAAGCCGATCGCGGGCAAGCACGACTCGGGCGCCTTGTACGACGCCTCGGCACCGCTGACCAATGCGATGAAGCCGGCTGGCGAGTGGAACCGAATGGTCGTGATTTGCGATGGGCCGCTGATCCAGGTGATCCTCAACGGCCAGGTGATCCAGGACCTCAACATCGATCACTGGGACACGCCCAGCCGCAATCCAGACGGGAGCGAGAACAAGTTCGGCACCGCATTGAAGGAACTGCCTCGCCGGGGCCACATCGGTTTCCAGGACCATGGCACACCGCTGTGGTACCGCAACGTTCGCGTCAAGCCGCTCGATTGATCACAGCCGGCCGGCCCGTGACCGTAAGCGAACGTCGCGGCTCCCCGCCTGGCGACTGGTCGACCCGCCGGTCGGCAGATTATCCTGCAGCCCAAATATCGTCGGACGTTGAGAACCGCGCGGGAGTAACGCTCAGATGCGAGTCGGGATCGTGGGAGGTGGCTTATCGGGTCTGGTGGCGGCGTTTTATCTCCGCCACCTTGACCCGTCCTGCGAGGTCGTGGTTTTCGAAGCCGGGCCGCGGTTTGGCGGCGTGATTCGAACCGAGGCCGTCGACGGTTACCTGCTGGAACACGGGGCCGATATGTTCGCCACCCAGCCCGATGCGGCGCTGCGGCTCTGCGATGCGTTGGGGATCACGCAGCGTTTGATCTTACCCCAGTCCGGTGCGCGCGGCGCGGCGATCGTCGACCGCGGACGGCTGGTGCGCATCCCCGATGGCTTCGTGCTGATGCGTCCGACGCGCTTGTGGCCGATGATCTCAACCCCCCTGTTGTCAGTCCGCGGCAAGATGCGGATGGCGATGGAACGGTGGGTGAAGCCGCGTCCGGCGGATCAGGAAGATGAGAGCATCGAGTCGTTCGTGACCCGGCGTCTGGGCCGTGAATTGCTGGAGCGGATCGTGCAGCCGTTGGTCGGCGGCATCTACACCGGCGACGTCGCCAAATTGAGCATGGCGGCGACAATGGGCCAGTTCCTGACGATGGAGCGGGAATCGGGCAGCTTGTGGGCCGCGACGATGCAGCGGCGCCGCGCCGGGATCGATACGACGGAACGCAACAGCGCGGGGGCCCGCTACGAGCAATTCCGCTCGCTCCCTGGCGGGCTTCAGGAACTACTCGATGCGATCCAGGCGGCGTTACCCACCGGCTCGCTGCGTCCGCTGCATCGTGTCACGCGAATCGAGCGTGCCGGGCAGCGTTGGCGTTTGGTGGGGAGCGAGACGGATTCGTCGCGCTCGTCGGAAGCGTGCGACTGGGGCGAGTTCGATCAGGTCACCCTTGCCACGCCGGCCGCGATCGCAGCCCGGTTGCTCGCGGGGCTTGCTGACGACGCGGCAGCGTTGCTCGGGCGGATCGAGGCAGCCTCCAGCGCGATCGTGGCGCTCGGGGTCCGCACCGCCGACATCGCCAAGCCGATCGACGTCGCGGGCTTTGTCGTGCCGCTGCGGGAGGGCCGTCCGATCCTGGCGGC
>DITY01000236.1 GCA_002422955.1 Planctomycetaceae bacterium UBA6172
ACGCCCGCCCGCCCGAGGATCCGTGGTCCACTCCGTGTTGATCACAACTCAGTTCCCCGACATGAAGTAGCGACGTGAACAAGATGCTCTCCATCGGATGTGTCACCTCGACCGGAATGGTGCTGGAAGCCGATTATCGATTCGACGAGCCGATGTTTCGCCATCGCATCCGCCTGCTCGATCCGCAGGGGCAGACGATCGCGGACTGGGACGCTGTCCTGGGTGGTGACCATGAGGATTGGCCAGCGTCGCCGCCGGTCCAGGAGATTTCCCGCGAACGAATCGGTGACCGCGACTGTTTGTTGGGAGTTGGCCGCGCCGGCAAGAGCCACTGGAGCATCAGCGTGGAAACGCTACCGCCGCTGGACGCAACGGACCCAACCGCCGCCCTGGCGAGCGACACCTCCGCTTCCGTCAAACCGTTCCCGCTCGGATCGGGACTGAGGTTCGACATCGCCTGCCGTTGTCCGAAGGCACCGGGTTGGCTCGGATCAACCTATCGAACCGACGCCGCCGGCCGGATCACGCTCGCCCCCGGTGAGCACTGTAAAACGGCATGGTGCGGCACGCGGATGCTGCGGATCGAGCCGCGTGAGATGCCCACCCAATGGCCCGGAACCGTCCGCTGGCGTTACACACTGATCGCGGAGTAGTCCTCAGGGACCCGAGCGAAACCGCCCTGGGACAGGGCGATGGGGGACATGTCGCTGATGGCATGCCCCGCGCTAGCCAACCTAGACAGCCAGTTCCACGACCTGGGGTGCAGCGGCTCCACTGTCCTTCTTGCGGTTCGCTTCCACCGCCCGGCGTTCCAACGCGGGATCGACCAAGTTGTAAAAGACGTCTCGCTGACGTGGTTCAAACCCGAGTTCGGTGATGGCGTCGCGAATTTGGTCGAGCGTTAGGAAGTGAACCGTCCCGGCTTCGGCGACGACGTTTTCCTCGATCATCAAGCTGCCCATGTCGTTCGCGCCGAAGTTCATCCCCAGCTGCCCGATCTTCAGGCCCTGGGTCACCCAACTGGCTTGAATGTTCGGGACGTTGTCCAAAAACAACCGCGCCACGGCTTGCGTCTTCAGGTATTCGAAGGCGCCGGTCGGCGGCAGGTGCGACAGCTCCGTGTTATCCGGCTGAAAAGTCCAGCCGATGAATGCGGTGAATCCGCCCATTTCGTCCTGCAGGTCACGAACCCGCTGCAGATGCTCGATCCGTTCGGCGAGCGTTTCGACATGGCCGAACATCATCGTCGCGGAACTGCGACCGCCCATCCGATGCCAGACCCGCATCACGTTCAGCCAGTCATCGGACATCACTTTGCCGCGCGTCAATTCGGCCCGAACGCGGTCGACGAGGATCTCCGCGCCGCCGCCGGGGATGCTGCCCAAGCCCGCAGCCTTCAACCGGCCAAGCACTTCCTCGATCGGGAGCTTGTTGACTTTGGTGAAGTGATGCAGTTCCGGCGGGCTGAAGCCGTGGATGTTGATCTGCGGGTAATCGCGTTTGATATCCCGCAACATCTCCTCATACCAGTCGAGCGTGAACTTGGGATGCAGGCCGCCCTGGAGCAGGATCTGGTTGCCTCCCAGTTCGGCGGTTTCACGGACCTTGTCGAGCAACACCGGCCGCGGCAGCACGTAGCCTTCATCGCTCTTTGGCCCGCGGTAAAACGCGCAGAAGTTGCAGACGGCAGTGCAGATGTTGGTGTAGTTGATGTTCCGGTCGATGTTGTACGTGCGATACGGCTCGGGATGCAGCCGCCGCGAGACGGCGTCCGCGGCCCTACCGATCGCCGCCAAGTCATGACTCTGGAGCAACTGCAGCGCGTCGGCCGCGGAAATGCGTTCGCCTTCGATGGCACGTTCGAGGATCGAATCAATCATGGCTGGGATAAAACAGAACTGGGAGTGGCCGCAGGCCGCAACAGCCTAGGCCGGACCGACGCGAGTGGGGGCGGCCAGCAAACCGGCCTCGATCACCCCCGCATGATAGGCGTTCAACCCCGACAACTGATCGGGGCCGAGCGTGAACTGCAAATGGTGTTTGAAATAACGGAGCAGGTCGTCGACCGTCAGCCCGTGCGGGCCAGCTTCGAACTCGGAAATTTGACGCAGGTGCCGAAGTCCCTCGTCACGAGCACCGCTGAGGATCGGCTCCAGCAGACCGCAATCGACGTCGGCCCTGGCGACCCACATCGCGAACACGAAGGGCAGACCGGTGAGCCGATACCACCAGTCGCCCAGGTCGATGATCTCACGATATACGCCCGCCGGAGGGTGCATCGCGCGATCGCCGATCAGCAACACGGCATCCGCGGCGGCGGCCTCCGGCAACTGCTCCATCTCCAGCGGCACGGTGCGGGGAGAGATGCCATGGGCGCGGCGGAGTAAGACTTGCACCAGCGCGGCGCTGGTGCGGCTGCCGACGTCGAGAGCCAACGTTCGGATCTCTGGAATCGGCACACGGCTGAGAAGCCGGACGCTCCACACCGGACCACGACAGGTGATCGCGGCGTCGGAAATGATCCGATAACCGCGGTCCAGGCCGCGAAAATACTCGACGGAAGGGATCAGCGCCACATCCAGCGAGCCAGCGGCCAAATCATCCGCCAAGCGGCTCGGAAGGTTCAAACTGAGCGTCCCGAGCCCCGCCAAACGCTCGCGCAAGCCGAAGATCAACGGCCGAGTATTCAGATAGGAAACCGCCCCGATGCGGATTTGGGGATTAACCATGGAAGCCATCTGACCAAGTATAGCGAAACACTTCTGACGCGTGTAACCGAAAAACGGGGGCCCGAGACAACGCCCAACAAAGCTGCCCCAACAGGATTCACTTTTTCCCGGCATCCAAGTGGGTTAGAATAGAGGGGTCCCTCGCACGGTGCCCGCAATCAAGGCGGAATCCCGCTGCGATGGGGATATCGCGTGTGACTGCCCGAGTCACCGCTCCCACCTTTCCATTCTTCCTGCCCCCCAACCGTGAATGGCCCCCGATTGGGCCGAGTTCGATCTCGGCTTCGATGGGGGCATGCATTCGTGTTCGAGAGAAACCTTGAGCCACCTTTCGTGCGAAGCGATTGCCGTCCCCGCCGCGGGACCTGCGCGGATCCGATCCGACGCTCCGTTCACCCAGGCATGTCGGGCTGCCGGCCCCCCGCAACCGTGCGTTGGCCAGCGGCACCGCAACCTTCGCATTCCGGTGGGCCCGGCATTTGCCATGGCGATGCTCGTCGCTTGCGGCTGGGGTTTCGCCGTGACGGGGACCGCGGACGAACCGAAGGAAAATCCGCCGGCCAATGCCCCCGCGGAGAACTCCGACAGCTTGCCCATCGCGTCGACGAGCGCTCCGCCGGTGGCGATCAGCGGAGAGGATGCCGCGTTCTTTGAAGCCAAAATTCGCCCGGTCTTAGTCGAACACTGTTATTCCTGCCACGCGGCGGACGCCAAGATTGTCCGCGGGGGCCTGTTGGTCGACAGCCGCGACGCGATCCGCGGGGGCGGCGACAGCGGCCCGGGGATCGTGCCGGGCGACACGGAACAAAGCTTGATCTTGGCGGCGCTGCGACACGAAGCGTTTGAAATGCCGCCCGACAAGAAATTGCCGGACGCGGTGATCGCCGATTTCGAAGCCTGGATTGAGCGAGGTGCCCCGGACCCACGTGACCGGGGCAACGCCGTCGCCCCCCGAGGCGTCGATTGGCCAGCAGCTCGCTCGCACTGGGCCTTCACGCCGATCTCCGACCCATCGCCGCCCTTGGTGGACGATGACGGCTGGGTCACGAATGCGATCGATCGGTTTATCCTGCAGCGGTTGCAAAGCGAGGGGATGGAACCGGCACCACGGGCCGACAAGCGAGCCTTGATTCGCCGCGCGACCTTCGACCTGACGGGCTTACCACCGACGGTCGAGGAGGTGCAGGCGTTCCTAGCAGATGAATCGCCCCGCAGCTTCGCCACCGTCATCGATCGCCTGCTCGATTCGCCCCAGTACGGTGAGCGCTGGGGTCGTCACTGGCTCGATTTGGTTCGCTACGCCGACAGCAACGGCGCTGACGAGAATCACGACCTGCCGCAGGCTTGGCGGTACCGCGACTGGGTCGTGCGGATGATCAATCGCGACCTGCCGTTCGATCAGTTCATCACTCAGCAATTGGCCGGCGACCTGCTGCCGGTGCCCGCCGATGAACAGGCGGCAGGCGACCTGCTGACGGCCACGGGGATGCTGGTGATCGGGCCGAAGATGCTGGCCGAGCAAGACAAGGACAAGATGATCATCGACATCGTCGACGAACAGGTTGACACCGTCAGCCGAACGCTGCTGGGGCTGACCGTCGCCTGCGCCCGTTGCCACGATCACAAGTTCGACCCGATCAGCGCGGAGGACTACTACGCGTTGGCCGGAATTTTTTATAGCACCAAAACGATGGCCGATCGGGCGTTCGTCTCGAATTGGATGGAGCGACCGCTGCCCTCGG
>DITY01000315.1:0-3543 GCA_002422955.1 Planctomycetaceae bacterium UBA6172
ACGTGATCGAAACGGTTCGCGAGATCAAGGAACAACGAGGCTGGGACATCGATGTCGTGGCCGGCAATGTCGCCACCTACGACGGGGCCGAAGCGTTGATCAACGCCGGGGCCGACGCGGTCAAGGTGGGGATCGGGCCGGGGTCGATTTGCACGACACGAGTGATCAGCGGCATCGGGGTTCCGCAAGTGACCGCGATCGCCGAGGCGGTCGCGGCCGCACAGAAACGAGACATTCCCGTGATCGCTGACGGAGGGATCCGATTCAGCGGTGACGTGACCAAAGCCATCGCCACCGGGGCGAGCGCGGTCATGATCGGCAGCCTATTTGCCGGTGTGGCCGAAAGTCCCGGCAAGACGATCCTGTTCCAAGGAAGGACCTTCAAGGCCTACCGCGGGATGGGTTCGATCGGGGCGATGGTGCAAGGGAGCAGTGATCGGTACCGACAGAAAGGCGCTCCGGCGGGCAAATTGGTCCCCGAAGGCGTCGAGGGTCGCGTTCCGTTCAAAGGTCCGCTCAGCGATTTCGTCTACCAATTGGTCGGCGGGTTGCGAGCGGGCATGGGTTATTTAGGAACCAAGACGATCGACGAGCTTCGCCACGACGCGAGGTTTGTCCTCGTCAGTGCTGCGACGGTGAGGGAGAACCACCCGCATGATATCGCGATCACGCAAGAAGCTCCGAACTACAGCCCGGACGCGAACACACTGGATTCGAACTAGCCTTGCCCTGACGCTCGCCGTCGGTTGCTCGGTCCCCTGGGCCAGCGACCCGGCGACGGGGTTGTCGCCCTGGAGCGGCTCGGTCGCTTCCGCCCAAACCTTCAGCCCGGTCCCCAAAACGTCGCCGGCCCATTTACCTCCGGCCACGGCTGGTCAAACGCCGCCCGCCGCCAGCCTGCGGCCGGTACCCAAGTTCAGCGGCACCAGCGTCCGCGATCCGCAGCGCGGCACCGCGTCCAGCGACAAGACCACGGCACTCGTCTGGCGTAAAAGCGAACAGGTCGCCCCCCCAGCCCCCGTGATGGCAGCCCCCGTGAAGGTTGCGGCTCAGCGACCGCTATCCCTCCCCAATCAGCTCCGGGCCAACGACAGCGATTCGCTGCAACTGACCGCCCCCACCGGCACGCCACTGACCCAGCATGGCTCGAACGCCCCGCCCGAGGTCACTGCCCGTACACTCACGCCCTCCAACTCCATTCGCCCCAACTCCATCCGTCAGGCGCAGTTCGAGCTGCCGGCCCCCGGGCAAGCCGCCGTGGCACCGACCCCAGCCGACTTGCCCCGCACGCTGCAATCTCCGGCACAGGCTCAGCCCAGCAAACCGCTGCCCGATTTCTTTGAAGAACCGTTCGGCGACACGGAAGTTCCCGTTCCCGCGCCCAGGACGGCCGCCGGAGCGCCGCCAGCGACCAGCCCCGCGTTGAACGTCCCCGATCTGCCGCTACCCAACGCCCTGCGCCAACCAGCTGCCGAGGAATCGCCAGCACTCGTTCCTGAACTGTTCGCGCCCTCGGTCGACCCGGTTGATGAATCGCTGCCGCCGCCAAAACTGGAGCCGGCGCCGCTACCCGCACCCGACAGAGCGATCCCCGATCCGGCAATCAGTCCGGCGTTGCCCAATCTCGGTGGGCAAACGCAATCGCCCAGCCGACTCGGCGAACCGAGCACCCCGGGTGCGGATCGCATCAGGCGGGAAGTCGACGACTTGGACACCCGCAACCCAAGATCACGCTCCGGTGATGGGCTGACTCAGCGGAATTACGACGATGTGTCGTTGGGGGGAGTCACGGAGCTATCCTGTGATGATTTCCGCCGAAACATCGCCCAAGCGACGATCCGCACGATCTCGCTCGATATCTCGCCCCCGTTCCGCCCTAATGAAATTGATACGGACAAATTCGAAAGGCTGCGGAGTAGCTTCCTGGAACGCCAAGTATCGCGTGACTGGACCTCGCTCGATGGGAAGAAACTCGGTCGCGGCCGGCTGCGCGATTTGGCTTACGAAAAGGTGCTGATCGAGACCGATTTTGGGACGGTCGAGGAATTTCCGGTGAGCGCATTGGCCGAAGCCGACCTGGCCTACGTCACCGACCAGTGGGAATTGCCGAAGGAATGCTTGATCGAACAGGTCGCCTATCAACCGCGGCAATGGGTCGATTCTAAGATCACTTGGAAGGCCTCCAACTTGATGCACAACACGTTGTATTTCGAGGAAGTCAATTCGGAACGCTACGGTCAGACCCCAGGTCCAATCCTGGAGCCGATCGTCTCCTCAGCCCACTTCTTCGCCAACATTGCGGTCATGCCTTACAAGATGGGCGTCCACAAGCCGAGCGAATGCCAGTACGCACTCGGGTACTACCGCCCCGGCGACTGTGCCCCGTGGATCATCCCGCCCGTGCCGATCAGCTTGCGCGGTGCGTTGTACCAAGCCGGTGCGATCACTGGCACCTTCTTGCTGGTCCCGTAATCGTCCACGGGCCTGGGTACGCAGTTTTCTCGGTCCCGGACTTTTACTTTTCCGGGACCCGGGCCCCGGGACCCGAGATCGCTTCGATCGTGATTGCAAATCGATCGGTAGCTGGCGTCCATGCCGTTTCGCCGGAGTCAAGATTACGACTGTCGGCGGAATCATCGGCATCACGGTCTGGCATTATTCACCCGCGAATTTCCTCAACGTTGGCTTCGCGGTGGGGCTTCTGATATTTTCGGATTAAATGCCCTTCGCCTGCCCCTGGAAAGGAAGATCGACCGGTGGACGGTAAGATGCGTATCCGGTACAGCCATCGATTCGTTGGCCGGATTGGCTGCGGGGCGTTGCCTGTTGCCGGCAAATCGCATCGTTGACCAGCACCCTTGCCACCAATCGGCGGCTAGCACCCTGTGGTTCCCGAGTCGCGAATCGGGAGTTCCTTAAACCGACTTCACTCGGCCGCGACCGGGTGATAGGTGCCGGTGACCTTACCCATGGAATCCCCTCCGCTCCGGGATGTAGCACGCGATCTGCCTTCGCGGCAAACGGATTCGACCGCTTCGGACACTCAATCCCTGCCGGCCGAGCTCCGCGGCCCGTCGGTTCGGACTGGTGTCGCTTGTTGCGTGGTGATGACGTTGCTGTACTGGTACTGGGAAAGCCAAACGGGCGGGAACATTCGCGTCGACCTGTTACTCGCCTACCCGCTGATGTTGGTACTCTACCTGTTCTTTCTCCAACGCATCGGCTGGATCTCTTTGCCCATAGCCATCGTCATGATGGCCGTGAACTACGCGTTTTTCACCGTCTCCTACTCGCTTTTTGACAAGCCGCCCGGCTGATGATCCGCTTGGCTGACGAGCGACTCCCACTTGGATGGGGGGCGACGTTCGTCGGCAGGGCCCACCCTAACGCCGGACTGATTCAAAACATCGTCTGAATCTGCATCCGGAACATCACGCCGCTGGCCCCCGCGTCGTATCCGGTGCGGATTTGCTGGGCTGGCGAGCGATTCACCTGCGTGACATCGAAGCCGATCCGCCAATTCTCATTCTGGCGTGGAAAGCA
>DITY01000315.1:3563-9940 GCA_002422955.1 Planctomycetaceae bacterium UBA6172
CTCGACCCGCCCGGGGATGACGAACTTGCCGGCCTGGGCATAGAAACCATGGTCGAAGAAATCTCGGTTCGCCTCGGGGATCGGACCGCTGCCGGTGATGTCGGTCAGCCAACGCCAGTAGTATTCGCCGCTGATACTCACCCCGCGATACTTCCAGCCGATGTCGTAGTTGGCCAACATCAGCGAGTAATCACTCACCAGGACTCCCGGAGCCAATGCCCCTAGCCGGTTGATCTCCGTGCCGTCCGATAGGCGAATGGTGGTCTGTTCGGACTCCTGTGAATCGGCCGCCGTTCCCGACTGACGTGACGTGGTCAAGCTACCGCCCGCTCGCAGCGCGGGGCTGTCGCGGTATTCCAAGTCCGAGTAAAGCGGTCCGAAGCGGCCCCAAGGCTCCCAAGCCAAATTGCCGGAATAGACGAAATTGGTGTCGAGATCACGAAACCCGGACGCGACGGTGTTGAAACCGTTCCCCACCAACAGGTGATACTGCAACGTCTCGGTTGGCTCGCCTCGGGCCCAGATGCCGGTGGTAATGCTGGGGCGGAAGAACGTCGTGGCCAGCGATCGGTCAGGGCTGTGCGAGTACATCGACGACAGCAGCCATTCGCGGCTGCCCGGGACCTTGCCCTTGCCGCAAAACAACTCCAGCGCGTCGCTCACTCGGTAGCTGACCGAGCCGAGCAGGACGGTGACTCGATCGTCCACCAGCGTGCCGTAATCGAGATTGAGGTAATAGTTCAGGTCGGGATCGATCGCATTGCCTGAGAAAATCAACCGACCGCGCACAATTTCGAAATCGTTGCGGTTCGAGAGCGGTATGACATTCCCCGCCGCATCGGTCCAGCTCTTTTCCGCCGCCGCAAAGCCTGTGTAGCGGAACTGATTCTGAAAATTCACCTTGAGCCGAAATGGCAGTTCGCTCGGATCGGCCGCCTGAATGAAGAAGCCCCGGTCGTAGCCGGCCGTCAATTCATTCGGCGTCGGATCGGCCAGCGTCTCATCCTTGGGGACCGGTTCCGGCTCCGCGTCGGGGGTGCCCATCTGCTCCGAATCGCCTGCGACAAGGTCCCATTCGCTGGGGTCCGGATAACTGTCGTCGCCGCTCTCAGCAGCCCGCTGGTAGATGCCCAAGCCCAGATTGCCGCCGGCAGCATGTGTGACCACAGGTCTCCGAAACCCAGTTGGTTCCGAGTACCGGGCTGGCTCGGGGTAGGCTCCTGGCCCATGATCTTCCGCGATCGCCTGCCGGCTTCCCATCTCGGCAGCCCCACCGATCGCCAAGGCCAAAATCAGCCGCTTCCAAGGAAATCGACGTGCGATTCCCCGCAGCGGTTGCGGCCGGCGAGTCTGGCGCGTCGTCATGTCGGGATCTGGCGGTGTGCGACGGGTTTGTCTGTGATGAATCGGGAGGCCGGTTGGGAAACCTTGAACGATTCTGACGGATTTGCGGGCTGTGATCCTGGACCCTCCCAAAGCCGCCGGTCCCCATCCGGCTTTCGCTCGTTAAGATGAATGGGTGAAGCGTGGTCCGAAAACCCTCCGAAATCCTTGAGTTCGGTCGGATCACCACCCAATCCACTTTCATTCGCCCCGACGGCAGGGGCCCGCGGAGAATCATCGATGGCAATACCGACCTGGGCAGTGGAAGCGTTGATGCGCGGGGTCGGCTCGGTGGTGGACAAAGTTCCCCCCGAGCGGATCGATCAACTGCGGCAAAAGGCGAATCAGCTACTCGACGACCTCCCGCAGACAGCGGCCCGCGGCGTCGAGACCGTGTTCCGCGGCGCCAAGGCTGGGAAGCAGATGCTGCAGCGTTGGTCGCAGCGGCACCTGGCCTTGGTCACCCCCGTGATCAATGCCGCGGGCTGCTTGAGCGATCATCGCCTGCACGGCGTCGGCTTGAGCGAGCCGTTGGTCGAACTGGCGTCCGGTGCGATCCATTCCCCGTTGCTCCGCGGTGAAGCGGCGGCCGAGCGGCTGCAGCGTCGCCTGAACCGCTGCGTCGGTGATCACGACTGGGGCATTCTGGTCGCCACCAGCCTCGATGCCGCCTGCCTGGCGATCGGACTGACCCGCCACACCCGCCCGCTCTATTTCCATCGCGCTCAGTCATCACGTTTGCCCAGTGGTACCGCGATCCCCGATGCCTTCGTGCCGCGAGATTCGCTCCCCGCCAGTGAACTCGCGATCCATGAAATCGGCTCCCGCGACGGAATCACCCCCAACGATGCATCCAACTTGCTGCCCGGTGCGATCCTGATCGCGGTCGACAACGGCGAAACCGAGCCGGTGTGGTTTTCCGCGGGCGGCCGCGTGGCCGACGAAGATCAGCTCAAGGTCGTCCTGATGACCGCCTGCGGAGGGATCGGCGGGGTTCGTGGCGAGCCGCTGCCGGCCTGGTTGGGTTCGATCCATCCCAGCCCCCGATTGGTGGCAGATCACCTTGGCCGGACCGACGGCGTGGAGCATGCCGATTTGGTGATCACCAGCGGCGATGGCCTGCTCGGCGGGCCACCCTGCGGTTTGATCATCGGGTCGCGCGAGCTGATCGAGAACATCGCCGCCAGCGCCGCATGGCGGGCCTTGGAAGCCGATCTGGTGACCCGCGCCATGATCACGCTGGTGCTGGAAAGCGGCCTGCATGCGAACGGCCCGGAACATCCCGTGGCACTCGCCGTGACGACCAGCGCCGAAAATCTCAGGCATCGGGCCGAGCGAATCTCGGTCCGGCTCGCGGCCGATGACTCGATCGCCAGCTGCCAATTGACCGATGCCCCCGCACGCCTGACCCCCAGCGGCACCTGGGGAATCGCCTCGCGCCAATTGCGAATTCGACATCACCACAAGACGGCCACGCAGTGGGCCGCGGAGCTATCCGCCGGAGTTCCCGCGGTGCTGGCGCAAGTGATCGACGAGTCGCTATCGATCGATCTCCGCTGGGTCCGCCCCAGCGACGATTCGGCGCTCGTCGCCGCACTGCTCGGCTACGCTTCCGCGACCGGCGACGAATCCCCCGTCCCCGATCCCGACCCAGCCGATCCCCAATCCTAAACCGCATCCGCGCGCGTTCCCGAACCTAGCCCCATGAGCGGCATCGGCGCTAGCTGCCGGTCTCGCAACTCCGCGCCGCCGACCATCGCCCAACCGCTCGTCACTACCGGCGGACCGACCCGCGAAACACCTTCGGCAACCGTTGGGACGATCGAGGCGGTGGCAACAGCCGGTCGATCTCTTCATCCGGAATTGGCCCCTGCCGATTCGGCTTCCCATCCTGTTCCCGGTCCCCTTCCAGCATGTCGAAGTTGACCTCTTCGTCCAAGGATTTCGGGATCTCCGCCGCCCCGTCGACGCGTTCCCCTCGACGGACCGGGTCTTCCAGGTCGAAGTGTTCCTCGGAAGGCCGATCGCTCGCCGGATATCGCTCGTCCGCAGCGCTGGGGGCCACCGCGGCGGGGTAGCGGTGATCGGGCCCCAGCCGCCCCAGTGGTCCGATCGACGCGAACCGCTCCTCGAAGAACACGATCCCGTGCGATTCCAAAATCGTCCCGGTCTGCAGCTCCAAAATCGCCAGCTCGGTGTTGTACTGCGATAACGCCTGAGCCTGATTGCTGACCGCGTTCCCCCAATCGACGATCGCCTGGAGGACGACGATGAACTGCACGATCCCTTCGTTGTACTGAGCGAGCTGTTGATCGAGATTGGCCCGCGCCGCCACCCGCACGGCTTGGTAACGCTCGTATTGTGCGTAGAACTGCTCCAAGTTCCGCACGCTCAGCGCCAGCAGGTGCTGCATCTGGTGCAGCCCCTGGTCCAGGTTCGCCTGGTCGCGGCGGATCACCAACTGCTGCTGGCGGAGCAACGCCCGCTCGCGGCGCAAGCCCAGCGGCACGGAAAAATTGACCGCCAGCCCCCAATCGGTGAACTCCCCCGGATCGGAACTGATCTGATTCCCCGCCGGAACTTCCCCTTCCAGCCCGTTCCAGCGATACAGCGCCACGCCATCGAGCTGTGGCAAGGCTTGGTTTTCGCTGATCAGCAGCCGCTGGCGGTCGGCCTCGAGGATCAACTTCAATTCGATGATGTCGGGACGCTGCCGCTGGGCCAGTTCGTTGACCACCAGCCAATCGATCTCGACCCGCTGGTTCGCCATCTGCGTGACCGGAGTCGTCCGCTCGGCCTCATAGGTCGGCAAGCCGAGGATGTTCAGCAGCGCGGCCTGACGCTGCAGCACGTTGGCTTGCGACGCCAGCAGGTTGGCGCGAAAGTTCTCCAGCGCGACCTGGGTCTGGGCGAGGTCACCCGCGTTGGCATCGCCGACTTCCACCCGGCTCAGCGTTCGCTGATTGGCGAACCCGGCCTGCTCGACCTGCTGCTCGCGCGCCCACAGGTCCGTCTTGGCGAACACCAACGCCCAATAGGCTTCGATCACCCCCTGGACCAACTGCTGGACGCTCGATTTGTACTGGAAGTACGACCGTTCGACATCGATCCTCGCCAGCACGATCGGAGCGCGATTGACCGCCACGCCGGCGCCCCGCAGCAGCGGCTGGGTGTAGTTCATCTCGACCGCCGAGCGGGCTTGCGGGTTGAGCGGAAAGAAGCCGCTGCCAAAGCGATTCGAGTTGTTGTTGACGCTCAAGCCCGCCGTGCCGCCGGTCAGGTTGCGCTGCGCCAGGCCAAAGTCGAACAGGTGGCGATCGTCGCGAATCGCGCGGATCTCCGATTGGGTCGGGTCGCCAAGCACCGGTCTGGCGAAGGGCTCCTCGAGCTTGTTCCAGCTGTTGTTGACGTTCAGCTGGGGATCGAACGCGGCACGCTCCTGGTCGATCCCCGTGTTGGTGATCGCCGCGTCGTAAACGCTGCGACCGCTGGTGCTGGCGGTCACCCCGGTCAACACCCGGACGACTTCCGAGTTTTGCAAGGCGATGTCGATCGCCTCATCGAGCGACAAGTAGCGCGGCGTCAGATCGAACTGAGGATCCGCCACGGTCGCCGGCGGTGGCAGATTCGGCACCGCGACCTGAGGCAACATGGCTGGCTGCCGGACCGACAACGCCTTCTGCTCCGGCAGGATCAAGCGGAACGGTTCGCGCGCACGAAGGTCCTGACCGGACGGCAGACATGCCAGCCCCAGCAGGACGATCGCGCGAACGTACAGGCGTGGTCTCATAGCAGCAAGATCGTCACGCCCTGCCGGGGATTCGAGGAATGCTCACCGGTACGCTACGACCGCGACGAGCGTCCCCGCATGTCGCACCAAAGGCAACGGTTGACGCGATTGTGGTGCCGCGGGTGTCACCGCCGATGCCCGCGCGGAAACAGCTCACATGCCGTCAATCCGCCGCGCTTCCCGCGTCCGCAACTGCAACGCCGCGTAAGTCCGCATGAGCGTCCGCGTCCGCGGCGGCATCCTCATCTCGCTCGTCCCCAGCCTCGGCGTGCAGCACCCGCACGGCGCGAGCGAAATCGGTAGTGTCCTCGACCACCAAGCCGTCGCGGAGCACCAGCGTTCGCTTAGCATTCCTGGCGACGTTCTGATCGTGGGTCACGAGGATGACCGTGATCCGGTGATCCTGGTTGAGCTGGCGGAACAGCTCGATCACCTCACGGCTGGTTTTGGAATCGAGGTTTCCGGTCGGCTCATCCGCCATCAAAATCGACGGTCGATTGACGAGCGCCCGCGCGATCGCCACCCGCTGCTGCTGGCCGCCCGATAGCTGGCTGGGGTGATGATCGAGTCGCTCACCCAATCCGACCTTCTCGAGCATCTCTTTGGCCCGAGCGCGGCGTTCGCGGCCCGATATCCCGCGACTGTACATCAGCGGCAGTTCGACATTCTCGATCGCCGAGGTGCGATTGAGCAAATTAAAATTCTGGAACACGAAGCCGAGCTGCCGGTTGCGGATCTCGGCTCGCTGATCGCGGGTCATCGTGACGATTTCTTGCCCATCGAGCAGGTAGCTGCCGTGGCTGGGGCGGTCGAGACAACCGAGCGTGTTCATCAGCGTCGACTTGCCGGAGCCCGATGGTCCGACCAACGCGATGTATTCGCCCAACTCGATGTTCAAGGTCACCGACCGCAGCGCGTGGACTTCGACCTCGCCCAAGTCGTAGACTCGCCGCACGTCTCGCAGTTCGATCAACGCCATCTCGGGTCACTCGTAGCGCAGTGCGTCGATCGGGTCCAAACGGCTCGCCCGGCGGGCGGGGTAATAGCCAAAGAAAATGCCGACGCCCGCCGCAAAGACCATCGCCACCGCCGCCGCCGGCAGCGACACCACGATCGGCCAATCGGCCGCGGGGCTGTAGGCGTTGATCAGCATCGTGACGCTCGTCGACGCCGCGATCCCCAACATCAGCCCGATCACGCCACC
>DITY01000199.1 GCA_002422955.1 Planctomycetaceae bacterium UBA6172
CGGGCTTGTTGCGGCAGGAGGATCCCGTTGGTGGTCAGCGCCAAGTCGCCCACCCCCTCGATCTCGATCAGCATCCGCACCAACCGCTCGAGATCGCGGCGCACCAGCGGCTCCCCCCCGGTCAACCGCACGTCGCGGACGCCGACTCCGGCCAGAATGCGGACGATCCGAGCGATCTCTTCAAAACTGAGCAGTTGCTCACGCGGGGCAAACGTCACTTCACCCGCCGGCATGCAGTAGAAACAACGGATGTTGCAGCGGTCGGTGACGCTGATTCGCAGGCTGGTGTGCTTGCGGCCGAAACGGTCGATCAACTCGGTGGGCCCCATGGGCAAGGGGGACCCGATGCGCCCGGTGGGCAGGGTGACAGACGGCAGAGGCGTCATGTGCCGCGGTTCTTCGCGGCCGGTGAAGTTCATGGGGAATCGACGGCGTGGGGTGGCCGCCGCACCGGTGTCGTGTTCGGCAAGGTTTTCTGCAAGGTGTGATGAGCGGGGAGCCGCGCGGTCGGGATGACGACCGGCGGAAACCCGGTATTAAGCTTAGCAAAATCGCATCGCGCTAACGAGGCTGTAAACGCACCCGCTAGCCGCGAGAACGAGCCGAGAAAGCCCGAACGGAATCCGGAAAATTCGGGCAAACGGGCTTTCAAACCGAGGAAAACAGCTGTGTGAAATTTAACTGACTAGCCCTTGCTAACCTTCTTATTTTAATCCACAGTGCTGATTGACTAACCCGCCTCTGTAGGAATGAGCCTTCCCAAATGATTCGTGACCTGTTGTTGCACACCAAGGTCATCTCGATCGTCGGCGACATTTTGACCATTCGCGCCGAAGACGTCGGCTTGGGCGAATTGGCGATGGTCGAGTCGGAGGATGGCGAGAGTTCGCTGGCCCAGGTCGTCGAAATTCGTCAAGAACGAGTCTCGCTGCAGGTCTTCCGCGGTGCCAAGGGGATCACGACCGACGCCCGTGTTCGGTTCCTCGGCCATCCCACCCAAGTCGCTTATTCGCCCAACATTTTGGGCAGGATTTTCAACGGTGTCGGCACCCCGATCGATGGCGGGCCGGAACTGAGTGACGAACCGCGGATCAATGCCGGTGGGCCGTCGGTCAATCCGGTGCTGCGAATCGTCCCCAAGAAGATGATCGAGACCAAGGTCCCGATGATCGACGTCTTCAACTGCTTGGTCGAAAGCCAGAAGATCCCGATCTTCTCGATCGCTGGCGAACCTTACAACAAATTGCTGGGCCGGATCGGGATCCAAGCCGACGCCGACATCGTCGTCTTTTGTGGATTGGGCTTGATCTTTGACGAGTTCCATTTCTTCCGCCGGATGTTCGAAGACGAAGGGATGTTGCCGCGAACCGTGATGTTCGCGAACCTCGCGTCGGACCCGATCGTCGAACGGCTGATCGCCCCGGACATGGCGCTCAAGGTCGCCGAACGGTTCGCGGTCGAGGAAGGGAAACGGGTGTTGGTGTTGATGACCGACATGACCGCCTTCGCTGACGCGCTCAAAGAGATCGGCGTGGCGATGGAGCGGGTCCCTTCGAACCGTGGCTACATGGGTGACTTGTATAGCCAGTTGGCGATGCGTTACGAACGGGCTTGCGATTACAAGGGGGCCGGATCGGTAACCCTGTTGGCGGTGACGACGATGCCCGGCAACGACGTCACGCACCCGGTCCCCGATAACACCGGCTACATCACGGAAGGCCAGTTCTACCTGCACGGCGGGATGATCGATCCGTTCGGTTCGCTTTCGCGGCTGAAGCAGCAGGTGATCGGCACGGTGACCCGCGAGGACCATTCGCAGGTGATGAACACGATGATCCGGCTGTTTTCGGGCGCCCGCGACGCTCAGAAGAAACAGCAGATGGCGTTCGACCTGTCGCCGTTCGACGAAAAACTGCTCAAGTTCGGCAAGCTATTCACCAAACGATTCATGGACATCGACGTCTCGTTGGCACTCAACGACGCGCTCGACTTGGCCTGGGAAACGATGGCCGAGTGCTTCGAGCCGCAAGAATTGTTGATGCGTGACCATTTGATCGAGCGGTACTATCCCAAGGCTCAGCTAGATGGGAATCGCGCTTAACAAAACCACGCTCAAGGCCCAGCGGGATCAGGCCAAGACGTTCAAACAATTCCTGCCCTCGTTGGAATTGCGTCGTCAGCAGCTGTTGGCGGCGGTCAAGGCGGCGCGTGCTTGGATGACAGAGATCGAGATTCGGATCGAGGAGAATCGCAGACGCCTCGACCCGCTCTATCCGTTGTTGGGCAGTTCCAACATCAGCACGTTGAACACCGACAAGCTGGTCCGCGTCCGCGCGCTGAAGATCGAAATGGAAAACGTAGTCGGCACCCGTGTTCCGGTGCTGCGGGATGTCGATTTCGAGTATTCCGATTACTCGACGCTGGCGACGCCGTTTTGGTTCGACCACTTGATCGAGAGCTTGCGACAGATGTGCCGACTGCGGGTCGAACATCAGGTGGCGCAGCAGCGTTTGGACGTGCTGGAGCGGGAGGCACGGCGGATCACCCAGCGGGTCAATCTGTTCGAAAAGATCCTGATCCCCCAGGCGGAACAGAACATTCGTCGGATCGTAATTTTCCTTTCCGACCAAGAACGGGCCGCCGTGGTACGTTCCAAAATATCCAAGAAGAAGCAGTCGGCTGACGCCTAACGCGTCCTGGTTTTCATGGCCATCGTCAAGCTTAGCAAAATCACCCTGTACGGCCGCGAACAGCACCGGTCGGCGGTGCTGCGTCAATTGCAAGAACTTGGCTGCGTGCACCTGGATGACCTGCGAGGCGCCACCAAGTCGCAGTACCTGAACGACACCCTCGGCACCGACGTGTTGGAGGCGATCAAGTATTTGGCGAGCTGCCCCGACCAGCGGCCGAGCACGGCGAACGATTCCGAGTACGACCGCGATCGGATCACGCGACGGGTCCTGATCAACCAGCGGGCGCATCAGGATCTGCGAGAAGAGCGCGTGCAGCTGAAGCGGGCGATCGCTGAGACGGAAGCCTGGGGCGATTTCCAAATGGCCGATCCCGCGACGCTGAACGGCCTGCGGCTCTGGCTGTATCGGCTCCGCCATCGCGATACGGAGCGACTGGCCGAGACGGAATACGCTTGGCAGATCATTTCCAGCAACTCCCAGTTTGATTTCGTCGCCGTGGTCAGCGCCGAGCAACCGCAGGGGATCGTGGGGCGTCTGATCACGCTCGATCCGCGATCCCAGCATGAGCTCAAGACGCGACTGGAAACGATCGAAGGCTTGATCGAGCGCCTCGACTTGGAGCGGATCGGCCTGACCCGCTGGACCGCGCGGCTCACCGCCGATGTGCACGCGGCCGAGGATGAACGGCGGCTCTTCTTGGCGGCCAACCATGCCCTGTGCGACGGCCCGATCTTCGCGCTGCGGGGCTGGGCTCCGACAGCGGCGGTTGCTGACATCGAACGCTTCGCCCGCGAGCATGCCCTAGCGCTGACGGTGGAAGCCCCGTCGTCCAGCGACACCCCGCCGACACTGCTCAGCAATCCGACCGCGGTCGCCGGGGCCGAAGGGGCGGTCACGTTCTACACGGTCCCCAGCTACACCTCGTGGGACCCGACCTGGTTGATGTACGCCTCGTTCTCGCTGTTCTTCGCGATGATCATGGCCGACGCGGGCTACGGCGTCCTGATGGCGATCGGTTTCGCGGTCTTTTCGGGCAAACTGAGGCAGAGCGAAAGCGGTCGGCGGATGTACGGCTTGGTGCTTGCGATCGTCGTCCTGACCATCGCCTACGGGGTTTTGATCGGCAGCTACTTCGGGGCCTCGCCGCCGGCGGGATCGCTGCTGGATCGGTTGGTCTGGAAACGGGCCGGTGACACGATCATGAATGACCAGCCGTCGATGATGTTATTAGCCGCGTCGATCGGCGTTTTCCATCTGATGATCGCCAACCTGATCAACGCTTACCGGGCGATGGGAACGTCGCGCGCGCTGGGGCACCTCGGCTGGGCGTTTGCGTTGGTGGGTGGCTTGGTGCTCGCGATCGCGAAAATGGCCGACCCGCCGCTGATGCCCTGGATCGCCGCGCGACTGGGAAGCGCGGCGGAAACGTTCGGACCGCAACTGGCCAGCGTCGGCTGGTTCGTCTTGATCGGCGGGCTGAGCGGGGTGTTTTTGTTCACCAGCGATCGACCGCTGTTCTCTTCGGATTGGCGAGATTGGGCGTGGCGACCGTTGGAAGGGGTATTGGGTTTGACCAACGTCTCCAAAGCCTTCGGGGACGCGCTCAGTTATTTGAGGTTATTCGCGCTTGGGCTGGCCAGCGCCAAATTGGCCGTTACGTTTAACGGCTTGGCTTCCGAAGCGATGGAAATTTCGGGGATCGGGATTTTGGTCGGTTCGCTGATTTTTCTCGCCGGCCACACGCTGAATCTGATGCTCGGCATCGTCGGTGGCGTGGTCCACGGCTTACGTTTGAATTGCATCGAGTTCTTCAGTTGGTCGCTCACGGATGAGGGCTATCCATTTCGCGCATTTTGCAAAAAGGCAGACCGTTGATGGGTGATACATTTTGGTTGATGCTCGGCTGGGCGGGGATTTATGCTCCCCTCTTCTTGGGCGCTTTGGGCAGCATTTTCGGTTGTAGCGCCGCGGGCCAGGCCGCGTGTGGCGCGATGTTGGACGTCGAGTCCGGCTACGGTCGCCTGGTGGGTTTGTCGGCGCTGCCGTCTTCCCAAACGATTTACGGCATCGTGGTCATGCTGACGCTCAATCGGCAGGTGACGATCGAGACCGCGCCGGGCTTGTTCGCGATCGGCGTGCTCTCGGGCGTGGCGTTGCTGTACAGCGCCTGGTTCCAGGGCAAGTGCTGTGCGTCGGCGATTCATGCGACCAAAAACAAGCCGGAAATCTTCGGCCTGTCGGCCGCGCCGGCAGCGATCGTGGAAGGTTTTGCGGTGTTCGCGTTCATTTTCGCGTTGATCGTCGCGGCAGGTTTGCCGGCGGGGGGGGCAGGCTGAAATCACGATGGCCAAAGATAATTTGACGAAAACCGCCGGGGTCGAACAGTTGATCGACCGGCTCAAATCGGATGGCGTCGCCAAGGGCATGCACGAAGCGGACGTGATCGTCACGGACGCCAAGAAGCAGGCTTTGGAGATTATCGATGCCGCGCAGCGGGAAGCCGACCAGATCGTAGTCGCGGCGAAGGATGAGGCGGAGCGGCTGCGGAAAACGTCGGGACAAGCCCTGCAATTGGCCGGCCGCGACGCGATGCTCAAGCTGCGGGAGTCGTTCCAACTGCAGTTCGAGAATCGCCTACGAAAGCTGGTCGGGAACTCGCTCCGCGAACCCGAGACGCTCCGCAAGCTGATCCTCGAAGTCGCTGGTAAGAACAAGCCGGACTCGCCGGGCGGCGACGTGCAGTTGCTGCTGCCGCACGCGGCCGGGGCGAGCGATCCGCTGAGCAGCTACGTCGCTGGCCTGACCGCGGACATGCTCGCCGAAGGCGTGACCTTCGGCGTGGGCGAGGACGTCGAGGCGGGCGTGCGTGTCCGCCTGAGCGAACGTGACGTCGAAGTCGACCTCAGCGATGACGCGTTGGCCGCCTTCCTATCACGCTTCTTGATCCCCCGCTTCCGGGAACTGATGGACTTCAAGAGCTAAGTGACCGTGAGCGTAACCCCTTCCCGTTCCTACTACATGCTCGTCGCGAGTCTGCCGGCACTGCCGGTCCGATTCGATGGCGGCCGCGTTCCCATCTCCCGGGCGACGTTGCGGGAACGGTTGGAGTTATTGGAACCCGAGGACGCCGAGGTCACCGCGCAAGTCGCTCAGTACTTCAGCCGTTCGCCGGAATCGCTCGATAAGACCGACGAACAGGTGATCGCGCGGTATCACGAATTGATGCGTACCAGCCGCAGCGATCTGGTGCGGCACCTGATCGAAACTCGCACGGTGTCCCGGCTGTTGCTCAGCGCCTTTCGTCGCCATCGCGCGGGGCTCGCTCCACCGACCTGGGAATTGCGGCCCGCCGACCCGTTGGCCGAGCAGATTCGTAAACACTGGTCGACCCCCAACTTTGGGCTCCGCGGCTCCTATCGCTGGCTCGAAGACTTCGCCAAGCATTACGACGCCGGCGACATGGTCGGCGCGCAGCGCGTCATTTTCGAAGAACGCTGGAACGATTGGACAAAGATCGCCCAGCGCTACACATTCACATTAGAAGCGGTCATCGCGTACCTGGTTCGCTGGGAGATCGTGGATCGCTGGACCAGCCAAAACGCGGAAGCCGGCAAGGCTCGCTTCCATAACCTCGTCGAGGAGACCTTGGGTGAATACGCAAAACCCGTCTAACGCAGCCCTGTTGGAGGCTTCTCAAGCCGCGGGTCCCGTCCGCGCTCGGGTCTTGGGCGTCAACGGCAACATCGTTCGGATCGAAGTCGAGTCCGGCGCGATCATGAAAAACGAGGTCGCCTTCGTGCGCGTCGGCGATGAGCGGTTGAAGTCCGAAGTGCTACGGGTCTACGGCAAGGTCGCCGACTTGCAGGTCTTCGAGGATACCGACGGCATCCGCTACGGCGATCCGGTCGAATTGACCGGACAGATGCTCTCCTTGACCCTCGGCCCTGGGATGCTCGGCGTGATCTACGACGGGCTGCAAAACCCGTTGGTCAGCCTCGCCGAGATGGACGGCTTCTTCTTGAAACGAGGTCGCGACCTGTACTCGCTCAACCCCACGCAAACTTGGGATTTCGAACCGGCCAAGAAACCGGGCGATCGGGTGCAAGCCGGAGACACGCTCGGCTATGTCAATGAAAAGAACATCCGGCACCGGATCATGGCCCCCTTTGACATGCAGGGTGCGGCCGAGGTGCTGTCGATCGAATCCGGATCGCGGACTTGCCGTCAGGTGGTCGCCGTCCTCAAGGATCAGCGCGGCCGCAACCGGGAAGTGACGCTGACCCAAGATTGGCCGGTGCGGCGTCCGATCCCGGACGTCATGCAGCGGGCCCGGTTGGTGGAACGGCGGTTCCCCAGCGAGCCGCTGATCACGACCACCCGTATCATCGACACCTTCTTCCCGATCGCGCGTGGCGGAACGGCTTGCGTCCCGGGCCCGTTCGGCGCCGGCAAGACGGTGTTGCAAGGTCTGATCGCCCGGTACTGCACCGTCGACATCGTGATCGTGGTCGCCTGTGGCGAACGGGCCGGCGAGGTCGTCGAAACGATCCACGATTTCGCCGAAATGCCCGACCCGCGAACCGGTGGCAAGTTGATGGACCGCACCATCATCATCTGCAATACCTCGTCGATGCCGGTCGCGGCCCGGGAAGCCTCGATCTATACCGGGATCACCCTGGGCGAGTACTACCGCCAGATGGGTCTCGACGTGATGCTGCTCGCCGATTCGACATCGCGGTGGGCGCAGGCGATGCGGGAAACCTCGGGGCGTTTGGAAGAGATTCCGGGCGAGGAAGCCTTCCCCGCCTACCTCGACTCGGCGATCAAGGGCGTTTACGAGCGGGCCGGGGTGCTGAAACTGAACGACGGCTCGACAGGCAGCCTGACCATGATCGGCTCGGTTTCGCCAGCCGGCGGTAACTTCGAAGAACCGGTCACGCAGGCGACCCTCGGCACCGTCAAATGCTTCCTCGGGCTCTCCTATGCTCGGGCCTACAAACGGTTCTTCCCCGCCATCGAACCGCTGATCTCGTGGTCGCGTTATCGCGAGCAGCTCAAGCCCTACTTCGACGCGAACCTTCATCCGCATTGGACCGAATTGGTCTCGCAGACCCACGAACTGCTGCGGAAGGGTGAAAACATCTTCCAAATGATGCAGGTCACCGGCGAAGAAGGGGTCTCGATTCAGGACTACGTCGTCTATCAAAAGTCGCTGTTCCTCGACATGGTGTACTTGCAGCAGGACGCCTTCGATAAGGTCGACGTGACGGTCCCCATCGCCCGCCAACAGGCGAGCTTCCTGCTGTGCAAGCGGATCATCGATCGGGATTATCAGTTCGAGACCAAAGCCGACGCGCTCGCCTTCTTCACTCGGATGACCGGGCTGTTCAAGAACTTGAACTATGCCCCGTTCGAGTCGGAGGAGTATGCGAAATACGTCTCCCAGATCGACTCCCTGGATAAGGCCGCCTACGCTGGCAAAGGCGAACCCGAATCCGTCGGTTGATGCCCCCGAGCCGTCCCCTCCGCCACCCGCATTCACGACAAGACGATGAACACGACGCGACACGATTTGGTGATTCTCGGCGGCGGCCCCGCCGGTTATGTGGCCGCCATTCGAGCGGCTCAGCTCGGCATGAACGTCGCCTGCATCGACGAGAATGATCGCTTCGGCGGCACCTGCCTGCGGGTCGGCTGCATCCCCAGCAAGGCGCTGCTGGAATCGAGCCACCTGTACACCGAGGCGAAGCATCACTTCGCCGCCCACGGGCTGAAGGTCGGCGGCCTGGAGTTTGACCTGCCGACGATGATGGCTCGCAAAACCAAAATCGTCGACACGCTGACCGGCGGCATCGACATGCTCTTCAAGCAACGCGGCGTGATTCCCTATCGGGGACGTGGACGGCTCCGCGACGTCGAAACGATCGAAGTGACCCTCAGCGATGGGGAGCGACTGTTGGTCCATGGCGACAAACTGATGCTCTGCCCCGGCAGTCGACCGATGGCCCTGCCGATGATCGAAGAGGATGGCGACCGGATCGGCAATAGCACCACCGCATTGTCCTTTCCCGATGTCCCCAAGCGACTGGTCGTGATCGGTGGCGGTTATAT
>DITY01000127.1:0-155 GCA_002422955.1 Planctomycetaceae bacterium UBA6172
GGCGGCGTGCCCGGCGTCGCACCCGCCCACATCACGATCCTGGGTGGCGGCGTGGTCGGCGCGAACGCGGCCAAGATCGCCGCGGGCTTTGGGGCCAGCGTCGCGATCCTGGACGTCAACCTCGATCGCCTGCGATACCTCGACGACACGATGCC
>DITY01000127.1:235-12751 GCA_002422955.1 Planctomycetaceae bacterium UBA6172
GCGATCGACCAGGGCGGCTGTTTCGAAACGAGCCGCCCGACGACGCATCGCGAGCCGACCTATCTGGTCGACGACATCGTCCATTACTGCGTGACCAACATGCCGGGCGCCGTGGGCCGGACCAGCACCTACGCGCTCTGCAACGCGACGCTGCCTTGGGTCGCCGCCTTGGCCAGAACCGGCATTGAGGCCGCGGCTGAAAACGTGGGACCACTGCGCGAGGCCGCCAACATCCATCGGGGCCGCATCGTCAACGAAGCCGTCGCCAACGTCTGGCGATTGTGACGCAAAAAAACAGCCGGGGCTGACCCGATCGACTCCTGCTGAGAGGATGCCGATCCGATCAACCCCGGCTGTGGATTTCACACGCCGAAGGTCAACGCGGCTCAGTCGCGGAACCGTTCGCCGCCGCGGTCACCGCCGCGTCCGCGACCACCACGACCGCCGCCACGGCGGGGGCGATCGTCGCTACTGCGTTCGCTGCGTTCGCCACCGCGTTCGCCGCGGTCATCTTCGGAAACCATCGCCGCCATTTCGTCTTCCAGGCCGAGTTCTTCCAAGGCCTTGCGGCGGCTCAGCTTGACGCGGTCGTGCTCATCGACATCGACGACCAAAACCTTCATCTTGTCGCCGACCCCGACGACCTTGTCGATGCTGCTGATGTAGCCGCTCGACAATTCGCTGATGTGGACCAAGCCGTCACGACCCGGCAGGATTTCGACGAACGCGCCGAAGTCCTTGATGCTGCTGACCACGCCGTCGTAGATCTTGCCGATCTGGACGGTGGCGGTGCAAGCTTCGACCTGACGCAGCGCGTCGGCGGCCGCCTCGCGATTGTTGCTGGCGATCAAGACGGTGCCGTCATCGCTGACTTCGATCACGCAGCCGGTCTTTTCCTGGATGCCGCGGATGTTCTTGCCGCCGGGGCCGATCAGCGCGCCGATCTTGTCCGGAGCGATCTTGGTGCGAAGCAGACGCGGGGCCGTGGGGGCCGTTTCGCGACGCGGACGCGGGATCGTGGTCAACATCTTCTTCAAGATCTCGATCCGCGCCTCGCGNNGAATGATGTCTTCGCTGATCCCGGTGACCTTGAGGTCGAGCTGGATGCCGGTGATCCCGTTCTGGGTACCGGCGATCTTGAAGTCCATGTCGCCGAAGTGATCTTCATCGCCGAGGATATCGGTCAACAGACACCACTGGTCTTCGGCTTGACGAACCAGGCCGATCGAGATGCCCGCGACCGGGTTAGCGATCGGAACACCGGCTGCCATCAGGCCCAAGGTGGCTCCACACACGCTGGCCATCGAGCTGCTGCCGTTGGATTCCAGAATGTCGCTGATCACGCGGATCGTGTACGGGAACTCTTCGGGCGAAGGCAACACGGGCGAAACGCTCCGTTCGGCCAACATCCCGTGACCGATCTCGCGGCGGCCCGGTCCCCGGATCGGACGGCATTCGCCGACCGAGAACGAGGGGAAGTTGTAATCCAGCATGAACTTCTTGCTGAATTCGTCCTGCAAGCCGTCGACCCGCTGTTCGTCGCGTGACGTGCCGAGCGTGATCGTGATCAAGGCCTGGGTTTCGCCGCGCTGGAACAGCGCCGAACCGTGGACTCGCGGCAGCAGGTCGGTTTCGCAGTAGATCGGTCGCAGGCTCTTGTTGTCGCGACCGTCTGGGCGAGTGCCGGCGCTGATCAGGTCGCGGACGACCTTCTCTTCCAGGTCATGCCACACGACCCGGAACCGCTCGGGGGTGAAGGCGCCGGGGGCGGCCGGATCGGAAATCACTTCCGCCTGGGCACGCTCTTTCAAAGCCTTCACGGCCGCGGCCCGCTCGGCCTTGCCGATCGTCTGCTTGGCCCGCTTGAACTCGGTGTAATAAGCGTCCGTCAATCGCGTGAACAGCCCATCGTCGACCGGAGGTACGAAGACCCGCTTGACCGGGTTGACCTTGCGATGCAGTTCTTCCTGCAGGTCGATCACTTCGCGAATCATCGCGTGCGCGAACTGAATCGCTTCCAACATTTCGTCTTCGGGCATCTCTTGGGCAAAGCCCTCGATCATCGCGACCTGCGACCGCGAACCGCTGACCAACATGTCCAGCTCGCTGTTTTCCAAGTCGCTGAAGGTCGGGAACGCGACCAGATGGCCGTCCACCTTGCCGACCCGAACCGAAGCGATCGGCCCATGGAATGGCAACGAACTGATGTGCAACGCGGCGGCGGCGCCGTTCATCGCCAGCACGTCGCCGTCGGACTGCATGTCGCTCGAAGCGACGAACGCCTGTACCTGTACTTCGTCGTTGAAGCCCTTGGTGAACAGCGGGCGGATCGGGCGATCCATCAACCGGCTGGACAGGGTCTCCTTGGTCGTCGGACGACCTTCACGCTTCAGAAATCCGCCTGGGAACTTGCCGGCAGCCGCCATCCGTTCGCGGTAATCACAGGTCAGCGGGAAAAAATCGATACCCGGCCGGGAGGGGCCCGATGCGACCGCCGTGATCACCACCGTTTCGCCATACTGAGTCACGACGCACGCCTCGGCCTGCTTCGCCAGTTGGCCCGTCTCGAAGGACAACACTTGGTTGCCAATCTTGCGTTCGACTCGAATTTTTTGTTCGCTCACTTTTCTTTCCTTCCTATCTCACTTTTACCGAGTCCGCACCAATCGGGACTCAAAAACTCAACACTTCAACAGCTACAAAAACGTTCAACCGTCACGGCGATTCCATCACCGGTAAGTCCAAGGCTAAAGTCCCGCTCAGCCGATTAACCACCGCCCAATCCACCCGAAGATTCCCAGCCCGAATACGAATACTCGGACCGACGCCGGGAACCGTCCCGGCTTCTTTGCGGCAGACCCCGAATTCGTTGAGGCAGGCCCCAAATCTTCGAGACAAGCCCCAAATCTTCGAGACAAGCCCCAAATCTTCGAGACAAGCAGGGGAACCCCCGCGTCGAACCTTCCTACCTTGACAGGCCGGAACGACCGGCAGGACGGCGGAAAGCGTGGTCCCTCTACCGAAGCGGCCAGACCCCGTCCGAAAGGATGAATCCCGGACAGCTAAAACGGTCGACCTAACGGACCCAGAAAAGACTTCCATCCCGAGGTTATCCCAGTTCCGCGCATCGGGGGAACAAGTTGCGGCACGCCGACGAGCGAGCGGCCTACCTCTGGGCAGGCCATTTAGCCCGACAGCAACCGCGGGGCAATGGATCCGACCATCCCCAAGGGCATGGCCGGCACCACAACAGATGCCCACAGCAAAGCCGTGTACTACTTGCGAATTCCCAATGCGCCGATGATATCCAGGTAACGCTGAGGATCATGGCGACGAACATAGTCGAGCAACCGACGACGACGACTCACCAAACCCAACAGACCTCGACGCGACGCATAGTCACGACGATGGGTCCGCATGTGTTCGGTCAAGCCGTTGATCCGCTCGGTCAAAATCGCGATTTGGACCTCGGGAGAACCCGTGTCGCTCGCGTCTTTGCGATACTCTTCGACAACCGCCGCTTTTCTTTCTTTCGTAATCGTCATGGAACTTAAAAATCTGCTTCTGGTTGAAAACTTTGCGACGTAGTTTAGCGATCTGTCGCCCCTTGGCAACGCCAAATGGAAGATCTGGCTACCGCAAAATGCGAAATCAGCGGAACTCCCCGCGAAGACCGGAACCGAAATCACCACTCGGGGGATGTTCTACCTAGTAACGGGGGTGGCAAATGGGGGGGCACTCGGAAGCATCCGGATGCAGACGGGACGCCCGACGGCGACTTGTTGGCCGGTGAAGGACAGCTTGCCGGACTCCGGATCGATCGCGAAGACGGTGATGGTGTCGGAGTTCTGGTTGGCCGCCAACAGCCAGCGACCGCTCGGCTCGATGTAAAAGTTACGTGGCTCCTGACCTTCCGTCCCGACGATCTCGACACGGGTCAGCTTGCCAGAATCGGGATTGAGGCTCAACACGGCAATGCTGTCATGCCCCCGGTTGCTGACATAGACAAACCGGCCGGAAGGATGCACCAAACATTCCGCCGTGCTGCGGCGGCTGTTCGAGCCCTCGGGTAAGGTCGATGCCGTTCCGGTGGGGGTCAACTTTCCCGACTCGGGGTCGCGGCGAAACGCGGTCACCATCGCGGTCAGCTCGTGATTGGTGAAGGCGAACAAGCCCGTCGGGTCGATGGCGAAATGCCGCGGACCACCCCCGGCGGCGATCGAAACGGAATCCGGCGAGGCTGGGGATAACTTGCCGAGTTGGGCGTCAAACCGATAGATCTTGACTTGGTCGATCCCCAGGTCGGCGGCGTAGGCGAAACGGTTGTCGCGGCTGAGGTTGATCGAATGGGCATGCGGCTGACGTTGCCGCTGNNCCGTCGCGGCCGATCGGAAAGACGACCACATTGCCCCCGACGTAATTGGCGATCAACAGCCACTTGCCGGTCGCGTCGACGTTGGCATGGCAGGGCGCCCCACCCAGGGAGGCCCGTTGGTTGAGTGGGCGGAGCTTGCCGTCGTTGCTAACGGCGAATGAGGAAACCCCGCCGTTGCCGCGTCCCGTTCCCTCGACGACCTCGTTGACCGCGTAGACCGCGCGGCCGGTGGGGTGAATCGCCAAGAATGATGGGTTGATCGATTCGGCCGCCAATTCCGGTGCGGTGAGCTTGCCCGTTTCGTTGTCAAACAGGCAGGTGTAGATGCCGCGACTGCTGCTCCCGTCGGTGGTGTAGGTGCCGATGTAGGCCCGCAAGGTCTCGGCCGACGCGGTCGCGCCGAACCCCAGACTGCTGAGCATGGCGGCCGAGACGAGGCCAAAGAACCGAGAACGCATGGTGTGAGTCCGAGCTAGGTGAGAATTTCTTCGACGACGCGACCATGAACATCGGTCAGGCGAAAGTCGCGTCCCTGGAAACGGAAGGTCAATCGTTCGTGATCGAACCCGAGCAGGTGGAGGATCGTGGCATGCAAATCATGCACATGCGTTTGCCCTTCGACGACCCCAAATCCCAATTCATCGGTCTGGCCGTGGATGTGCCCAGCCTTCACCCCCCCGCCAGCCATCCACAGCGTGAAGGCGTCGACGTGGTGATCGCGGCCGATATTTTCCCGGACTTCGCCCATCGGTGTCCGACCGAACTCACCCGACCAGATGACCAAGGTCTCGTCGAGCAGCCCGCGGCGTTTCAGGTCGAGCACCAGCGCCGCGGCGGCCCGATCGATCTCGCCGCAGACCTGCGGCAATTGCAAGTCCAGATTCTCGGTCGGGCCTCCGTGATGGTCCCAATTGGTGTGATACAGTTGCACGAATCGCACGCCCCGCTCGACCAACCGCCGCGCCAGCAAGCAGTTGTTGGCAAAGGACGGCTTGCCCGGCTCGGCGCCGTACAGCGACAGCGTTTCCGGCGTTTCCTGATCGACGTCCATCAACTCGCGGGCGCTGGTCTGCATCCGAAACGCCATTTCGTAGGCATTGATCCGGGTCATGATCTCCGGATCACCCGCCTCCTCCAATCGGGCGCGGTTGAGCGCCCCGACGGCGTCGTAGAACCCCCGCTCGCTGTCGCGGGAAATGCCCGGCGGGCTCTGCAGGTACAAGATCGGGTCGCCCTGGCCGCGGAACGGGACGCCCTGGTAAGTGGTCGGTAAAAAGCCGCTGCTCCAGAGCGAGGCGCCGGCGCGGGGGCCGCGAGGACCCGATTGCAGGACGACGAACCCGGGCAGGTCGCTCGATTCACTCCCCAAGCCATAGGTCGCCCAAGAGCCGAGGCAGGGACGCCCGGGGGCTTGAAAACCGCTGTTCATGAACAGCTTGGCCGGCCCATGATTGAAGACGTCGGTGGTCATCCCCCGCAACCAGCAGACCTCGTCGACGATCTGGCGATGGTGAGGCAGCAGTTCGGACAGCTCCATGCCGCACTCGCCATAACGGTCGAACTTGAACGCCGAGCCCATCAGCTTCTCGTTCCCCTTCAAGAACGCGAACCGCTTGCCCGCCAACAAGCTTTCGGGCGGGGCTTGGCCGGACAGTTCGCGGAGCTTGGGCTTGTCTTCGAATAAGTCCAACTGGCTGGGGCCGCCCGCCATGAACAAGAAAATCACGTTCTTGGCCTTGCCGGGAAAATGCCCAGCCCGAGGCGACATCGGCCGCGTCGGATCGATGCGCAGCGGTTCGCTCGCGGCGCCGACAGCCGCTTCGTTCGCGGCGGCGGAGGGCAAACGCCCCAGCAAGCTGGTCAGGGCGATCGAGCCGAGCCCGATGCCGCAGTCGCCGAAGAAGTGCCGCCGCGTGACGTCGCGCACCCGCCGTTCTTCGTCTTGGAGTCGGTTGTCAGTCATGGCAGGTCCCGGTGCGAGACGGGTCACTCGCGGGTGATGAAGTTGTCGGTGTTGATGATCGCCCGGCAGATCGCGGCCAACGCCGCGGCATGCGTCCGCGGATCGCTGCTGACCGCAGGGGCAGCGTTCTCGTCCGCTGGGTCCGCGCCCGCGGCGCTCGCCTCCGCGGATGAGGTTTCGGTGGACGGGTTCTCGGCGACCCGTGGCGGCAGGTGCGCGAACAGCGGATCGTTCGCCAACCAGGCCGCTACCTCCGCGCCGGAAGGGCCACCGAAGTCGGCGAGCAACTGCTGGTAGTGTTCGCGTAGAATGCGGCTTTCCGACTCCGACGGCTGGCGGCTCAAGCCGAGCCGAAAGGCATGTTCCAAACGCTGCGCCGCGTCGCCATCTGGCAATTCGCGCAGCACCCGCGCGGCCATCGCGCGGGCCAGCTCCACGAAGGCTTCGTCATTGGCGACGGTCAACGCCTGCAGGGGCGTGTTGGAACGGTTCCGCCGCGTGCAAACCGTTTGGAAATCGGGCGTGTCGAAGGTCGTGAACAGGGGATGCGGCGCGCTGCGGAAGAACTCCGTGTACATCGCGCGGCGAAAGCGATTGCCACCGGTGTCGGCATCCCACTTTTTGACGTTCTGCGTGAACGCGTAAACGCCCGCGGGCTGAGGCGGATGGACGCTCTCCCCGCCGATCACGGCGTGCCACTGACCGCTGGCGGACAACGCCACGTCGCGGACGATCTCGGCCTCGACCCGCAGTCGATTCTGCCGGGCCAGCAAACGATTGGACGGATCGATTTCCGCCAAGTCCTCGCGGTGTCGCGAGGACTGCCGATAGGTGTTGCTGGTGACGATCTGGCGATGCAGCGACTTCATCGACCAGCCCCCCTCTTGCAGCGATCGCGCGAGCCAATCGAGCAACTCCGGGTGGCTGGGCGGCGTCCCCTGAGTGCCGAAGTCCTCTTCCGTTTCCACGAGCCCGCGGCCGAAGTACCGCATCCAGACACGGTTGGCCGTAACCCGCGGGGTCAGCGGGTTGTCGGGGTGGACGAGCCAGTTGGCCAAGTCGAGACGGCTCCGCTGCGGCTCGGCTGCTAAGCTTGGCGAAACGGCGGCCAATCCGCCTGGACGCACCGGGCCGGTCGTCTCATCGGGCCGCAGAAAATCGCCGCGGATGCTGATGAAGGTCTGGCGGGGCTGAGGGAGTTCCTGCATCACCATCACACTCGACTCGGCAAGTCCGACGAACAAGCCTTTCGATTCCGGGAAGGCCGTGGAGAGCGCGTCGAGGACGCGTTTGCGATCGACATTCGGCCGCTCCGCCAACGGCAATTCGATCGCACGCAGCAATTCCGGATCGGGGGTCGGGGGCGGAGGCTGCGGCGCCGTCGCGGAGACGTCGAGCGAGAAGCGGCCGATCAGGTAGCCCTTGTTCAAGCCATGCTTCAGCTCGATCCAGGTCTCCGGCGGCGCTGCGTCGGGAGCCGGCGCTGGCATCGCGGCGAGCGGCGGATCGAAAAAGAAAGTCGCTTCGTGATCGGCATTCATCCGCACCTTCGATCCCGGTCCGACGTTGATCGCCCAACCGGTCGTCGGCTCGCCGTCGAGCGTCCCTCGGATGGGATAGTCCTGCTGCGCGTGATCGGCGATCGCCGATTTGGGGCGGATCACCTTGCCGTTGACGAGGATCTGAAAATCGGTCAACACAAAATTGCCGTTGCTCGCCAATCCCGGCCCGCGGTCCGGCAATCGGTCGTCCGCCAACACTCGCAATCGGACGGCGCTAATCGGCTGGTCGCGGGCCGCCAACCGCAGCCGATAGGTCGCGTTGGGTTCTGGTTTTCCGGTCACCAGCAACGACCCGTCCGGCTGCGATTCCAACTTGGCGTCGCCGTCGATCTGCAGCGCCTGCGGGTCCGATTCGGCTGGCCAGGCGAGCCGTTCCCAGGGGGTCGGGTCGGGCGTCTTGGGGGCCGCGTCGACCAGCCGCTGCTGCTCACGCAATTGGTCGCGGAGACGAGTTTCATATTCCGCCCGTTGTCGATCACGGAGCTCGTCGATCGGGGCCTGCGGCACCCCCAACATCTCGCCCTCCGCGACGGCTACCGTCGCACCGACGCTGTTGATGTCGGTCCCCGAATTGAAGAACGCGAACAGCTCGTAGTACTCGCGGTCGCTGATCGGGTCGAACTTGTGCGTATGGCATTGAGCGCAGCCGAGCGTCAGCCCCAACCAGACGGCCCCGGTCGTGTTGACGCGATCGACGACCGACTCGTGACGGAATTGTTCGGCGTCGGTCCCCCCTTCCTGATTGATCAGCGTGTTGCGATGAAAGGCCGACGCGACGCGTTGGTCCTTGGTCGCCTGCGGCAACAGATCGCCCGCCAGTTGCTCGATGGTGAATCGGTCGAACGGCATGTCATCCTGCACCGCGCGAATCACCCAATCGCGATAGGGCCACATCGCCCGTTGGGCATCGATCGAGTAGCCGTTCGAGTCGGCGTAACGGGCTTGGTCGAGCCAATGACGCCCCCAGCGTTCACCGAAATACGGCGAGGCCAATAGCTCGTCGACCAACCGCTCGTAGGCGTCGCTCCGCGGATCGGCTTCGAACTCGCGGACCCGCTGGGGCGTGGGGAGCAAGCCGGTCAGGTCGAGCGACAGTCGCCGGATCAGCGTGGCGCGATCGGCCTCCGGAGCGGGCTGAATACCGCTCGCTTCCAGCTTCGCCAACACGAACCGATCGATCGGGTTGCCAGCCCACTCCGTTTGAATCACCGCCGGGGGAGGTCGGCGGTCGAGCGGCGCGAACGCCCAATGCGGCTCGTACTCGGCCCCTTCGAGGATCCAGCGGCTGAGCAGATCAACCTCCGCCGCTTGCAACCGCCCATGCTTGCTGGTCGGCGGTGGCATGACCAAGTCCTCGTCCGTCTCCGTCACCCGGCGGATCAACAAGCTCGCCGCGGGATCGCCCGCGACGATCGCCGCGCCGTTGCCCAAATCCTGAGTCGCCGAGGCCGGATCATCCAACCGCAACCCGGCTTCCCGATGCTTGCCATCCGGCCCGTGGCAATAGAAACAGCGATCCGAAAGGATTGGTCGAATCTGGGAGTTGAAGCGAACCTTCGCGGTCGCCGGGGCTTCGCCCGCGGGCTCCGTCGACCACGCGGGCGCCGCGTCGCCGCACAGGAACAGCCCGGCGAGGCCGAGGAACGCCAGGTTTAGCTGTCTACGGACGCGGTGACACAGCCCTGGCCAACTGGACTCGCGGCGGTAAGTGGTGGGGAACATTGCGTCGGGGAGCTGGCGGCTTGGGAGGCAGGGAAGGCGAGGCACGAACGCCCGCGACGAAGACGACACCAACCCGCTGGCTGCTTCCCCCCGGAGATAATCTTCGGGGACGAGCGATCAACCGAGTCGTTTCGCGTAGACGATCCATTCTAGTGTCATCACGCCCAGCACGCACAACAACAGCCACCGCCAGAACTCGCGCCGCCGCGGCAGCGACGCGGCAACCGCATCCACCGACTCGTAGCCGAGCGACACACTGGGGACCGCAGCCACCTCACTTTCGCGGCGGTCGAACAGATTGACGGTGAATCGTTCGATCGGGCGGTCCGCTTCATCCAGCACTTCGTAGATACCGAGTTGATCGGTCTGGGCGTGGATCGCCGTGCCCGTGGAGCTGACGACCGACGTGCTCCGCTGGCCGTCGGGGAGTCGGACCTGAACGGCCTGCCCCGGGTTCTCGATCCGCACCGCGACCGTTTCCCCCGGGCGATGGCTCGCCAGCGAAGCCCCTTCCGCCGCGCCGGCCAAGTGCCGCAGCAGATTGAGGATGAACACCGGCCAGGATCGCTGCACATGCCAATCGGTATTGAAGCTGTCCTGCCCCTCCGCATCCGTGGAGATGATCTCAAACCCCAACACCAAATCCTGGTATCCGTCCCGCGCGGCCAGCGACAGGATCGGCCCCCCCTCGGCCACCATCAGGTCGACCGCTCCTGGCGGTGGCTGCAGCGGGCGTCCCTCGGCGATCAATAGCGAGTAGAGTTCCAGATACCGCATGATGGGTTGGCCACGATCGATATCGACCAGCAGCACGCGGTCGGTCGGCTCGCCGCGACTCCACGCTTGGGGCGGCAGGCTGCCGATGAAAAAAGTGTTGCAGCGAGGCATCGCCTCCGGCGCGCAGCGATCGAAGATCATCCAGTCCACCCCGCCCATGCCGCCTGCCTCGGCCCGCGCCCGAAAGGCATCCGATTTGAGGTAGTCGGGCGAGACGGTCTCGACCTGACAAAGCTCGGCGGCCGGCCCGGTGGTCAGGGCGAGATCGAGCGGCGGATTTCCCGGGGTGACCACGAGCACATCGACCAGCCGCGGCGAGGCGATTCCGGCAAACGCGATGTCGTCGATCGACAGGTCATCCGTCACGTCGAGGGCCAACCGCAAGCTCGCGGCCTGGGCGACCTCGAGCAGGAACGTCACGCCGGTCTCCTCCCCCGGTTGCAAGGAAACCCGTTCGGCATCGACGAAGTCACCGTCCAGCGACAGCGTCGCGGTCGCCTCGGCGACGCTCGCGCCGAGATTGGCTACCGTCGCGAAGGCTTGAACCTGGCCAGGCTGTTCCGGATTGCGATCGACCGAAAAGGCGAGGATCGCCAAGTTTTCCGCCCGGTCGCCGCCGACCTGCACGTAGGTCGGCTTCAGGTTGCCGAGGTCAAAGTCTTGCGCCGCGGGAAAGCCGCCGTCGCTGTGGATGATCAGGTCGGCGGGGAGCGCCTCGGCGACCTGAACGTCATTCACGTCGCCCACTTGGCTGGTGCGATTCGGATTGGCCAGGCCTTCGGCGGCGCGGAGCGCTTCGAGAATCGAGGTCGGCCGCGAACTCACCTTGGCCCCGGCCAACGCCTCACGCAGCCGCCGCCGATCCTCCGTGAACGATTGCAGCACATCGGCGCGATCGCTGAAGGAGATCAGCATCGCCGATTCGCCGGCCCGCATCCCGTCGATCGCTTCACCGATCTGCCGCCGCGCCCGTTCGAACCGGTTGGCATCGGGGGTCACATCGGTCGTGCTCATGCTGGCCGAGGCGTCGAGCAGAAAGATTTTCCGCCCCGTCACCGACGCTTCGTCGCGAATCCCCGGCCGCAGCAACGCCAATGCCGCCAGCGCGACGGCCAACAATTGCAAGAACAGCAGCAGGCTCCGCCGCAGTCGCTGCAACAGGCTGTTGACGTGCAGGTCCTCGATCGTCTTGGACCACAAGTAGGTGCTCGGCACCGTCACGCTCGGCCGCCGCAGCTTGAGAAAGTAGAGCAGCACGATGCCGATCGGCACGGCCGCTAACGCCGCCCATTGCCAGCCGACCAAACTCGGCAACAGGCTCATCGCAGCACCCCACGGCGGAGCAGGTAATCGGTGATCAACTGTTCGATCGGGACGTCGTTGCGGGCCATCAGGTAGGTGATCGACCGCTGGGCACAGTAGCTCCGCGCCGACTCGAGGAACGACGCCACCGTTTCGCGATACCGCCGCAGCGCATGATCGTTCAGCGTCACTTCGGCGAAATCCGCGTCCTCGGCATCGACCAACCGCAAGTCGCCGCGAAGGGGAGGTTCCAACTCTTCAGCCGCCAGCAGATGAATCACCACCACATCCATGCGGCGGCCGACCAACATCCGCAGCGCCGACTCGAAGCCCCGCTTGTCCATCAGGTCGCTGATCAACACCACCACCCCCACGCCGCCCCGCAGCGCGAAGTCGCGAATGCCCTCCTGCAGCGACACGTTGTGGCCGGCGGAAAGGGAATCGAGGTAGCCGAGCATCTGCCAGAGCTGATTGCGACCGCGGAGCACCGGAGCGGAAGCCCCCGGTGGCCCCAACCCGGCGACCCGTACTCGGTCCCCATGGCAGAGCCCGACGTAACCGAGCGCCGCGGCGATCTGCTTGGCCACGTGCAGCTTGGTCGGACTGCCGAAACTCATCGAATCGCTGGCGTCGACCAACGCGTGAAAGTGCAGGTCTTCCTCTTCCAGGAACATCTTCAGGAATAGCTGGTCGAGTCGAGCGTAGAGGTTCCAGTCGATCAGTCGCAGGTCATCGCCGGCGACGTAATTGCGGAAATCGGCGAACTCCACGCTCTCGCCCTTGCGCTTGCTCCGCCGCTCGCCTTTCATCCGGCC
>DITY01000198.1 GCA_002422955.1 Planctomycetaceae bacterium UBA6172
CTGGTGGTAGTCCTCGCCACTGGCCAACTGACCGACCAGCAGACTGGCGTTGTAGTACGCCAGACGCTTTCGCAATCCCAGCGGCCGCGTCGTCTGGACTTCAATGTCATACAGTCGACCGAGCTCGTCGGTGGCGAGGATGTCCAGCAGTGACCACTTGTCGTCACCGAAACCCTTCTCGAGGGTCGGATTGAGGATCTGCACCTGCCGGATCGGTACCGGGAACTGCAGCACCGCGTTCAAAAAGTGCAGCGTAATCGCCGGATGCTCCGGGCTGCCGAGCAGCCGCTTGCAAGCGAAGTCGACGGTAGGGTCGATGCCAATGGCCAGGAAAACTCAACCCCTCAGTCAAATGGCAATACGGCAGCACAGTCACGACATCGGGGACACAGCACCCAGTCACAGTGGTGTGTCCCCGAAGGGATGCATGTTGGGTTTCCGTACCTGAATGGGTGGATAATGAGGCCAATACTCTGCGAACTATGAAGGTTGATTAAATTGCAGATTTCGCCTGGCAGGAGAAAGTTCGTCACTTCATTTGCATGGATATACTTACCATACTGTTGGCCTTTCACCTCAAGCGCGCAGTCACTTGGTTAACGGAGCCGTCCGGCATTCTTCCCGCAATGCTAATCACCTCGAATGCCTCGAAAGCCAAGTCGATGCCGCGAAGTGCGTTGATGCGGATCTCGTCAACGACGATGGAATCTTGCTTGCGTTGCGAAACGTACTGACCCGTGATCAGGTCAATTGTGATGGGACTGGCGAGGCCAGGAAGACACTTGAGAAATTGTGTTGGCGATTCATGCATCGTGTATCCGACTTGGATCAGACGCTCGCGAATTGATGAATACGCGTTCGCGCCAATTGCCTTGGGTGATACCGCCAAGTCGACATCCAATGAACCCATATGATTGCTCGTCGGGTACAGAAGATCTGGAACCCAGCCGCCTGCGATGACCAATTCATGACGTAGGCTACCGAGTGCATTGAGCACCTCGAGCAAGACGGCTCGCGCTGCTTCGGTTTCCTTCATGGTCATTCATCGCCAATTCGATCGCCTGTGTGAATTGCTGCTGGAGGTACTTTTCGTAGATGGCCACAGCGGCCTCCTCGCCCCGACCACCCGTAGCCATTAAGTCCAGGTACGTTTGAACGGGGGAAGTTGTTGGCAACGTTTCTCCCACTCGATTGCAAAAGTAACTTTCATCGTCCGCGATCTGCAGTACCAAATTGGTACCCCAATCGACTTCTCGAGCGCCGTAGTGTTTGACGAGCCGAAGCCGTGGTTCAGCCAGAATTGCTCTCGCGGGGACCATGAAGCTGGCGACGTTGTTACGGACTTCGGGTGCCAAATGCCAAGCGGCGGAGAACCGCGAAAATCGGAGCCGCGGACGCGAAGCGATCATTGAAGGTAGCCGGATGTTTCAACGCCCGGAACGGAAACGCACCCGACGATTTCGTCGCGGAGCGACGGTTGCAAGATCCGCTGGCGTCCCATGGCCATTGCGGCGGTTGGTCAATTGTCGCTCCGCGACATTCCGCGGTGACCGCGCCATGCACCGGGGCATGAATGCCCCGTCTACCCTCATGCAGTCGCTCCGCGACATTCCTAGTGAGTCGGCGGCCGAGATCCAGCCCTTCTTCCCCGAGGATTTTCTTGCAAACCCTGGCGGGCACCCTCTGCTGCCTTGCCCGCCCATCGGTCGGTTGCCGGGGGGCGGCAGGGTGGGATTAGCGGCGGTGGTATTCGTCGCTGTAGAACTCGATGATCGCTTTGGCGTCGCGGAGCGAGGCGCCGGTTTCATCGATGTAGGCTTTGCAAGCCTCGATTTTGCGGTTGGGATCGATGGCGATTTCCAATACGCGATCGGAGATCGGCGGCGGCGCGTTGCGGTCGATGGGGCCCCGAGACATCAGCGACGAGCCGGGCCATCGGTTCGGCGGACCGAACATCCGTCGCTTGAAAAAACCGACGATGCCGAGGAGCGTCAGCACGAAAACTGCGGCGAAAACGGCGACCAAGGTCACATCGAGCATCGACTGGTATCCGGTTGGGTGAAGGCGGAAAGGTCACTTAGAGTCCTTCTATGCTGTCGATGTGAGCCCCGAGCGACAAGTCGGGGGCGGAACCACGGTACCGTGCGCGGACGCTGCGGGGCGGAAAGTGCTCGCCTGATTTCCGGATCGACTTCATCCCCACCCAGCGATAAATTGACGAGCTTGAGACAGGGACGCTGACGATCGACATCGATTGGCGGGCCGAGGCGACGCAGGTTTGTTTTATAGGCCGTACACGAAGAGGATCAGGATGGGCGCGAGGTTGTGGTTGCTATCGGCCATCGTACTGGCTTGGTCGCCAACGGTCGGATCGGCGTCGGACTTCAGCAAGTTCTCGCGAGAGTTGATCAAGGACAATCACAACTGGGAGCCGAATGGCGCCGAGTTGAATCACTATTCGCACGTATCGCGTGACCGCGGGCCGCTCGAGGCTTACTTGAACATGTTGGCGTCGGACGATGTTTACGTCCGGCAATTGCAACGCAATACCGAAGCGTACGTCAACCAGATTTTTCAGACGTTTCTGCAGCGTCCGCCGCGCGAAGATGAGATGCGGTTTTGATTCAACCAATTCCGAGTCAACGGCCCCTAGCAGCGATTGGACGTGCTGCGGACTTTCTGCCAGTCGAACAACATTCGTGACGTCCCCGGTTACGCGACTCCGAACCCACCGCGGTATCCTTGTGGGACAAGCGGTTCTCAGGTTGCCAACCAATTGGTGGACAAGGTTTCTCTGTTCATTAACATCGCGGATCGAGAGCTCGGCGGGTCACGGTTCGGATACGACGTCGCCAACTCGGCGCGATCACTGCTCGTGGCGAGTCAGCAGTATCAACGGTTGAGCCCGACGGCTAACGCGGGACAGCTTCAAAACGCTGCCGGGAATGTTCAGCGATCCTTGAACCAGCTCGAGTCGTTGATGCGGAGCGCTCCGGGCGCGTCGCCGCAGTGTCAAAGCGTCCTGTGGGACATTTCGCGTCTCGTTCCGACCATGCCGGGCAGCGGTGGGTTTGGGTTCGGGCAACCGCAGGGAGTTCAGGACCCATTCCCTCCCCAGTTGAGCGGGGATGTGGATCTGGCGGCGGATCAGTTGCTGCAGTTCCTGCAGGCTTTGGCTCCGATGCGGTACCAGTCGACCTATCATGCGAACCTGTATCGCGACGTGAATGGGCTCGCCGTGCAGGTACAGAGCTTGCAGTACCTGGTGAGGGCCGGGGAAAAAAAACAGGCCACTCAGGTGATGGGCAGCGTCCGCACCCACGGTCGCGAAATCGGGCGGCAAGTTGCGGAAGGTGAGATGGGCATGCAACAAAGTTGGTGGAACATCGCCCACCAACTCGATTTGATCGCCACCCAACTTGGGTTGAAAGGCGACATCTTCGTGACCCCGGGGCATACGGTCATCATCAATCGGCCTTCCTGGAATCAGTTTCCTGGCCAGACCAGTCCTGGCTATCAGGCTTCGGGGACCAACCAGGCGGTCGTCGTGACAGCCGATCAGCTGATCAATTTGTGGATGACTACACCCAGTCGCTGCGACGAATCCATGGGCCATCGGCGCAGGTCAGACAGATGATCACGCAGTCGATCAACCTGAAGAACGCGACGCTGGCCGCACCTCAGCAAGCCGCCAACGGTGTGTTCGGCACGGGGCTGATCCACGCGGCCCGCGAGCCGTTGCAGATTTATCGGCAGGATGCGAGCCAAGCGTTCGTCGCGATGGCAGGCGTCAACCCGACGCTCAATTCACCGCAATGGGTACAGATCGGTCAACTCGCCGATCAACTCTACCAGCAGGCTCGCCGCGCGAGCGGTTAGCCTTCCGACATCGCTTCGGGCGAGGCCGTGACGAGGGTGTCGGTGGCGGGGCGATTGAGATAATCGCTGGCGAGTTTGGCGACTTGGTCCGCGGTGACTTTGCGATAGCGATCGAGGACCGTATCGAGGTCGGTGTATTCGCCCCGCAGTTGCCAGCCGTTGCCGACGCCGAACATCCGGTTGCTCGGGCGCTCGTTGCTCATGATGCAGCCCGCGAGCGCCTTGTTGATCGCCTGCTTCAGTTCATCGTCGTCGACACCTTCGCGGCTGAGCCGTTCGATCTCGGCTTCGACCACCTCGCGGTTCTCGGCCAGGTCGTCGGGGTCGCAGACCAGCATCGTGAACATCGCGCCGGCGTCCATGAACTCCTGGCTCCACATCGTGCACGATTCGGCGCGGCCGGTATCGACCAGTTCCCAAAACAGGCGGCTTCCGGTGTCGTCCCCGAGGATGCTGGTCATCAGCCGCGCGGGGTAGCGATTCGGGTCGGACAGGTGCGGTGAGGGGTTCATCCGAACCCAATAGGCCTGGTTCGCATCGGGGCTGGGGATGATGCCGTCCAACTCGATCCCGACCGGCAGGCGGTTCGCATCATCCGGCGGTGGTGGCGACGCGGGGATCAGCCCGCCCCAGCCTGCGGTGAGGCGCTCGGCCGTGGCGACCAAACCGTCGAAGTCGACGTTGCCCGCCGCCGCCAAGACGAGGTTGCTGGGGGCATAGCGGCGGGAGAAGTAATCGAGCATCGTCTGGCGGGTCATGTCGCGGATCGATTCCGCGGTGCCGAGGACGCGGCGGCCGAGTCCACGGGGGCCGAAGTGGCGTTCGAGCACGCGTTCGAAGGCGCCGAACGGCGGCTGATCTTCGTACTTGGCGATCTCTTCCAAGATCACCTTCCGTTCGGTGTCGAAGTCGCTCTGCAGCAGCGACGGGCGCAGCATATCGCTGAGCAGATCGAGGATGCGGTCTTGGTATTTGGGCAATACCGTCGCGTAGTAAACGGTCTGCTCTTCGCTGGTGTAGGCGTTGGAATTGCCGCCCAGTTCATCGAGTTCGCGGTTGACGTCCGCCGCGGTGCGCCGCGCGGTCCCCTTGAACATCATGTGTTCGAGGAAATGGCTAACGCCCGCCTCGAGATCGGTTTCGTCGCGGGAGCCGGTGCGGACGAAGTAGCCGAACGAGGCCGAGTAGCCGCGGGGGTCGATTTCGGCAGCGATCCGCAACCCGTTAGCCAGCGTGGTTTGACGAAAATCGGACATGGGCATTGAGTACCTGGAGTGATGAGCCGGCCGGCGGGTAGGCGGCGGCGGTCGAAGGTCAGGGATAACCGGGGCGGGCGTTGCCGACCGGCGGTGAGAACCGGGCGCAGCCGGGTCAGTGCGGTACGTTCAGCGGTTGCTGTCCGAGCGTCACGATGCGGTAACCGCCGGGCGGGTGCTGCTTCCAGTAATCGACAATCTCGGCAACGGTCAACGATTCGATCCGCTGTTCCAGTTCCCGCATCGTGACGATTCGGCCGCGGTGGTACCAATCGGAAACCAGCGACGAGACCCGCGACCAGGACGATTCCTGCTCCATGATCAGGCCGCTTTGGACGCGGACCTTGAGCCGTTCCAATTCGCCCGGTTCGATCCCGTCGGCGAGCGCTTCGATTTCACGGAGCGTCACGTCGAAGGTTTCCTGAGCCCGTTCGGGGGTGGTGCCGGCGTAACCGATGATCGCGCCGCGGTCGATCAGCGAGTGGGCGCTGAGCGAAACGCTGTAGCACAGCCCACGCTGTTCGCGGACACGGTCGAACAGCCGGCTGCTCATCCCATCGCTGAGGATGCCGACGCCGGCCCGCATCGGGTAATAGTTGGGATCGGCCAGGGGGACCGAATCGAACGACAGGCCGATGTGGGTCTGCGAAGAATCCTGCTGGATGTGTTCGTATCCCGGTCCGCCGCCGCGGTCAGCGGGGATCGCGATCTGCTGGCCCTGCCAATCGCCGAACAGCTCGCGGACCTGGTCGATCGCCGCGGTGGCATCGAAATTACCGGCGATGCCGATGATCGCCCCGTCGGGACGGAAGCGTTGTTCGAAGAAGCCGCGGACGTCGTCGATCGTGATCGCGTTCAGGCCGGGTTCGTTGCCGCAGGTGGCGCGGCCGTCGCGGCGACCGTACTGCATCGCCTTCAGTTTCAGGATCACCTGCTGAGTCGGCTCGTCGAGGATCGCGCGGACTTCGTGCAGGGCACCGAGGCGCGACTCGTCGAGCTGGTCCTCGGGCAGGTGCGGCCGGCGGATGATTTCGGCGTACAGCGCGAGGGCTTCGTGCAGCGATTGGCCTGGCATGGCGGCGCCGAACGAGGCCAGGGCGGTCGAAACGCCGGCGGAATGGTCGAGCCCCAGGTTGTCCTGCAGCGCCACGACGTCGCGGCTGCTGTAGGGGCCGGCGCCGCGCTGGGCCATTTCGCACAGCAGGCCGGCGAGGCCTTCGCGGCCGTCGGGTTCGGCTTGCACGCCGCCGCGGACGGCGATCGCGAAGGCGGCGGTGCGCAGCCAGGGCATCGGCTGAGCGATCACGGTCAGGCCATTATCGAGCTGCTCGACGCGGACGGATTCATCGACCGTCTGCTGCAAGGTGGCGGCGGAAGTACTCAAAACCTAGGGACTCCGATGGAAACGAGTTCGACGGTCCGCACCCGACCGATCAGGGTGTGGCTACTGGCGTCATCGATGTGGATCGTCAGGGTCTCGCCCGCTTGGCGGCGATTGCCGTCAAAGACGACGATCCGGTCGCAATGGGTGCGGCCGGTCATCTGGACCAAATCGGCCGAATCGCCGCGTTGGATCGCCTTCTTGCTCGGGCCTTCGACCAGCACATCGAACGTTTTACCGATCAGTTGCTGTTGGTCTTCGAGCGCGATCGCATCTTGGGCGGCGAGCAATTCCTGATTTCGCCTCGCCTTGACCTCGCGTGGGATGTCATCGGGCAACCGTTCGGCGGCCTTGGTCCCGGGGCGGACGCTGTACTGGAAGATGAAGCTGTTCTTGAAACGGCAACGCTGGACCAAACGGACCGAGGCCTGGAATTGCTCTTCGGTCTCGCCGCTGAAGCCGACGATGAAGTCGCTGCTGACCGTCGCCGTGGGGAGGATCGTTTCGATCCGTTCCATCATGTTCAGGTAATCGGCGACGGTGTAGCCGCGTTTCATCCGCTTCAGCACCTCGTCGTCGCCGCTCTGGGCCGGGACGTGCAGGTAGGGCGAACACTTCGGCAGGTCGCGGATCGTCTGCAACAGGTCGGCCGTCATGTCCTTGGGATAGCTGGTCACGAACTTGAGCCGTTGCAGGCCATCGATTTCGTGCAACTGCGTCAGCAGGTCGGCCAGGCGGGTCGTCTTATCTCCTTCGACGTGGCGATAGCTGTTGACCGTTTGGCCCAGCAAGGTGATCTCCTTGCACCCCTGGTCCGCCAGGATTCTCGCCTCGGACAGGATTTCCGCCGGCGACCGTCCCTGTTCGGGGCCGCGGGTCATCGGCACGATGCAGTAGGTGCAAAACTTGTCGCAGCCGATCTGGATTCGTAGGTAGGCCTGAAAGGGAGTCGGCCGCATCGTCGGGTCGCGGAGCGGGTCGAACGTTTCGTGGCTGCGGCGGATGGAATCTTGGGTGCCGTCGTTGCGGGCCAGGGAAACGGCCATTTGGCGGCCTTCGCCTTGGCGGACTTTGGCCAGCAACGTCGGGATTTGGTGCAGTTGTCCGGGGCCGACGACCAGATCGACGTAGGGGGCGCGGTCGAAGACGATCTGCTGGTCCTTCTGAGCCATGCAGCCCATCACGCCGATCGTCATCCCCGGGGTCTGTTCCTTGATTTGCCGGACTTTGCCCAAAGCGCTGTAGATCTTTTCTTCCGCGTGCTCGCGGACACTGCAGGTGTTGTACAGCACGGTATCCGCCAGTTTCGGCGAATCGACCACTTCGTAGCCGTGGCGGCGGAGGTCGGCGATCACCATTTCGCTGTCCAGCACGTTCATCTGGCAGCCGACCGTTTCGATGTAAACCCGTTTTGTCATCTTTGCTATCCGCGGCATGCACCGCCGGTTCGGCCGAATCAGTCCTATTATTTTTCGCGAAATGGACGTCGTATCACGAGCGGCCGGAGTCTCCGTTCCGGTGCGTCCACCGCCGAATGACGATAACAATCCGCAGGGAAAAACGCCATGAGTCAGCAGAAACTTACCGCGGCTCGGCCCCTGACGAGATCCCGATTACGACCCGGGGGGGCGGATTGTGGTCTCGATCGCGGGAGCGGCATCGGGTACAACAGTTGGCCGAGACGGGGAAATCTCTCATCCAGCAATCCAGGTCGGCGAGAATGAAAAGCGGCGGAGATAAAGAAAAGCCAGTCAAACCGGCGGGCCTCGGTGACGAAGCCGGCGCGGACGTGTTCAACATGAAGCAACTGCGGAGGTTGATTCGCCTGATGGAGGCGCACGACCTGTCCGAGGTTGATCTTCGCCAAGGTGACGAAAAAGTCAAATTACGGCGTGGCGGCGTGGCAGCTTCTGGCCCCGCCCCGGCGCCGGTTGTCTACCAAGGCCACCCCGCCGCGGCGTCTGCCCCGGCCGCGGCAACCAAGGCGGCGGAATCGGCGAACATCGTCACCATCAAGGCCCCGATGGTGGGGACCTTTTACTGCCGGCCGAATCCTGAATCGGAGCCGTTCGTCAAGGTCGGCCAACGGGTCAGTGCGGATACGGTCATTTGCATCATCGAGGCGATGAAGGTTTTCAACGAGATCCCGGCCGAGATCAGCGGTCAGATCGTAGCCGTGTTGGCGGATGACCTGCAGGCGGTCGACTTCGATCGCCCGCTGTTCAAGATCGATACTTCGGCCTGATCCGTCAGCCACGTCCGCGTCGGCCCGCCGTTACCCACCGTTACCGAACCCCCGAGCCAGTTGGCTTTGCCAAAATGTTCAACCGGATATTGATCGCCAACCGAGGAGAGATCGCGCTGCGGATCATCCGCGCCTGCCGCGAGATGGGCATCGAGACCGTCGCGGTCTACAGCCAAGCCGATGCCGACTCGATGCACGTGCGGCTAGCCGATCAGGCGTTTTGCATCGGACCGCCACGCAGCATCGACAGCTACCTGAAGATCGACCGGATCATCAGCGCGGCCGAGGTCGGCGCCGTCGACGCGATTCACCCCGGCTACGGCTTTCTGTCGGAAAACGCCCACTTCAACGAAGTCTGTCGCAGTTGCCAGATCGACTTCATCGGCCCATCCCCCGAGGCGATGGAGCAGCTGGGCGACAAGAACACCGCCCGTTCGATCGCGATCAAGTCCGGCGTGCCGGTCGTCCCCGGCAGCGATGGTCTGATCACGGATGATCACGAGGCGATCCAGATCGCCGAACAAATCGGTTATCCGGTGTTGATCAAGGCGACGGCCGGCGGTGGCGGCAAGGGGATGCGAGTCGCCAGCGAACCGTCGATGCTCAAGTCGGCCCTGGCCCAAGCCCGCAACGAGGCTTCAGCGGCCTTCGGCAACGGCGGGGTCTATTTGGAAAAGTACCTGCAGCAGCCGCGGCATATCGAAGTCCAGGTCGTCGCCGACTTGCACGGCAACGTCTGCCATTTCCACGAGCGGGATTGCAGCGTCCAACGGCGTCACCAGAAGCTGATCGAAGAAGCGCCAAGTTCCACGTTGGCCCCCGACAAGCGGAAGGCGATCTGCGAGGCGGCCGTCAAGATGATCCGCGGGGCCAAGTACACCAACGCCGGGACGGTCGAGTTCATCGTCGATCAGAATAACGACTTTTACTTCATCGAGGTCAACGCCCGCATCCAGGTCGAGCACCCGGTTACCGAAATGGTGACCGGCGTCGATTTGATCAAGGAGCAGATCCGGATCGCCGCGGGCATTCCGCTGTCCCGGACGCAGGACCAGATCCCGTGCATCGGCGCGGCGATGGAATGCCGCATCAACGCCGAAAACCCGGATCGGCAATTTCAGCCGAATCCTGGAAAAATCACCGGCTTTTTCGCGCCCGGCGGTCTGGGCGTGCGGTTCGATTCGCACGTCTACACCGGCTACACGGTCCCGGCCTACTACGACTCGATGATCGGAAAGCTGATCGTCCATCGGCCGACGCGCGGCGAAGCGATCGAGACGATGCGTCGCGCGTTGCGAGAACTGCAGGTCGAAGGGATCTGCACCACCGCTGGCTTCCACGAAAAAGTGCTGACTCACCCCACATTCATCGCCGGGCGCTGCGACACGAAGTGGGTCGATCGCGAAATGGTCCCGAGTTGACGCTTGGCAAGGCCCCGTTTCGCGGAGCCGCGGCGGTAGTGATCGCGGGCCGCTGACCCGGTCCGACGGACGCGGCCACGCAACACTGGACCGGCGGACGCAGCCACCCAAATCTGGACTCGCGGACGCAGCGCTGTAAACTCGGGCCCGGCAATGCCAGGCTGAACAAAGGCCAGGCCCACAAATCTGGGCCGGTAACGGTATAGAAATCTTTCACTGAACCCGATCATCATCCGACGCAGGAGCCGAGCATGGGCAAGCATAATTTGGACATCAAACGAGTCGCGATCCTGTTCGCCGGCGGCCCCGCCCCCGGGGCCAATGCGGTCATCAGCTCGGCTGCCTACGCGTTCCTGGAAGAGGGCGCTCAGGTCTTCGGGATCAAGCACGGCTACAGCCGCCTGGCGGAATACAGCGCCGCGGGGCCGCTGCAGGAAGGGCCCGATTTCATCCGCATCACCGACGACTCGGTGGTCAACGCCCGGGCCAGTCGCGGGATCATGATCGGCACCGCGCGGACGAACCCCGGCAAGAACATTAAAAAGCCGGAAGATTTGAAGGTGCCCGAATTGGTCGCGCCGCTCCGCCGCGTCTATGAAGGTCTTTGTTCCCTCGAAGTTGACGCTTTGATTTCGATCGGCGGCGACGACACGTTGAAGACCGCGAACAAGCTGAAGCTGTATCAGGACACGCTTCCCGCTCGGGCGAGGCGATTTCCGGTGATCCACCTCCCCAAAACGATCGACAACGATTACTCGGGGATCGATTTCACCTTCGGCTACTTCACGGCGGTCGAGACGCTGGCCGAGGAACTTCGCAATTTGAACTACGACGCCGCCGCGGGCCGCGCTTATTTCCTCTGTGAAGCGATGGGACGCAGCGCCGGATGGCTCGCCTACGGGATCGCGATCGCTGGCGAAGCGAACATGGTGCTCAGCGTCGAGGACATCGAAGGGCCATTGGCCACGACCGAAATCGATCCGGAGACCAATCAACCGCGGAAGGTGATGGTCATCGAGCGGGTGATCGATCGCATGGTCGATCTGATGGTCGCCCGCGAACGGGAGGGCCGCGAATACGGCACGATCGTGATCGCCGAAGGGCTCGCGAACTTCATGCCCTCCAAGGTGCTGCAAGGGGTTAGCCGCGACGACCACGGGCACATCAACATCTCGAAAATCAGCCTCGCCGCCCGGATGTCGGACCTGCTGGACAAGCGTTACACCGAGCGGACCGGACGGACGCGTAAGATCAACGGCATCCCGTTGGGCTACGAAGCCCGCTGCGCCCCGCCCACCGCCTTCGACGTGATGCTCGGCTCGGCGCTCGGCGTCGGTGCCTATCGCGCCTTGGTCGAAGAAAAGCTCAACGGCGTGATGGTCTCGGTGGAGGGCCAGTTCAAACTGCACTACGTTCCGTTCGAGGAGCTGGTCGATCCGCAGACGCTGGTGACCAAGGTGCGGTTCATCGAGCCCGGCAGCGATTTCCATCGCCTCGCCCGCTCCCTCGAGACGCAAATCGACGAATAGTCGGTCCGTCCAGGCATTTCACGCACAATGAGCGGCAAGGCGCTGACCGCCGGTGACGCGCGCGAGTACCGGCGGCTTGCGCCGTGGCCGCTCATGTGGGTCAAGAGAAGTACCTGCGATTCGTGTCCCGCGGCTCATGGGTTTTGTGCCCCACTGTTCTCATCTTGCGTTCCTTGGTCTAATCAACTAACTTCATAGTAGTTAGTCGCGGGTCGAGACCAGCGGGCTGCGGAGTGACGCGGCTTCGAGGGTGTCCAACGCTGGTCTTCGTCTTCTCAAGCTTTTGGGGAGGATCGGCCGGGGCGATTGGCTTCGAACGTAGGAAGGAGTCTTGATGAATCAGCGATCTGGGATGGTTCGACACGGTGTGGTTCGACACGGTGTGGTTCGACACGGTGCGGTTCGCGTGCTCGTTCACGCGGTGTGGCTGATGGGGCTTGGCGTTGCATCGCTACCCGGCTTCGCGCAGGAGGCCGCGACGGCGACGCCGCAGCGTAAACCCCAGCCTGGCGATGTTGAGATCGAGCACAGCCGTGTCTATGTTTTCGTCGACAAGACCGGTTTGGGGCACCAGCATGGCGTGGAAGCGAGACTCGTCTCCGGCACGCTTGCCCTGGGCGCGAGCGAGAACGCTGGCCGGCTGGTGTTCGACATGAAGTCGTTCGACGCCGATACCGATCGAGCCCGCCAGTACGTGGGCCTCACGGGCTCGACCGACCCCGGAACCCGCGCCGCCGTCAATGACAACATGCGTGGGGCGGCGATCCTGGACGTCCGTCGCTACCCGACCGCGACGTTCGACATCACCTCGGCGGTGGCGACCGGTCAATCGAATGCCCAGGGTTTTCCGAGCTATACCTTGCAGGGCCAGTTCACCCTGCATGGCAAGACCCGGCCGCTGGCGGTCAAGGTCGAAGTCGAGCAGGTCCGCGGGTGGCTGCACGTCCGTGGCAACTTCGTGATCCGGCAAACCGACTTCGGCATCACCCCCTATTCGAAAGCGTTCGGAGCGATCGGGGTCGCCGATCCGCTGCGGATTTTCGGCGATTTGTTCGTGGCCCCGACCGACAACGTCGCGTCGGCCGGAATCTCCGCTCGTCCCTGATCGCTCGTTGGCAAACCGGCATGATTTCCGTCGCAGGCATTCGACCCGCATCGATTCGTAGCCACTATCAGCTCGGCACGTTGTTCTATCGCCTGCTGTGGGGACCGCATATCCATCACGGGCTGTGGGATGCTGATGAGTCGCCGTATGTCGCGCAGTGCCGCTTGACGGATACCCTGGCCGACTTGGCACGCATTTCGACCGGCGAGCGTCTGGTCGATATCGGTTGCGGAATGGGGGGCTCCAGCATTCGCCTCGCCCAATTGCGGGGCTGTTCGGCCACCGGAGTGACCCTCAGTCCCGTGCAGCGCCGCTGGGCCGCCGTTTCCGCGGGCCTCAAGGGCGTCGGCGAGCGGACCGAGTTTATCGCTGCCGATGCCGAGCAGGTGAGTTTTCAACCCGGGTCGTTCGATGTCCTTTGGAGCGTCGAGTGTACCGAGCATCTGTTCGACAAGCCGGCATTCTTTCGCAGGGCCATCGAATGGCTCCGTCCCGGCGGTCGCGTCGCGATCACCGTCTGGTACGAGGGCGAGGACACCAGCCGCCCGGGACACCGCGAGCTGTGCGAGGAGGTCTGTCGGCGGTTCGTCTGTCCGTCGTTGGCGACCCGAGCCGACTACGCGGGTTGGCTCAAAGACAACGGCCTGACGGTGGTGCATGACGTCGACTGGACCGACCGGGTCGCGCGGACGTGGGAGATTTGCAAACGGCGAGTTGGGCGGACCGGCGTCCGGCAGCTCGCCAGGCTGATCGATCGCGAGCAACTCGACTTCATCGACGGATTCGATGCCCTGCTGAATGCCTACCGGACGGGGGCGATGCAGTACGGCGCGATGGTTGCGCAGAAAGCCTCTTGAAGCCGTATAGCCTGCATGAAGGTACCGGCGTTCAAGATCGTCATCGTAGAAGTAGCGGTTGCCAAGTTAAACGTTCACTAACCCGATCAAAGAGCATGGACGCGATTTCCCCAGGTTTCACCGCCACCCACCGATCATTTACCGCGAACCGCATCTCTGGCGTGCTATTCGGCTTCGGCAACCAGGTGTTGTTCCTGATCACGGTCTGGTACCTGTTTTGGTTCCTTCGCGACGGCCGCGTCGTCATGGCGGAGGGCGATTGGATCCTCCGCGATTGCGGGCTGGCGGTGTTGTTCGCCGTGGCCCATAGCGTGATGTTGGTGCCACGAACGCGTAAGGTCTTGACCCGGTGGATTCCTCCGGCGTTCTATGACAGCACCTTCTGCGTCGTGACCTGCGTCAGCTTGCTGGTGATGTTTTTCGCTTGGCGGACGAGTGAGACGGTGATTTGGCGGGCCGAAGGTGTGACCGCTTCGATCATCCATGGTTGCTTCTACTGCAGCTGGGCGGCGCTGATGTATTCGCTCGCGCTGACCGGCCTGGGTTATCAGAACGGCTGGACCCCGTTTTATCATTGGCTCCGTCGGGAGAAGCCGCCACGCCGCGAGTTCAAGCCGCGCGGCGCGTACCAGCGATTTCGCCATCCCGTCTACTTGAGCTTTCTCGGCTTGGTCTGGTTCACGCCACTGATGACGCTCGACCACGCCGCGCTCACGGCGATCTGGACAGCCTACATTTTTCTCGGCAGCAACCTCAAGGATCGTCGCCTGACGCATTACATAGGTCAGCCCTATCAACAATACGCCCAGCGAGTGCCCGCCTATCCGCTGATCGGCAGCTTCCGGCGAATCCTCGGTAAGCGCGGGCGAACGGCCGGCGATCGAGTCGGCGCGGATACGAGCGGGAGCGATGCGGGGCGGCACCCCCGGGTCGCCGCATGAGCCAGCGGTGGGGCGAATGGTCCCTGCAGCAACGACGCTTCGCGATCTTGGTGCTGTATCTTCTGGTGGCCAGTCCATGGCTGCTGCGAGGGACTTTCCGGGCCCTGGAATCCGCCTCGAACTCACCGCTGGAGTGGGTCGACGACAGCTTCGCGCCACGCCGGGATTTTGACCGCTTTGTCGAACAGTTCGGCGCCCGTGACCAGTTGGTGATCTCCTGGCCAGGATGCACGGTCGACGAGCGGCGAACGGACCTGCTGGTGAAGGTTTTGCGTCATTCCGGCGTGTTCCAGGACCAACAAAATTGGCTATTCGAGGAAGTGGTCTCCGGGCGTGAGGCGTTCCGATCGCTGCAAGAACCGCCATTATCCTTGTCGCCCGCGGAGGCGACCGCGCGGCTGCGGGGCGCGCTCGTTGGGCCGGATGGGCGAACGACCTGCCTGATCATTCGCTTCTCGCCCGAAGGGCTGCGTCAGCGGGCGCGGCTAGTCCCGTCGGTGATGGCGGCCGCCGTGCGTTACGGCGGCGCGAGGTTCGAAGAGTTGCATTTGGCCGGGCCGATCATGGACGGCTACTCGGTCGACGTGGCCAGCCAAGCCACGATGCATCGGCTCGCCCCGCTGTCATCGCTGGTCGTGTTCGTTTTCTGCATCCTCTGCTTCGATTCGCTGTACGCGGCCCTGCTGGTGTTCGGGGTTTCGCTGATCAGCCAAGCGATTTCTTTAGCGATGCTGCATTACTGTGGCGTTTCGATGACCGCGCTGCTGATCGTGTTGCCGCCGCTGGTTCAAGTCCTGTCCGTCGCCGGCGGCATCCACTGGATCAACTATTATTTGGATCTGGCGGCTGTCGACGACCGGGACGTCATCGGGCGGACGATGCGGGCGGCCTGGCTTCCCTGTTCGCTCTCCTCGGGGACCACGGCCATCGGGCTCGGTTCCCTCGGCGTCAGCGGTTTGGTAGCGGTGCGAGATTTCGGGGTGTACGCCGCGATCGCCGTGCTCATCACGTTGGCCGCGTTGCTCGCGATCCTGCCGGGGCCGCTGGCTTGGGTCCCGCTCCGGCCACGACCCCATGCCGCGGCGCGCCGAGCTCACGACTTTTGGGGCGGGTTGGCATTGTTGCAGCAGCGCTTCGCGGTCTGGGTTCTGCTCGCTGGTGCCGTGCTAATGCTGGGGCTCGGTTGGGGCGTCACGCGGCTGACGGCCTCCGTACGGATCGAAACGCTGTTTTCGGGCGACAGCAAGCTGATTCGCGATTATCGCTGGCTCGAGGAGCACGTGGCCCCGTTGGTACCGATCGACGTGGTCGTGACCTTTGACCAAGCGTTCGCGGCGGCGGCCAAGAATAAGTTTGCAATTTTGCAGCGGGTACAACAGACCGTCGAGTCGCAGCGCGAGGTGCAACATGTCTCCTCGCCCTTCGATTTCCTACCCGCCGAACCGGTGCCCGACGATCCGAGGATTCAAGCCGTGGTGCTCGACCGCCTCCGTCCGGTATTGCAGGCCAAACGCATGCTAGCGACCGATGCGCGGCTCAACGAATCCTGGCGGATGACCGCGCACCTGAGCGCGTTGGGGGACCATCAGTACGGTGACATTCTGGAACAGTTGCGGACGGTGATCCGAGCGGAAGTCGATCAAGCGACGGGGATGAGCCCGAATTGCCGCGTGTCGCTGAGCGGTCTGATGCCGTTGGTGCATGAGATTCAGCGGCAATTGCTGCGTGACCTGTTCGTCAGTTTCATGACCGCCTTCGGACTGATCCTGATCGTGATGACGCTGGTCCAAGCTGGCATCGTCAGCGGCCTGCTGTCGATGATTCCGAACGTCTTTCCCGCGTTATTGCTGTTCGGCGGGATGGGCTGGGCAGGACACCCGCTCGACATCGGCTCGATCATGACCGCCAGCATCGCGATGGGGATCGCCGTCGACGATACGCTGCACTTTCTGACGTTCTTTCAGAGCAAGCTCGAGGCCGGGTTGTCGCGATTCGATGCCGTCCAGGCCGCGTACCGGCAATGCGGCCGCGCGATGCTGCAGACGACCGTCGTCTGCGGTTGCGGCCTGGCGATCTTTGGGCTGAGCGACTTCGTGCCGACCGCCCGCTTCGCCTGGATGATGGTGTCGCTGTTGTTCGCCGCCATCGTCGGCGACCTGGTGCTGCTGCCGGCGATCATCCTGAGTCCCTTGGGGCGAGTGTTTCGCCAACGGGATGAAGCGGCCTAGCGGATTGCGTTCACGACGCCCCACCGTCAACGCCCCCAGACGCCCAACTTGCGGCCTAGCTCCACAAGCTGTCGACGACCTGACCATGGACATCGGTCAGCCGGAAATCTCGCCCCGCGTGACGGTAGGTCAAGCGTTTGTGATCGAGTCCGAGCGCGTACAGCAACGAGGCGTGCAGGTCGTGCATGTGAACGGGGTTTTCGACCGGGCGATAACCGAACTCATCCGTCGCCCCGTACGTGAGCCCGCCGCGCACTCCGCCACCGGCCAACCACATCGTGAAGGCTTGCGGGTGATGGTTCCGGCCATCGCCGTTCTCGACCATCGGCGTCCTGCCGAACTCCGAACCCCACACGACGAGCGTGTCTTCGAGCAATCCGCGTCGGGCCAAGTCTTCGAGCAGGCCGGCGATCGGGCGATCGACCTTGGCCGACTCGGCAATGCTCCCTTCTTTCACCTTCTGGTGATGATCCCAGGTGTAATCCGTGGAGACCTGAATGTATCGCACGCCCGATTCCGCGAACTTGCGGGCCAGCAAGCACTGGCGGCCAAAATTGTCGGTCGGATCTTTGTTGATGCCATACAAATCCAACGTTTCTTGCGACTCGTCGTCCAGGCTCATGACCTGTGGGATGGCGGACTGCATGCGGAACGCCAACTCGTAATTGGCGATCAGCCCTTCGATCCCTCGGTCGGCCTGGGCTGTCTGCAGATGCTCTTGGTTCAACGCTTGGATCAGATCGACCTGTTGGCGCTGGAGTTCGAGTTGGTAGCGGGGGTTACCGACGTAGGAAACGCGGGCCTTGGCGATTGGGGTTTCCGCCGAACCGATCGCGGTCCCCTGATGGATGGACGGCAGGAACGCGCTGCCGTAATTCTGCACGCCTCCATGCCCGCGCGGTGGCGAGATCGTGATGTAGGCCGGCAGGTTCTCGTTCTCGGACCCTAGCCCGTAACTGACCCACGCCCCGACGCTGGGGCGAACGAGATTCGCCTGGCCGGTATGCAGACGCAGCAGCGCCTC
>DITY01000163.1 GCA_002422955.1 Planctomycetaceae bacterium UBA6172
CGGACCGGCGAACTGGGCGGCAACGCCTTGGTTTCACCACCTGGAACTCGGCCCGCGGGCATGGCCGGTGGGGGCGGGAGATCCGAATGCGAGCGGACGGGCGATTGGTATTGCGTAACCGGCAGAGGCGTCGTTCGCGACGACGGGCTGACCAACTTCGCGATCACGGGCGTCTCAGCGGCGCGTAGCGCCCGAGCCATTTCGGCCGCCGATTGCCAACGCTCGTGCGGCGATTTCCGCAAGGCCTTCTCGATGACCTGGCGAAAGGGCGGGGCGACGCTGCTCAGATCGGGCTGGGACGTGAGGTGCTTGATGATGATCTCCTGAGCCGTCTCGCCCTCGAATGGCGGACGCCCGGTCAGCATTTCGTAAAGGATCACGCCGAGGGCGTAGAGATCGATCTCGCGACCGTACTGGCCGCGGCCGATTTCGGGAGCCATGTAGTGGCAGGTCCCGACGCTTTCGGTTTGACCGCCCCGTTTGGAATCCGAAATGAACTTCGTCAATCCGTAGTCGCCGACTTTGACCACGCCCAAGTCATCGAACAGATTTGCCGGTTTGAGATCGCGATGGACCAGGCCTTGTTGATGCAGGTACTCGACCCCGTCCGCGGCCTGAAAGAACCAACGTCGTGTCTCCTCGACCGACAGGCCGTGAGGCTGTTGATCCAACGCGTCGCGCAGGTTCGGTCCGGCGACATACTCCATCACCACCCACCAGACCTGCTGTTGGTCTCGGCAGACGTCGTGCAGCGAGATCAGATTCGGGTGTTTGAGATTCAAGCACTGCGACGCGCCGCGGAGTTCGATCTCCAGATTGCGCTGGACCCGCTTGAGCGCGACTTCCTTGCCGGCATCGCTGAGCGCGAAGTAGACCTCACCGAAACCGCCGATACCGAGCCCCCGCTGGATCGTGAAGCGGTCCAACACGCGCGCGCCGCTGCCGAGCGAAAAATGGATCGCGGCAGGTTTGTCAGGGCTGGACATAGCGGTCGCTTCCGATCCTCTGGCAGCTGATGTTAGGGTCGATCCGCCCGGCACCTGCTCCGTGCCCGTGGGCCTCGCGAAGCGATCGAGTTCGAAACGGCTTGTCATCATTATTCAGGCTTGATCATCAATGACCAATCCTCGAGTTGCCACATTCGGCTTTCGGGGATCGGTTGGGGTTCCAGCGATTCTCCTCGGATCCACCATTCGTCCTGACGTCGGAACAAAACCCATTGCCGGGGCGACAGGCCCGGCGTTTGCGCGTGATTGAACGACTCGGGACCGATCAACAGCGTCTGCTCCAACCAAATCAGCGCGTCGACCGGTGCTACCGTGCGGTGCGGTGGCAAGACGCTCAAGACCGCCGATCGGCTGAGCGGTGACGGGCGGCAGTAGCGAATCACTGGCGTCGCGGCGGGCTGGCCGATCGGCCCCACCGGCTGCAACCGGAGCAGTTGATCGGCGAGCAGCGGTCGATCGGTCAGGGGGCGATCCTCCGCGAAGGGGACGTTGCTGGGGCCAACGGGTGCCGCGTGCGACGGCGAAAAGTCGGTTGGGGTCTGCTGCCAGTTCTCGGCCGGAATGAGCCGATCGCTACTCGCCGATCGGACCAAAGTCGCCACCCGACTGGGCCAGGCACAGCGGATCGCGAAATCCGCGGGCGGCTTGCCGCCCGCCCCGCCGATGGTCAATCGCTCCCCCTGCCAAACGTCGAATCCGCCCCCCCGATCGATCCACAACCGCCAACGCCGGACGATCGGCGGCGTCTGCCGATCGTGGTCGTCGCTGGTGGATGAGGCCTGTTGGCGGTCGGACATCGAAACCTACCTGACTCGGGTCGAGATTCGTCATACCTCTGGGGTGCGGCCGGGTGTGGAGTCGGCCGGGCGGTCACTCCACTTCGATCGCGTTCATCGTAACTCGGTCTTGGGCGTCGTCCCCGAGGAAGCGATTGGCGATCTCTTCGAGCAAATCTTCGCTGGTGGCCGGCGACTCCAAGTCGATCGCGCCGGGCGGGGTGATGTCGGCGGTCGCCACTTCCTCTTCCACCTCCAGTCGCGACGCGAGTTCGTCCAACAGATCGCGGGTACGTCCGAGGTGGCTATCATCCAGATTCAATTGGCTCCCCGTTTGGGCCAGACGAAGCGATTCGAGCCTCGCCTGCAGGTTCTCGACTTCGACCTCGAGCTGATTCTTGGCCTCGACCATCGTCTCCAAACGCTCCCCGGCCGTTCGCACGGACGCTTCGCGCGCCTGCACCATCTGCGCCAGGCGGTTGTAGGTTTCGCTCCGCGTCTTGAATCGCGTGAACCGACCCGAGAGATCGTCTCGGACCTGTACCGGGGTGTATTCCTTGCCGGCGTAGTTGTAACTGGAGTCACCCCGTTTGAGGTCGGCCGCCAGACGCTTCACTTCGGATTCCGATTTTTGCAGCGAGGCTTCGGTCTTGCTCGCCTGATCCTGCAGCTTGGCCAATTCGATCCGTTCCCGCACGATCTGCTTGGAGTGCCGTGCGATCTCCGGCTCGAGGTCCGTGATCATCTGACGGGCCCGCTTGAGCTCCCATTCCAGGGGCACGGCATCGCTGGCCGAGGTGCTCACCCAGTCCCAACCGCAACGGGCATAACTGCCTAAGGGTGTCAACGCGGAAACTCCCGAAATGACCGTCACCGCACCGGCCGCAATCAACATCTTTCTGAACATTGCCTGTCCCCTGTTTGAGAATATTTCGCTGGCTGCGGTACGGTCGAGCCGAAACCGACAGGATCACCGAGATACGGCGGCAGTCGCCTGCCGCGTCGGTTGTCATCAGGAAATTCGCTGGTCAGCCTCGAATCTTGAAAAGAAAAACCGAAAAAACTTCAGCTCCCACCGGAAAACTCATCGGCGATCGACAGAATCGGAATTGACCTGCGACAAAAATCAGATCTATGCAGCGATCAATCGCCTTGATGAGCATCTAAAGTGAGATAAGTAGTCTGAAGTGATTGATTGGGCCAGCAGAAAGGGTGCTGCGTGACTTCATGGCAGCCACGCTTGACGGCTAGCACCGATTTTGGCACCCCTGACGGCGGAGATGCACACCCGAAAGCCCAAGATGGATCACAAAGACCGGCAAAAACGACATTTAAGCCACAATCGCGAAGCAAGCACCGTTATGGCATCGAACTTGCACCTGTTTTGGACTCAACGCGTTTGCGGTTCCTAACTTAACACGTCGGAAGGAGCCGGGGCGAAATGAGCGAGCGAACACTTCCGGTGCGGCGGTGTAGCAGCGTGATCGTCAGTTTCCGATTGAGCCCAAACCCCTGGACCCTGCGCAACCTCTTTTCTTAGCGGAGTAGCCACCGATGACCACTTCGAGCGGCCCTGGCGACAAGCCAATCCCAGCACCCACGCCGCAACCGGCGGAGCGTTCCGCTTGCCTGCCTCCGGAAACGATCGAGCAATTCGGCCTCTGGATCGATGCTCAATTGGCCGTCTTGGAACGCCAGCAAGAACGGTTCGTAAGGCTGCGTAAGGCAACGGATCGGACGGGCCGATAAGGGTGCCTGGCACGTGGAGTGGTGTAGACTTGAGGTGGTAGCGGCAATTTGATGGCAGCGAATCCGACTCAGGCCCGACCGCATGCAATCGGTTCCGATCCCTTTTATCTCTCCGGTTCAGCCGGGAGCCAGTGCATGGTTGGTAAGGCTGCGCTGGTTCGCGGTGTTCGGTCAGCTGATCACGGTCATCGCCGCCGGTCTGTTCATCGGCCAGGAATTGCCCTGGGTAACGTTGCTGGCGTTGATCGCGGTGACGGCGATCAGCAATGTCGGGTATTCGATCTGGCTGGTAGGGGCGAAGCCGCGCGATTTAGGCCACGAACGCGAAGACGACAAGGCCGCGTACTCTGTGAGGCCCGCGACTGAGGTTTGTCTCGTCAACACCGACCGTGTTGCCACTTCGCTGATGGTGTTGGATCTGGTCACCTTGACGGCCATGCTCTATTTCAGTGGCGGGATCGATAACCCGTTCAGCCTTTTCTACCTCGTCAACCTGGCGGTTGGGGGAGTGATCCTGCAGCCACGCTGGGCCTGGTTGTTGGCAGGGCTGGCGATCCTCGGTTGCGTGACGCTGCTGATTTGGTCATTACCCGTCCCCGGCTTGGTCGAATCGCAGCGCCGCCCGGACTTTTCACTCCATACGATCGGACTGCTGATCTCTTACGCGACCTGCGCGATCGTGATCACGCATTTCGTCTCCCGCACCGCGGGCGAACTGACGCGGAGCGAGCGGCAATTGAGCGAGATCCGCGCCGAGAACGAGCGGGTCCTGCGACTGGAAGGGCTGACGACCCTGGCCGCGGGCGCGGCGCATGAACTGGCCACCCCGCTGTCGACGATCGACGTCATCACCCGGGAGCTGGCGCGGCACCTGCAGGACTGCGAGACGCCCGAATCGGTTCGCCAGGACGTGCGTCTGATCGACCAACAGCTTGACATTTGCCGCCAAATCCTGCGCCGCATGCGGGGCGCGGTCGGCGATTCGATGGCGGACCGCTGGGACGCGACGACGGTCGGTGAATTGCTGGACTGCGCGCTCGAAGGGGTTCGTGAACCGGATCATGTCGACGTCGAAGATGCGGCGGAAGCGATCGAAGGGCAGCCGTTATGGATCCCTCAGGAAGCGGTCGCCCAAGCGATTCGCAATCTGATCCACAATGGCCTGGACGCGAGCGGTCCTGGCGGCCGGGTGCGGGTGCGGACGGCAGTCAATGCGGGGCGAGTCGAGTTTCGGATTCGAGATGCCGGTCGCGGGATGAGCAACGAGGAGTTAGGCCGCGCCGGAGAGCCGTTCTACACGACAAAGGAGCCGGGACGGGGGATGGGCCTGGGGCTGTTCCTCTCCCGCAACGTCGTCACCCGACTCGGCGGGACGCTCGATTTCCGCAGCGACCCTGGCCGAGGCACCGAAGCGATCGTGACGCTCCCGTTAGAAAATCGGCGGGTCGATCCGAGCAACTGAGCCCGAACCGCGGCGTTTTACAGCCCTAACCAGCGCGGCAACCAGAGGCTGACCGCCGGCACGAAGGTCACGATCAGCAGGGTCAAGCCGAGCGACCAGAGGAAGGGGAGGATGCCGCGAATCACCACGGTCATGGGCACACCGGTGACGGATCCGAGCACGTAAAGCACCAGACCGACCGGCGGGGTGATCAAGCCGATCACCAGGTTCAAGATCATCACCGAACCGAGGTGCAGGGGATCGATGCCGAACTGTCGCGCGACCGGCAATAGCACCGGCACGCAGATCAACAGCGCCGCGGTCGGCTCCAGCAGCAGGCCGACGGCGAGCAAGAAAACGTTGACCATTAGCAGGAAGACGTACGGGTTGTCGGTCAACTGCAGCAGCGATTGCGCGACCAGTTGCGGCCCTTGCTCGCGCGCGATCACCCAGCCGAACAGGTTAGCCACGGCGACGATCAGCATGATCACGCCGGTCGTATTCGCGGTCCGTAGCAGCACCTCGGCAAGGCTCGCCAACGTCAGGGTCCGGTAGCAGAACCCGAGCGTGATCATGTACATCACCGCCGCGGCGGCGGCCTCGGTGGGGGTGAAGACCCCGCCCAAGATGCCGCCCAGAATGATCACCGGGGTCATCATGACGGGCAGCGCCCCCAGGATCGCCTCGCGGCCGTCGTCGCGGGG
>DITY01000303.1:0-223 GCA_002422955.1 Planctomycetaceae bacterium UBA6172
ATTCCCCCATACTTAAAGGGCGTGCTGAGCAGTTGTCGAAGCGACGAATCACGCCTTTAGCAAGAGCCGGGTCCGAGGGTAAATAGCGTTTCTGACGATCAAACCCCATGCTCGTGCCATCGCGGTAACGGGCCACCGGCAACGGTGGTCCCGAGTACGATCGATCGCGGGGCATGCCGATCGCCCCGCATTTCCCAAAACCCCAACGGGGTGACCCCATATC
>DITY01000303.1:301-3577 GCA_002422955.1 Planctomycetaceae bacterium UBA6172
AGCGCAGCGCAACCCTGGGTAAACCGCGGCGCCGCGGTCGACCCGGCCGCGCATCATTTCCCTTAACCCCAACGGGGTGGCCCCATAACAGCCCAGGGTGCAGCGCAGCGCAACCCTGGGTCGACCCGCCGCGGTACACCCGCCGCGCATCATTTCCCGTAACCCAACGGCGTGGCCCCATAACAGCCCAGGGTGGAGCGCAGCGCAACCCTGGGGAGAGCGCAACCCTGGGCCCCCGCCGCCCCACATGCCCCGCAACCCCAACGGGGTGACCCATATCAACCCTGGGTACACATCGATCAACCGGCCATGAGCCCCAACGGGGCGGCCCGAAAACATCGCACACCACGCCCGACATTCTCCCAAACTGGCGGAGTGCGCCCGAACGTCGCGGTGAGCGGAAAATGGGTTGCACCTTCCGACGCGCGAGCAGCCGGCTACCAGAATATTGGCTTACGGCGGCAAAGGGTTCGAAAAATCACGGCATTTCGAAGTGGCGACGTTTTTTGAAAGTGCGATGCCTCTCGCCAACACCGAACACAAGGTCTGGCCCCGACGAAGCTTCCCGAAGTGGTTCACGCCTCCTGACGTGAAAGTAGGATCGATGTTGCCGGCTTGCCGCGCATCGATTTTTTCAAGGTCCGTCGCACCACCGGACCTTTCTTTCGATATGGCTGCCAATGGCCGCCACGCTCTGCAGGTTCTGTCGCACGGTTGAGAACCACTGTCAGCTGTTACAATCGACTGCGAGACGGCCTCGTATTCCCGAGGGAAAAACGGCTATTTTTCCCGCAGGGGTACCGTGCTACCCTTGCCAAAACCACGAACGGACTCGAATCGAAGCCATGATCCTACACCGCCAGAAAGTCCTTTTGTCACTGATCCATCACGCGGGGCGCCCCGTGTCGGATGTCGAGCTGACCAAGTGGGCGTTCCTGATTCGACACGAGCACGAATCCTGCGGCGGAAGTGCCTTCTACGAGTTCGTTCCGTACCTGTACGGGCCATTCTCCTTTTCACTGAATCAGGAAGCTGGAAAGCTCGCTGACAAGGGGCTACTCACGTGCCCGAGCGACAAGACCTGGGCCAGCCCATCCGGAAGGCTTCCTCACCGACCGGATCGACCAACGCAACGCGGCGTCGATTGGGTGCTTCGCCGTTTCGGTGATCATTCCGCTGACGAATTGATGGATTACGTCTACTCGCGGTATCCGCAGTACACCGTTTACAGCAAGCGCAAGAAGCTCGCCAAAAAGAACGTAGCAGAGCCAGCCGTTTACACCGCCGGTTACGAGGGTCTTAGCGTCGACGGATTTCTCTACCGGCTGGTCGAACGAGGCATCCAGCACCTGATCGATGTTCGCCACAATCCCATCGCTCGAAGGTTCGGGTTTCATAAGTCCACGCTGAACCGGCTCTGTGACGCTCTCGGGATACGCTACTCCCACGTACCAAGTCTTGGGATTCACTCATCCGACCGCCAGGAACTCGATTCGCAAAGCGATTACGATAGCCTTTTCGTGAATTACCGCCGGACAACCTTGAAGCGGGAAGCTGATTCGATCAAGCAAGTGTCACAGTGGGTTACCGAATCACCGAGTGTTCTCGTCTGCATGGAGGCCGATCCGTGCACCTGCCACCGAACTCATCTCGCGGCCGCGGTCGCGAAGGAAACGAGCCTACCCGTTATCGATCTGGGGACAGAGCCGGATGACAGAAACACCTGAGAAGACCAACGTCCTGATCACGGTGATGACCTATCCCCACCCGTCACGCGGGTACCAGGAGTTGGTTTGTACTGCGGGGATCACCGAAGCGGGTGATTGGATCAGGCTTTATCCGATTGATTATCGTTACCGACCAAGGGAGCAGCAGTTTCACAAGTACCAGTGGATAGAGGTTGAGGTCGAACGCCGAGGAGCGAAGAACGATAAGCGGAAAGAGAGCCGGAAGCCACGGCCGGAATCGATTCGTTTGCTAGGCGAACGTCTATCGTCCAAGAACGGCTGGCAGGAACGCAGGCAAATCATCGACAAATTACCGCACGCCACAGTCAAGGAACTGGTTCGCGCCCATGAAACGGACAAGACATCCCTTGGGATCGTCCGGCCAAAATGTGTTCTCGACCTGGAAATCAGGCCGGCAAGCGAGGAATGGAAGCCAGAATGGGAGTACCTGTTCAAGCAGATGACTTTGTTCGGCCCTCAACAGAAGCCACTCCGAAAGATTCCTTACACTTTTCATTACGTATTCGAATGCGACGACAGCGACAAGCCGCACACGGCCATGTGTGAGGACTGGGAACTCGGAACGCTGTTTCTTCATGAGGCAGACCGACTGGGGTCAGACGAAGCAGCGGCAGAAAGCGTGAAAAAGAAGTTCCTCGGAGAGCTCTGTCGGGAAGACAAAGATACTCGGTTCTTCATGGGGACGTTATTTCCGTACAATACGTGGTTGGTGCTGGGCTTGTTCTGGCCACCAAAGATTCACCAGCCAGGACTATTCAATTAGCTGCAAGCTCAATGCTTTATGGCTGATCCAATTCCCACCGTCCTGACGGCTGGGGACACAGCTCCTGACGGCTGGGGTGACGGCTGGGGACACAGCTCCGGGGTGGCGCTCAATAACCTTGCTACGAAAAAGGTTGACACGCGGATAGCAAACCGGTTGAATGCTTGTTCAGTGCTCTTCCGTACACTCACTCTGCTGCGAGGCTCCTGCTATGGCTCGGCTCGCTCGGGCGGAATTTTTCGCCCACGACGAAATCGCAATCGTGCATGTCATGAACCGCGTCGTCAGACGCTGCTTTCTGATCGGCGACGACCCGGTCTCCGGAAAGAACTACGACCATCGCAAAGTCTGGATCGAAGACGACCTCGGCCGCTTGGCCGCTCAATTCGGCATCGACCTGCTCGGGTTCAGCATCCTCTCCAATCACTTTCATCTGATCCTGCGCTCCCGCCCCGACGTCGTCGCCACGTGGGATGACGCCGATGTTGCGCGTCGCTGGTGCTGGCTTTGTCCCCGACGCAAGGCCAACGACCGCTCACCGCTGGAGCCGACCGCAGAGGAAATCAACTCGATCGCCAACAACCCAGACCGAGTGGCCGAACTGCGACAACGCCTCAGCAACATCTCTTGGTGGATGCGACTGCTGTGCCAAAACTTCGGCCAACGCGCCAATGCCGAGGACCGGGCGTCCGGCAAATTTTGGGAGAGCCGGTATCGCGCGGTCCGTCTCCTCGACGACACCGCCCTGCTGGCCTGCGCCACCTA
>DITY01000083.1:0-6293 GCA_002422955.1 Planctomycetaceae bacterium UBA6172
TATCCGCAGGGGGGCGCGGCGAACTGGGGCAACGGTTACTTGCCCGCGGAGCATCAAGGCACGCCGCTGCGTCCCCAGGGTTCGCCGATCCTCGATCTCCAGCCGCCGCGGGGTGTCACCCGCGACCGTCAGCGCGCCAACCTCGATCTGCTCGCGCGGCTGAACCAAGCCCACAGCCGCCGCCATCCTCAGCATGCGGAACTCGCGGCCCGCATGGCGAACTACGAGCTGGCATTTCGCATGCAAATGCAGGTCCCCGAGCTGCTCGATTTGAATCGCGAATCGCGCGCGACGCTGGAGCAATATGGTGTCGGTGACGACGCGACCGATGCGTTCGGCCGCAAATGTCTGCTCGCCCGCAAGCTGGTGGAGCAAGGGGTGCGATTCGTGCAGCTCTACCACGGCAGCTGGGATAGCCATGATTACATCGCGCGGGCGCACACGCAGTTGGTCCGTGGCGTCGATCGGCCGATCGCGGCCTTGATCGCCGATTTACACCAGCGCGGCCTGCTCGACGAAACGCTGATCGTGTGGTGTGGCGAGTTCGGCCGGACGCCGGACAACGGCGTGAGAGGCGGGACGGCCTATGGTCGCGATCACAACATCAAGGCGATGACGATTTGGCTGGCCGGGGGCGGCGTCCGAGCCGGGCAGACGATCGGCGCGACCGATGAGTTGGGGATGGAAGCGGTCGAGGCGGTCCACCCCGTCCGCGACCTGCACGTCACGCTGCTGCGGTTGCTGGGGTTGGATGACAACCGCTTGACCTACTACCACGCCGGTCGCTTCAAACAGCTCAGCCAATTCGGCGGCAGCGTGATCGACGAGCTGATCGGCTGAGACGTCCCCTGCCCCGAAACGGCTCAGGGTTCGGTCAGAGGATTCGGCTCGCGCATCGAACTATCCCAGGTGCCGCGCGAAGAACGCTTGCGTTCGCCGCCACATCTCGGGCGACAGCACGTGACCGGTTTCGGGTTCGATGAAGGCGCTGAATTGTTCCGCGGCCCCTTGCGCGGCATACATCGCGCGGATTCGCTCGATACCGACTTTGGCGTGTTCGATCGGGCTGCCACCGTCGGTTTCGCCGAGGTTCAGGTGCAGCGCTCGCGGCGCGATCAGACCTGCCATCTCGGGGGTATCGCCATACTTCAACCAGCCTGGGACGAAGTTCGGGAAGCAATGCAGGATCTTGGTGTCGTGAATCGCCGCGTAGGTCGGCAGGCAGCAGTTGCCGACGACCGCCTTGATCCGTGGTTCGTGGGGACCGACCAACCAGGCGTGCGTCGAACCCATCGAATGGCCGTAGCAACCGATCCGCGCGGCGTCGACTTCGGGGCGTTCGACCAGGCAATCGATCGCCCGCCGCATGTCGAGGACGTTCTTCCAGGCCATCGATTGGCCCTGGACGACGTACCGCAGGAACTCGAACCGTTCGAAGTTGCCGCCCGCCAACTGTTTGCCCGGGTCCTGGCGTTCTTCGAAGCAGAGCGCGTCGGGACAGAGGACCACGTAGCCCAACTTGGCCAGCTCCGCCCCGGTGTGGTGCATCGGGTTGCCGGCGAGGCCCGCGGGTTCACTTTTGCCCAGGTGATACTCGCCATTGTGCTGGTGCCAGATCGCCACGGCGGGGGCTGGGGATGTGGCGGTCACGCCATCGGGGATCAGCAGCATCGCCGGAACGCGATCGCCCGGTTCGACTTCGTAGCTCAGCGATTCGATGCGGTAGCCTGGCCGCCGGATCGTCTCCCGCAACTCGACTCGCAGCGGGCCGGGTTCGGGCCAGGGGCCGCCCAAGCATTCGACCAATCGTTGTCGCAGCGTCTCGGTCTCGTTGGCCACTGGGGCGGCTCCCGCGGGTTGGGGCACAGCTGGGGCCGCGTTCGCAGCGCTGTCCGCGCCCAGCCAGTGGCCGGCACCGTAGGCCAACGCCGAACCGGCGGTCGCGCGGGCGAGGAAGCCGCGACGATTTTCGGGTTCCTGATCACTCATGTCTGCTCTCCGGTTTCCCAAGGATCGACCCAATCGTTCCAGTGCGTCAAGTAATCGGCATAGCCGCGGTTCGTCTCGCGTCGCTGCTCCAGCCAGTCGCGGGCGGCGGCGACCAGTTCCCGTTCGCGGCCGCGGCTGATCCGGCCCATCAGCACCATCGCCCGCAGGAAGACGAAGTAGGTGTCGAGGACATCGCAGCGGCAGTAATCGGCGATCGCCTGCAGTTCGCCACTGTGATACATCGCTTGGACCTGGTCGCCCTTGACCGCCAGCTTGCCCGGCTTGGCGACCAATTGTGCCGCCAGATCGAGACCGCCGCGAAACCAGGTCGCGTTGAAGTTGGTCAGGAACTCGTGCAGGTCGAGATGGGATTCGACGTTGTACCGGTTACGGCACTGCTTGTAGCTCGGTCCCGAGAGGTTGAACCACGCGGGGAGCGACAGGCCATAGCGAAACGCGGCCAATTCCATCAGCGGGATGTCGAAGCCGCGGCCGTTGAACGTCACCCACTGCGGACGACCATACGCTTCCCAGCCCCGCCAGAAGTGATCGGCGATCACGTGCGGGCGAAATCGCGGTTCGTCGAGCGAGACGATGTCGATCAGATCGAGATCGACGCCGACTTTGGCGATGATCACCGCGGCGGGGATTTGGAAGGTGTAGGGGATGAAGGTCTTGCCCGACTGCTCGACCAATTCTTCTTGAAACCGCCGGATCGCTTCTTCCGCCGACAGCGATTCATGGGGATACTTGACCGCTGCGACCAGCTCGCCATCCGCTACGCTTTCGACATCAAAAATCAGGTGTGCAACGCGATCCATGGAGAACGCCGAAAGGGGAAGTGGCGGAGGCAGCTGGCTTGAAGGTCCCCACTATAACGACATTTCGTCCACCGTCCCGATCCTCGGACCGTCCCTTTTCCTCCGCAGGCTTTGCCCGTGATCCTTGAGTCCCGCTTGCTCGCCCGGTTCTTGCGCTATGTCCGTATCGGTACCGCGGCGGACCCGACCGCTACGGCCTACCCGAGCAGCCCGGGGCAGTGGGACCTCGGCAAGGTTTTGGCACAGGAACTGATGGCGATGGGCGCCGAGGATGTCCAGCACGATCGCTACGGCTTGGTCTGGGGGACGATCCCCAGCACGCTCGGCCCCGGCCTGCCGACCGTCGCCTTGATCGCGCATTTGGACACGTCGCCCGAAGCCCCTGGCAGCGACGTGAACCCGCAGGTGATCGAGGCCTACGACGGCGGCGTGATCGTGTTGGAAAGCGGCGCGGTGATCGATCCGGCCCAAACGCCCGGCATGCGCGAGTTGATCGGCAAGACGTTGGTGACGACCGATGGCAAGACGCTGCTGGGCGCGGACGACAAGGCCGGGGTGGCGATCATCATGGAGCTCGCGCATCACCTGATCGAACGCCCGTTCCTGCCGCACGGCCCCGTCCAGTTGCTGTTCACCTGTGACGAGGAGATCGGCCGGGGCACTGACAAGATCGATCTGGTGCAGCTCGCGGCGACCGTCGCCTACACGCTCGATGGCGGCGGGGCCGGGATGATCGACGTCGAAACCTTTTCCGCCGACGCGATCCGGGTCCGGTTCATCGGCCACAACATCCATCCGGCCATCGCCCAGGGGCGGATGATCAACAGTCTGCGTGGGGCAGCCGCCTTTGTCGACGCGTTGCCCAAGGCCGAGCTGACTCCCGAAACGACTGGCAACCGCCAGGGCTTCATTCACGTGCATGACATCCGCGGCGGGGTCGGCCAGTGCGATGTCGATCTGATCCTGCGGTCGTTCGATGCCAGCGAGCTCGATCGGTTCACCGAGATCGTTACCTCCACCGCCGAGGCCGCGGCGCGAGCGATCCCGGGATTGCGGGTCGAGTTTGTGCGCCGTCGCCAGTATCGCAACTTGGCCGAGGGGCTCAGTCGCTTGCCCGAATCGTACGAACTGGCCGAACTCGCTTTCGCGAATCTCAAACGCCCCTACACCAAGGCGATCGTGCGTGGCGGCACCGACGGATCGCAGTTGACCGAGAAGGGGTTGCCAACCCCGAACTTGTCGAGCGGCCAGCACAACATCCATTCGGTGCTCGAGTTCGCCTGCTTGGACGAGATGACTCAAGCGACCGAACATCTGGTCGAACTGTTGCGACTCTGGAGCGAACGTCGATCCTAAGCGGTCGCGCGGGCCGAGCCCTGCCGCCGCGAAGCGATCCGCGGCCCTGGCCGTCGCGACTGCCCCCTTGCAAAGGAACTCGAGGTGAGCGGAAGACTGCGTGATTGGGGATTGCGACTCGGATCGAGACTGACGCCGTGGCTGGTGCTCGGGGGCGTCGTCGCCCTGGTTGATGTCTGGTCGCCGGTCCGCTGGGATTGGTGTGTCCTGCACCTGACGGTCCTGCTGTTGGCGTTGCAGTTCATCGGCCGTCAGCAGACCCCGCGGCTGCTGCTGGCGTTGGTCGGGCTGAGCCTGTTGCCGGTGTTGTTCCGTTTGCCGGCCGCGCCGGAACCGGTTCGCTGGTGGGTCCTGATCGCGCTCGTGTCCGCCGGCGGCTACCATTTCGAGACCCAGCGGCGGCGGCAGCAGCGGCTGAAGATTCGCCAACAGCTGCAGCGACGCGTCCGCCGCCGGACGTTGCAGATCAATCGGATCAACAACGCGCTGCGACGTGAAATCGCCCGCCGCCAAGAGACCCAGCAGAAGCTCGACCGCGCCGAGACGCACCTCGAGTCGCTGGCCCAGCGGATGAAATTACAGGTCCTCCGCAAAGACCTCGATGGCGTGATCACCTATGCCAATGAAGCGTTTTGTCACGGCGTCGGGCGGACGGTCGATGAGGTGATCGGCAGTACCGATGCCGACTTGTACCCCGCGCCGATCGCCGCCGGCTACCGCGAGGATGACGATCGGGTGCTCCGCACCGGCCAGCCCGTCGACCATATCGAATCCCATCCGACGGCCGACGGATCGACCGGTTGGGTGCAAGTCTTCAAGGCGCCGGAGTACGACGAGCAGCACCGGATCATCGGGATCCGGATGGTCTTTTGGGACGTCACCGACAGCTATCGCCGGACCGCCGAATTGCGCCGCAGCGAAGCCCGCAAACGGGCGTTGTTCGAAGCGGCTCGCGAAGCCATCATGTTGGTCGATGACGCGGGCGTGGTCGTCGAAGCCAACCCCGCGGCCGAGACGCTGCTGTCCCGCGACGGCCATCATCTCGCTGGGCAACGTCTCGATCAGATCGCCCTCCCCGATTCGAACCTCAGCGACACGGTCACTGGCGACGAGCGCCCCGCGGACGTCGTCGGCCGTGGCGATCAGAAGCTGCGGTGGATCGATCTGCCGGTCGGCCAGCGCCGCGAAATCATCCTGCGGCCGATCGGCGAAACGCCGTTCCCAGCGGAAGTGTCGGTCCACCCGATTCCGCTCGAAAACTCGCGTGGGCTGGCGATCTTCGTTCGCGATTCGACGTTGCGGCACCGCGTGATGGCCGAACTCCGCGAGTCCAAACTCGCCGCCGAAGATGCGAGCCGGATCAAGAGTGAGTTCATGGCCAACGTCAGCCATGAGATCCGCACGCCGCTGGGCGGGATCACCGGTTCCGCGGAACTGCTCGCCCACATGGACCTGTCGCCCAAGGCGCAGCAGTACGTCGAGATGATCCGCGACAGCGGCGAATTGCTCAGCGGGATCATCGGCGACATCCTCGACCTCTCGTCGATCGAAGCGGGCCGGCTGAAGATCAACCCGACACCGACTGATCTGCATCGTTGCCTGGGCGAGCCGTTTCGGGCCTTGGCGACCCGCGCGATCGGCAAGGATCTGGAACTGATCCTGCACATCCATCCCGATGTCCCCCAGATCGGGATGGTCGACGCCAATCGGCTCCGCCAAGTCGTCATCAACCTGGCCGGCAACGCGATCAAGTTCACCCCCAAAGGGCACGTGTGGTTCTGTGTCAGCGTCGACCATCGCCCGAGTCACCCCGATGGGCAGCGAACGGCCCCGTCCGATGGCCCGCGGTCGGCCGGGAAGGCGGAAGGGAGCTCTCGGTGGTTGCGGCTCGAGATGATCGACAGCGGGATCGGGATCGCCAAGGACCAGTTGGAAAAGATCTTCGTCCCCTTCGAGCAGGGTGACACGGGCACGACGCGACGGTTCGGCGGCACCGGGCTCGGTTTGTCGATCAGCGAGCAGTTGGTCCGTCGCATGGGCGGCACGATCGAAGTGATCAGTCGCCCCGGTCGCGGCAGCACCTTTCGCTGCCTGATCCCCTTGCCGCCGATGGAGCCGTCGTCCCGG
>DITY01000083.1:6317-19150 GCA_002422955.1 Planctomycetaceae bacterium UBA6172
ACGGGCAGCCTGCGGATGGGCGTCCCGCGGCGGGCGGACGGCGTAAGACCATCTGGTTGGCCCGCGTCGATGAAGCGGCCGCGCCCGATCAAGATCCCAGCGACCCGGTGCTGATCAAGCCGATCCTCGCCGAAGATCTGCTCGGTTGCTTGCGTGTGGATTCAGCCGCGGCCCGGCCGGCATCCGGCGCCGATCGGCAGTCGCCGACCAGGAACGCGTCACCGCCAGCGATCGTCTCGGAGAGCGCGAACCAGCGGGCCGCCGTCGGGCGATTGCTGTTGGTCGACGACAGCCCCGTCAATCGCGCGGTGATCCGCGACTTCTTAGCCTTGGCCGGGTATGAAGTCGACGTGGCGATCAACGGTCAACTGGCGATCTCCGCGGCGCGAGCCAATATTTTCGCCTGCATCCTGATGGACCTGCAGATGCCCGGCATGGACGGGATTGAGGCGATGGGGCGGATGATCGCGAGCTATCGCGACCGCGGGTTGGAACCGCCGCCGTTCATCGCGCTGACCGCGCACGCCACGGCCGAGCACCGGGAGCGCTGCCTGCGCGAGGGGATGCGAGACTTTTTGGTCAAGCCGATCGATCGCGAGGTCCTCATCCGCACGGTCGACGCCTTGGTCTTGCCGCCAGCCGACGCCTTGGTCTTGCCGCCAGCCGACGGCGCGGACGCCGCCGTTCCTGGCTCCATCCCCGACGAGTCCACGCCACTTGCCGACGCGTCAACGGATGACGAGCCGCGGGGGGATTGGCGAGCCAAGCTGCTGCAAACCGCGGGCGGAGATCTGCAGACGGTCGAGGCGTTGGTCGAGGCGTTTTTGATCGAAGTCCCCGCGTTGTGCGAGACGCTGGCCTTGGCGGTCCGCGACCACGACGCCATCGCCGCCCGCCGCGCGGCGCATACGCTCAAGTCTTGCCTCCGCTACGTCGCCCCCGCGGCCGAGTGGACCCGCGCCCAAGCGATCGAAGAAGCCGCCGAGCGTGAAGACTGGCCGACCATCGACCACCATCACCTCGGACTTCAAGCGATTGCCCAAAGCTGGGTCACTCGCCTGCGGCAGCCGGAATCGATCCCCCGTCCTTAACGCGGCGGAACTCCGCTTGCTGCGCCGACACTTACCGCGACCCGTATGACCGTGTCCGACGTCGCCGGTGTTCGGCCCCGCTCAACCGCTGGGAAATTCGTCGGCTTGCCGATATCCTGAGCCCGTGCTGGCCCCCGAAAACTCGTCTCCGCAGACTTGCTCCGAAAACTGATAAGTGTTGATAAGTGTCGAGCGATAACTTCCACCGCTACCCGTTTTATACCCCGCGATTCTGGCACGGGATGCGTCCGCTCGCTTGGTGGCGGTTGCTCCGTTCGGGCGGGTTTCGCGTTTCCCCGTCGCGGTGGGCGATGGCGGTCGCGATCACGTTCGCGGCACCGGTCAATTGGCTGTTGGCGATGATTCAGCACTGCATTTGGGGGCGGCGGTTGGCCACGTCCTCGCTGCATGGGCCGCCGGTATTCATCATCGGGCATTGGCGGAGCGGCACGACGCTGCTGCATGAATTGTTGGTCAAGGACGAGCGGCTCAGCAGCCCCTCGACCTTCCAGTGCTTCACGCCGGACCATTTCTTGGTGTCGGAATGGTTTTTCCGGACCTTTTGCGGCTGGATGCTGCCTGACCGGCGGCCGATGGACAACATGGTCGCGGGCTGGGACCGGCCGCAGGAAGACGAGTTCGCGTTGTTGGTCTTGGGGGTCCCTTCGCCCTATCGACGGATCGCCTTTCCGAACCTGCCTCCGGTCGACATGGAGTACTTCGACACCGAATCGCTCGACGAGCCGCGGCGACAGCTTTGGGAACAGGCGATCGATCGTTTCTTGAAGACCGTCTCCTGGCGGACCGAGCGGCCGCTGGTCGTCAAAAGCCCCACGCACACCGGCCGGATCGCGACGCTGGCGAGGATTTTCCCCGGTGCCAAGTTCATTCACCTGACCCGCAACCCGCTCACCCTCTACCCGTCCACGACGCGTTTGTGGCACAGCCTCGATGAGGTCCAGGCGTTGCAGAAGCCGACCGGCGAGGGGTTGGGCGATTACGTCGTCGAGTGCTTGCGGTTGATGTATCAGGCGTTTCATCGCGACCGGGATTTGGTGCCGGCGGAAAACCTGATCGACATCCGCTACGAGGATTTGATCGCCGATCCGGTCGGCCAGATCGAATCGATCTATGGGCGATTGAAGCTGGGAGACTTCGCGCAAGTCCGCGGGGCTCTGGAAAGTTGGGCGGAAACGCAGCATCGGGAATACAAAACCAATCGCCACGAATTGCCCGCCGAACAGGAGGCCCGGATTCGCAAAGCCTGGACCGACTATTTCACCCGGTACGGATATTGAGTCGGACATGCAAGGCTCGACATCGCCGCGGGTGAATCGCTGGACCGCCGTGGCGATCCTGACGTTCGTGAATGTGCTGTGGGGGTTGTCGTTCCCGATCTCCAAGACGGTCAGCTTCCAAATCGACCAGATGTTCGGGGTGTCGGCGGAACACGCCTCGACCGAATTGCGGGTGGCCGCGGCGTCATGGCTGATCGGTTCCCGGTTTCTGGTCGCGATGCTGCTCTTCGCCCTGTTCTTTCGCCCGCTGATTCGCCGCGCCGGCCGCGACGAATGGATCGCCGGGGCGCAGATCGGCGCGTTCTTCGTCACCGGCTTGATCCTGCAGGTCATGGCGTTGGCCACGATCCCGGCGTCGCGGAGCGGATTTCTGACCAGCCTGGTGGCGGTCTACACGCCGCTGATCTCGGCGATCGTGTGGCGGGTCAAGCCACCGATCCAGGTCATCCTTGGAGTTCTGGTCGCGTTGTTGGGGGTGGCGGTCTTGACCGGGCTGGTGACGATCGACAGCGGCGGGATCGGCATCGCGGCCGACGCGCGGCAAGCCTGGACGATCGGTGACACGCTGACGACTTTGGGGGCGCTCTTTTTCGCCGGCCAGATCATGCTGGTCGATCGGTTCGGCCGGCGGTTGGATGCCGCGGCGCTGACCCCCGGGATGTTCGCCAGCACCGCCCTGATCGCGCTGATCGTCTTCGCCGGCACTCGCCCCTTCATCCCCGAAACGCCGTCGATCGGCTGGATCGAGATGAGCCTGCGACCCGGCTTTTGGACGCTGGTGTTGTTGCTGAGCGTGTTCTGTTCGGTGATGGCGTTCAATTGGATGAACACCTACCAGCACTACGTGTCGGCGTCCCAGGCCGGCATCATCTACACCTTCGAGCCCGTCTGTGCGTCCGCGGCCGCGATGGTGTTGCCGGCGCTGCTCAGCAACCTGTTCGCGGTCGATTACGGCAACGAACGGTTGGTCTGGTCGATGCTGTTCGGAGGCGCGTTGATCATTGTCGCGAACCTGCTGAGCCTGTTGCCCACGCCGCGGCGTCGTAAACGCTCGGCATGAAATTGGCGTGAAATCCAGGTGCGGGGCTGGTCGCGGAGCCGTCTTGACGGGCCCGCGGCGCGGTTGGGATGTGTCGCGAGGGAAAGCGGCGAGTTAAATGCGAATTTTGCCGAAAATTCGGTTGACGCCGCGCTATTCCCGCCCGGATACTTTGGCGTGGTCGGTAGGTGCGCATTCGGTCGTGTGTTGCGATCGGATTTTCGGAATACCACAGATGTCGCTGATGGTTCGCGGTCCCGGCGGGGACAGACTGAAAGCCCTCTGATCTGGTTCCGATCACCTGCTCCTCATTTCTTATTCGATTCGGGTTCCATCCCGACAGAGGTTTTTGTTTTTGGTGGCATTGGCACGACGTAGCTTCCAACCGGAGCAGCGCGACTCGACGCGCATTAATTCGCAGATCCGGATTTCGCCAGTCCGGGTTGTCAGTGAAGAGGGAGAGCAGTTGGGGATCATCCCCACGGATGAGGCGTTAACCCGGGCCCGCGAGGCGGGTCTGGATCTGGTTGAAGTGGCTCCCAACGAGCGTCCGCCAGTTTGCCGAATCATGGATTACGGCAAGTTCAAGTACGACAAGAACAAGAAAAAGAACAGCGGTCACACCCCCCAGACCAAGACCAAGGAAATTCGCCTCCGTCCCAAGACGGGTGACGAAGACATCCGCACCAAGGTCCGGCAAGCGGAAAAGTTTTTGCAGCACCGGGACAAGGTCCAGGTCAGCGTGTTGTTCCGCGGCCGTGAAATGGCCCACATCGAGGAAGGCCGCAAGGTAATGGAAGCGGTGGTCGCGACGTTGGCCGAAGTCGGCAAGGTCGAAACGCCGCCGCAGCAGCACGGCCGCCGCATGATTTGCATGCTCGCGCCCAAGTGAGCGTGCCCGGCCCTGGGGATGCGACCCTTGGCGATCCCATGCCGAGTGTCGCATCGGTCAGCGTCGATCGGATCTGCCAACTCCTGGCCGAGTTGGCCCCGCTGACGTTGGCCGAAGCTTGGGATAACGTCGGACTGCTGATCGGTGACCGTCAACAACCGGTCGCCCGCCTGATGGTCTGCTTGACCGTCACGCCGCCGGTCGTCCGCGAGGCGATCGCGCGGGGCGTCGACCTGATCGTCGTCCATCACCCGTTGCCCTTCAAACCGCTGGTCAAGATCACCAGCGATTCGACCGTCGGCAACCTATTGCTCCAGCTGATCGCCGCCAGGATCGCCGTCTACAGCGCTCATACCGCCTTCGATTCCGCCGCCTGCGGGATCAACCAGCAATGGGCCCAGGGGCTGGACTTGCGCGACGTCAAACCGCTCGTCCCGGCGACCGACGGCGACGACACGGTCGGTGGCGGTCGCTACGGCAGTTTGCCGGAACCGATTTGCGTCGATGCGTTGGCGCGACGGGCTGCCGCGTTCTGCGGCGCGCCGAGCGCTCGTACGGTCGGTGGGATCGGCAAGGTCGGCAAGGTTGCGATCGGCTGCGGCAGCGGCGGCGGATTCCTCGCCGCGGCCAAGGCCCGCGGATGCCAAGCCCTGATCACCGGCGAGGCGACTTTCCACACCTGCTTGGAAGCCGAAGCCTGCGGGATCGCGCTGGTGCTGGTCGGGCACTTCTGGAGCGAACGGTTCGCGATGGGGCGGTTGGGCGAGCGGCTGAGCGATCGCGTGCGGAGCGTGGGGCAGGAGTTGGAGGTTTTTATCAGTCATGCCGACGCCGATCCGTTGAGAAGCGTGGCTGGGGGTAATTTGGAAAGTTGACCCAGGGTTGACTCGACCTACAATGCCCCCGCAAGGAGGTTGGTAGGGACGGCTCGGGTCGTCCAACTGCTCCGTTTCCCCGTCCTGCGATTCCTGCCGCCATGCCCAAACGCGAAAAGTGGTTAGCCGCGCTCCCGGTTTTTAACGAAGTCGGATACGTCGGCCAGATTCTCGATGAGGTCAAGCGTTATGCCGACCAGATCGTCGTGATCGACGACGGTTCGACCGACGGGACCTCCGAATTGCTCGACCTTCGCGACGACATTCAGGTCCTCCGGCACACCGAGAACCGCGGTTATGGCGCCGCCTTGCGAACCGCGTTCGAATACACGGCCGCTGAAGGCTTTTCCGGTTTGGTCACGCTCGATTGCGATGGCCAGCACCAGCCGCGGCGGATCCCGCGATTCATCGAAGCGGCCCGGTCGGCCGATCTGGTTTCCGGCAGTCGCTACCTGAAGCAGTACCCGGGAGATGCGGAGCCACCGGCCGAGCGGCTGTTCATCAACCGCCGTATCACCTCTGAATTGAATCGCCGGTTGGGGTTGAAATTGACCGACGCCTTCTGCGGCTTCAAGGCCTACCGGACCGAGGCGCTCCAGGCCTTTTCGATCACCGACAATGGCTACGCGATGCCGCTGCAACTCTGGGTGCAGGCGGTATCGGCCGGTTTGCGGATCATCGAGATCCCCGTGCCGCTGATCTACCTCGACCTGAATCGGTCGTTCGGCGGTTCGTTGGATCATGCGGAGACTCGACTCGCATACTACAATCAAGTCCTCGATCAGGCGATGCGCGAGGCCGGCATGGATCCGGCGCGTGACGCTCGGTCCGAAGCGATTCCCCAGCCCAAACTAGGATGAAAGTCGACCCTCACCTTGTCCGTTTTTGTGTCCTACCGAGCGCCCACGCGAGACGGCGAAGCGTTGATCTCGCCCGGGATCGACGCGGCGGCTGATTTCGTAGGCAATAACGTCCGGCAACTCGAAGCGAACGATTGGAATTGGGCTGATTACTCGTTGGCCGAGCTGCGGCGCACCGCCCGCGCGAAATTGCTCAGCTCCGCGGTCCGCTACACCGGCAATTACCGACCGCTCGAGGGGTTCCGGGGGGATGACGGACAAGCGCGGGCCAGTCAAGGGCTCGAGCGGATGCGGGGCGGATCGGTTAGCGGATCGCCAGCCGTCGCCGACCGGGAGTCGTGGAACCAGCCCAGCGTCGGGAAGCGGCCTCCGACGATCATCATGGCTGGGCATCAGCCGACACTGTTCCACCCCGGCGTCTGGTTCAAAAACTTTGCCATCGACCGGATCGCGCGACGGGTGTCGTCCAGCGGGCTGGCCGATGGGATTTCCGAATCGGTCGTCGCGGTCAATCTGGTGATCGACAACGACGTCTCCACCGCCTCCTCGATCCGCGTCCCGTTTCTCGATCCCAAGACGCGATTGGTCCGTCGCTCGAGCGTCGCTTATGACATCGCGGCCGGCGGTTTGCCCTACGAGCAGAACCGGATCCATGACCGCGAGACGTTCGAATCGTTTGCCGATGCCGTGCGGTCGGCCGTCGGATCGTTGGTCGCCGACCCGCTGATCGATCGGCTGTGGCCCCACGCCGTCGCGGCGGTGGGGCGATGCGAGAACGTCGCCTGCGCGATCGCCCAAGCGCGACATTCGCTGGAGGGTGAACTCGGTTTGCGAACGCTCGAATTGCCGCTGTCGGTGATTTGCCGTAGCGAGCCCTTCTTCGGGTTCGCGCTCGCGATCCTCAATCAGGCGGCGCGGTTTCGCGAGACCTACAACGTCGCCTCGGACGAATATCGGCTCGCCCATCGGATCCGCAGTTCCGCGCACCCCGTTCCCGATCTGGCGGTCGATGGCGCGTGGATCGAAGTCCCGTTTTGGATCTATTCCGAGGCCTCGCCACAACGTCACCGGGCTTGGGTCCGTAAGGACGATACGGGGCTCGAAATTTCGGATCGCCGCGAGCTTTCGATACGGCTCGACCGTCTGCACCTCCGCGATCCGGCGGAGTTGGCCAAGCTGTGTGGCCGTTCCGTCAAGCTGCGGCCACGGGCGCTGGTGACGACGATGTTCGCCCGCCTAGTGCTCTGTGACCTGTTCGTCCATGGCATCGGTGGTGCCAAGTACGACGAGTTGGGCGACGTGATCACCGGACGGTTTTTCGGGGTTCAGCCGCCACACTGGATGACCGTTTCGGCCACGATGTTGCTCCCGATCGATCCGACCCGGATCGCGCGGGCCCCCTGGTCGGTGGCGGAGGTTCGCGACCGGATCCGCCGCGCCCGCTTCGCTCCGGAATCGTTTGCCGCGGAGGCCACGCTGCCGGAAGAGCTCTGCCGGGTGAAACGGGAATTGATCGCCAATCGGCCTACGAGCGGTTCTAAGAAGGCTTGGCACGATCAGGTCGACGGGGTCAACCGAGACCTCTACTCGCGTTTGGGCAAGTTTCGCGAGCGTCTGACAGCGGACCTGGCTCAGGCCCGCGAGTTCGAGCTTTCCGAAGCGATCTTGCGGAGCCGGGAGCATTCCTTTTGCCTCTTTCCGGTCGAGCATCTGGCCCGTCACTTCGCGCGTCTGCTGCGGTCCTAAACGCCGTCGCGGCGCGGGCACCCGCCGCCGCTGCTGGGTTCGTGTCGGGAACTCTCAGGTCGTGCCGTGGTTCGATTTCGTTTCGGGTTCGCCGCCCAGCCGCGTGCCGACCTGCAACCGGTAGCCGCGGAGGAATTCGGCCCCCGTCACTTCCCCGCGGCCCGCGGCCTGCAGGCGGTCGATGCGAATCGCGCCCCGGCCCGTCGCGACGGTGAACTGCGCGGCGTCGATCAGCATCCCCGGCAAGGTGGTCGGGTACTCGTGGCTGGGGAACAGCGACTCGCGTTCGATGATCGTGATCTGGCGGACCGCGATCCGCAGCGGCGGCTTGTCGAATTCGATGGCCACTTCGGTGAACGCCCCGGGCCAAGGCGACATGCCACGGACGTGCCAATCCACCTGCTCGGCGGTCCGCCGCCAATCGATCTTGCCTTCCTCTTTGTGCAGCCGTGGCGCGCGGGAGACCCGCGCGGGGTCTTGGGGTGAACCGATCGGCGAGTGGCCGTCCCAAGCGGCCAGCGTCCGGACGCTGGCCAACGTCGGTTCGACGCCGAGCCGTGCGAGTCGGTGTTCCAGTTCGCCCGCCGTCTCGTCGAGACGAATCGGCGTTTCCATCGCGGCGAGGATCGGCCCGCCATCGAGTTTGGGGGTCATGTGGATGATCGAGACCCCGGTTACCGGCTCGCCGGCCAGCAGCGCCCGCTGGACTGGCGCGGCGCCGCGAAACGCGGGCAGCAACGAGCCGTGCAGGTTGATGCCGCCAAGCCGCGCGACCGACAGTGCCGCATCCGACAGGATCTGGCCGAAGTCGCAGACCACAAGCAGATCGGGGTCCAACGCTTGAAGCCTGGCGATCGTCTCGGGCGTATTGACGCTGGGCGGGGATTCCAGCGGAAGACCACGGGCCGCCGCGAACTCGCGGACCGGCGCCGGGGGTGGGCCACGCCGGCTTTTCACCGCGGCCGCCGGTCGCGTGACGACCAACAAGACTTCGTGACCGGCCTCAACCAACGCCTCGAAGGCCGGGACGGCGAAGGGGCCGGTGCCCATCAGGATCAGCTTCAGCCGTGGCGTGGGGGCGGCGGTCGGTGCGGTAACGGAGTCCATCATATTCAAAGCTCTTTGCGATCCAGGTCGGCAACGGCCGCGAGATCAGGCATACCGCGTTTCCCATTCCGCCAATCGCGCGACCAGCTCTTCGTTATCCGGAATCGAGCCACTCGCCTGGCGGGCGCGGAAATCGGATTCGAGCTCTTCGAGCCCCTGGGTCAACTCCCCGCGGTCGTCGTCGCTCATGCGGTCGAAGAAGTACAGCCCGTTGAGGTGATCGATCTCGTGTTGCACGATCCGCGACAGCAGCCCATCGAGCTTGCGTTCGATCGGATTGCCGGCGAGGTCGTAAGCGCTGAGCTGAATCCGTTCGGGACGCTTCACCATGCCCGACAACTCCGGCAGGCTCAAGCAGCCTTCACGATCCCCTTCGCTCCCTTTGGGAAAATTGAGCTCGGGATTGATGCAAACCAACTCCTCCCCTTCGCCACGCTTGCCCGCCGGGTTGGCGACAAAAATTCGCAGCGGGATGTCGACCTGGTTGGCGGCCAAACCGACCCCGTTGTGCGAGTACATCAAGTCGAACATTTCGTCGACGACGTTTTTCAATTCGCGGTCGACCCGGCGAATTGTCTTGCTGGGATAACGCAAAATCGGATGGGGATAATAAACGATGCTCAGCGACATTGCGGCTGCGGGGGTGCGGATGGCGAGTGGGAGCAGATTGCAAGCATGAGCTTCCAGGATGACCGATCGACGGCTTGCTGTGGAGAGGGTTGACGGGGCGGTCGGCCAAAGTTCACCCCACGACGCCGCCTTACACGACGTCCGAGACCAACTGTTGGCAACCGACAACCGGGCCACCCCAGTCGGATGGGCCACCCCAGTCGGATGGGCCACCCAGCAACCGGGCTACCACGGTCAGGCGGGCTGCCCTAGGCAGGCGGNNGTCAGTCGGCTGGCGGCGGAGAGGTCTATCCCGATTCGCTGGCCGGGGCAATGAGCCCTGGATCGACAGCGACGGCGTCCCCCCGAATGCCCAGTCGTTCCTGGTTGAGAATTTCAAGCAGGGTTTGCATGAAGGCGACGATCATCGGGCCGACCAACAGCCCGATCGGGCCGAAAACCTGCAGCCCCCCCAAGACGCTCAGCAGCGCCAGCAGCGGATGGAGTTGCGACTTGCCTTGCAGCACGGAAATCTTGACCACGTTGTCGATCATCGAAACGACGGTCAAACCGAAGACGATCAGCGCGATCGCCGCGGCCCAGCGTCCCTCGACCACGCCCAAATAGAAAGCGACCGGACCCCAGACGACCGCCGGTCCCAAGAGCGGCACCAGCGCCATGAAGGTCGTCGCCAAAAACAGCATCACCAACGAACCGAGGCCGCACAGCCAGTAGCCCACGGTCGCCAACACGCCCTGGGAAAGGGCGCTCAGCACCGTCGCCAACACCACCGCCCGGCTGGTCTGATCGAACTGCACCAACAAGCGGTGCATGTAGGTTTCATCCAAGGGGCTGAGCCGGACCAGGCTGTTGACCATCCCGGGGCCGTCCGAAAAAAAGAAATAGACGGCGATCACGAGGATGCCGAACTGGATCAGCAGATGGAAGACGAACCTGCCTGCCAGCTGCGTGAAGGGGAGCACGCGGGGTTGGATGTATTGCTGCAGGTCCGACACCATCGACCGCAGTTCCGAGTCGCTGGGATTGACCAGCAGCCGCAGTTTGCCGACCAGCGTACCGCCGATCAGCGAGCGGATCCACTTTTCCCGGGCGTTCTGCACCTGCCAGTACTGCGTCTCGTATTCAGAGCGCGCCTTCTGGCGGGCCAAGGAGTCGGTCGCGGCGCGGGAACGCGCCCACTGCTCGCCGATCTTCTTCAAGGCCTCGAGGTCGTCGAGCAGTCGTTCGGCGGGAACGAGGGGAACCGCGGCCAGGGCCATGGATTCCGAATCGTCGGACCCGGCGAGCGAATCGTCGGGGCTGGCGTCCGGTTCGGCGGTAACCGCGGCCGAATCATCGGGGGGCGAGGCCGGAGCGTTGCTAACCGCGAGCGAATCGCTGGGGCCGGAGCCCGCCGCTGTGTGGATGACCGGCAGATCCTCGGGGTCGCCGAGCAGCTCGGTCAGGCGAGAGATCAGCCGTTCGGCTTCCTCGATCCGCTGGTGCAGCGGTTCGATCGGGCCGGGGACCGAAAGCGATTCCAACGCGGTCTCCAGATCGCGAATCTGGTCCTTTTGCGGCAACTGCAGCGACATTCGTTCGCGGATCCGTTCGACCGATTCGTAGATCGCGACGCCGCGAATCATGCGAATGAAGTCGAAGCTTTGGGCCACGGCGATCGTGCCGAGCAAGCCTGCCGGCAGTAGCACCAACAACAGAATGCTGGTGGTGGTTAGGATGGAGCAGAGACGCGGTCGGCCGTCATACCTTTTGTAAAAGGCTTGATAGAGCGGTCTGAAAATCACCACCAACAGGGCCGCCATGAACAGCGGCACGAAGAAGCTGGCCATGACCCGAAAGAACAGCACTCCGATGACCACGATCGCGAGCAGCAGCGCCGCGATCGAAATGAAACGCGCCATCGGCAGTTCGCGAAAATCGGTCCCCGCCGACCTGGTGCTGGCTTGCGGGGCGGGGCCGGACGGTGTCCCAGGGGCGGGGCTAGCGACCATCGTCACTTCCGGCTGCTCGGGGGCGGAATCCCCTCCGCCGGGACTCTCCGGATCTGTTTGCTTAGCCAACTCGCCGCTCTCATCTTGGGGTTAAGGGAATCGCCGAGTTCAGTATATGAAAAACTTGCCTCCCCGTTCATCGGCGCCCTCGCCAGCAGGGAAATTTCGAAAGTTGCTGCCGCGGCTGCTGCGGTTGACGATCAGCTTGCTGGTCATCGCGGCGGTCGCGTTCGCCTTTCGCGGTTCGCTCGCGGCGTGGCGGGATCAATCCGACGCCGAACGGATCACGTTGGCCGATATCCGCTGGGGTTGGCTGGTCGTCGCCGCCCTGACCTACACGCTGTCGTTACTCCCCTCCGGCATCGTCCTGCGGCTGGCCCTCAGCGCGCTCCACCATCCGGTTTCCAACCGTTTGGTCATGGCGGCGCAATTGGTGGGGCATCTGGGCAAGTACGTCCCCGGCAAGGCGATGGTCATTATCCTGCGAGCGTCGATCTTGAATCGCGGGGCAACGAAAATCTCCGTCAAACTGTCCGCGATCGCGGTGATCATCGAGACGCTGCACTTGATCGCGGTCGGCGCGACGCTCGGCTTGCTGCTGGTGATGATCCTCGACGCCCCCGCGGCTTTACGCTGGACCAGCGCCGTCATGGCCCTGGGGGCCGTCGTGGCGTCGCTGCCGCCGGTGTTGCGACTCGTCCTGGCGCGGAAGCTGCAGTCCGGCGGGGACGACGAGCCGCCTCGGAAACGCGGCATCACCGCCCGCCTGATCCGGCCGGTGCAGCTCGATTGGACGCTCGATCACCTGATCGCGTCTTGGTTTTGGTGCGCGCTCTCCTGGCTGTTCACCGGCCTATCGATGACGGCGGTCGTGCTGGCGATCATCCCCGACAGCGGTTCGATCCCGCCGCTGTCGCTCGTGTTGATCTGCTCCGCCGCCACGATGCTCGCTTTCGTCGCCGGTTTCGCGTCGCTGCTTCCCGGCGGAGCGGGGGTGCGAGAGATGGTGTTGGCGACGCTGCTCGACCCGACGTTCGGCGCGGGTCCGGCGCTGCTGGCCGCGATCGTGTCGCGGTTGGTGCAACTCGCGGTCGAAGTCACCCTGGCCGCGGGGATCTGGGCGACGTTACTGAGGGCCGCACCCGCACTGCCGCCTCCGGCTGATGAACCGGCGGCGGACTGAAGCAACGGGTCGGAGGGAGAACGCGTGGACTGCTGCTTGCCAGTCCGCCCTACCCCGAATGTCCGCCCTGCCGCGAATGTCCGGACCTGAAGAGACGGTCCGGGCCTGAAGAGACGGTCCG
>DITY01000083.1:19175-19675 GCA_002422955.1 Planctomycetaceae bacterium UBA6172
TTCCGTGTTGGGCTCCCGTTCCACGTCTGCTCAGCGGGAACGCAGCGACAACACGATCGGCATCGATCACTCGGATCGGTACTGGGCTTCCCGAGCTTCCGAATCGGCTGCCGGGTTGGTCAACGCGGCCTGATTGGCCGAGGAGACGATCAACGAGGCGTATTGCAATTCTTGGGGATGGAACCACATCGTCAGTTGCTTGGTGACCGGGTCTTGGCTCTTCGCCTTGCGGGCCAGGAAGTCCCAAGCGAGGCCGTCCGTGAGGTGCCACGCGGCAGCCTGAGCGACGTTCTGCGACATCTGTCGGTAACCCAACAGCCGGCAGACTTCCCATACCCGCGGATCATCGGAGAACTGATTGGCCGGGATCATCTTGTACGTGACGCGGGGATTGGGGTCCTTTTTGCCGTGTTCAAGGCAGACCGTGGCGACCTTCACTTTGAATTGTTTCTCGGCGGGAATCCGCATCATGCCACCCATGCCACCCATTCCCATGCCGC
>DITY01000150.1:0-2733 GCA_002422955.1 Planctomycetaceae bacterium UBA6172
CCTAGCAAACCCTGTCATGCACCCGGGCGACGAGATCATTCCCCGGATCGGGGGCATAACAGCTTGTCAGCAAGGCCTGGCGCCGCGACATTGAACCGCTGCCGGCCGCCCGCTTGTTCCGGCCAGTCGCCCGCGAAGGGTTCGTGTCATTGGGCTTCAACCGCCCCGGCCGGCCCCTGGCGACGCCCCGTATCGGGGAATCACCATCCATGGGGTTATGCCTTGTCCGATTCCGACGCCTCTGACAGCCCGGTCGACGACCCGGATGACGGCGATGACAACCTGTCCGAGGATGCCCAGACCGCCCTTGCCAGCCCCCTAGCGGGCAAGCGGATCGCGTTGATCGGCAAACTGGGTGGCATGAATCGGCGTGAGGCGTCGAACTTGTTGCGGTCGTACTCGGCGAGTGTTGTCGATCTGGATGCGCCGGAGATCGACTGGGTCGTGATCGGTGCGGAAGAGTCGCCGCTGTCCGAAACGGCGCTGCTGACCGCCGACGTGCGGGCCCGGTCGGCGGACGGTCGGCTGGAAGTGATCCCGGAGACCGAGTTGTGGCAGCGGGCCGGCCTGATCGACCTCGAGCGTTCCGTGAGGCGGTATTACACCCCAGCGATGTTGGCGGATCTGCTCGGCGTTTCCGTGCGGGTGATTCGCCGCTGGCATCGCCGCGGCCTGATCGTCCCGGCTAGGACACTTCACAAATTGCCCTATTTCGATTTTCAGGAAGTCGCCACGGCCCGTCGCTTGGCCGAATTGGTCGCGGCGGGGGCCAGTCCCAAGGCGATCGAGGACCGATTGCGCGAGTTGGCCGAGGTCCTGCCCGAGGTCTCGCGGCCGCTGGCGCAGTTGTCGGTGTTGATCGAGGGCCGGCAGGTGCTGCTGCGGCAGGGCGAAGGGCTGATCGAGCCGGGCGGGCAATTGCGGTTCGATTTCGCGGCCAGCGACGCCGACGACAACGAGCGGGCTCCGGCGCACGATATCCTCTCGCTCGGAGAATCGCCCTTCGCTCCGGGACCGGGTGGACCGGGAACGGGCGGGCCGGGAATGGGCGACATGACGCTGCGGGAAGTCGCGGCCGGTCACGGCGGCCATTCCCCCGGGTGGGGCGAAACCCGCGACGAGTTGCTGCAGGCGATGTACGACGCCGAGGATCAAGGCGATCTGACGACGGCCACCGATTATTGTCGCGCGATCCTGGCCCGCGACGGCCTGCGGGCCGACATCTGTTTCCAGCTTGGCGAATTGCTGTACCGCGATGGCCAGATCGAAGCGGCGCGGGAACGATATTACTGCGCGATCGAAATCGACGAAACGTTCGTCGAAGCGCGAACCAGCCTGGCCTGCGTGTTGGCCGAAACGGGGCGACTCGACCTGGCGATCGCGGCACTCCGGGGCGTCCTGTCGCTGCACCCCGATTATCCGGACGCCCATTACCACTTGGCGACCTGGTTGGAGGAGCAGGGCGACAGCGACGAAGCGGCTGAACATTGGGCGACGCTGCGGCGGATCGCGCCCGATCACTTGTGGAGCCAACCGCCGCAGGATTGACCCGAAGGTAACCGCGAACGCGGAGCGGGATGATGACCAGGCTGACCCGAACGCTGCTGATTCGAAGCTCGCCGCACGTTCATAGCGGCGCCAGCGTCGACACGATCATGCGCCATGTCGCGTTGGCGTTGCTGCCGGCTTGTGGGTTCGCCGTATTTCACTTCGGCCTGTCCGCTTTGGCAATCCTGTTGACCGCCTGCCTGGCCTGCCTGCTCGCCGAACGCGGCTTGACGCCACAACTCGTCACTGCGCGACGGTCGGACGTGAGCTCGGGTACGTCCCTGCGGTTCCCGAGCAGTTCGCCGGGGCGACTGGGGGACGGCTCCGCGCTGGTGACTGGCCTGCTGTACGGCATGACCCTGCCGCCCTCCTTGCCGCTCTGGATGGTCGCGGTCGGAGGGTTCTTTGGCGTAGCGATCGGCAAATGGCTGCTGGGCGGTTTGGGCAGCAACCCCTTCAACCCGGCGTTGGTCGGGCGAGCCTTTTTGCAGGCGGCGTTCCCCGCCGCGATGACCTCTTGGCCGGCGACGCCCGAGAACCGCTGGGTCGCGTTTCATCCGTCAACCCTCGCTTGGCCGCTGACCCAGCCGAACGCCCCAATCGCTACCGACGGGGTCACCGCCGCGACGCCGTTGGCGGGTTACAAGTTCGCGGGGCAGGTGACGGAGACCGCCGATCTCTTGTGGGGGACGATCGGCGGATCGGTCGGCGAGACCAGCGCCGTCCTGATCCTCATCGGCGGTCTGTACCTGGCGGTTCGCCGGATGTTGGATTGGCGGATTCCCGCGACGATTTTGCTAACCGTCACCGCGCTGAGCGGGTTGCTCAGCAGCCTGATCCCCGACCGCTGTCCCGGTCCGCTGTTCATGCTCGGATCGGGTGGGCTGATGCTCGGCGCGGTCTTCATGGCGACCGACATGGTCACGTCGCCGATCACCCATCGCGGCCGGCTGCTATTCGCCGTGCTGATCGGCTTGCTGGTCGTCGTGATCCGCGTTTGGGGCGGGATGCCGGAAGGGGTGATGTACGCGATCCTGCTCGGGAACGCCACGGTGCCGCTGATCGATCGCGCGATCCGGCCGACGATCTATGGCGCCCGTTCCCCCGGAAAGTTGCCCCCGCCCGAGACCGCTTCCAAGACGTCTAGCGCGACGCGCACCGCGGGAGCTGATGGCGGCCCTCGTG
>DITY01000150.1:2890-6352 GCA_002422955.1 Planctomycetaceae bacterium UBA6172
CCGACGGGACGTTCGCGCCCGCTGACGCCGCGGAGGCGAATTCCGCCGAGCTGTTCGCCGGTTACGACGCTGGCGGCCGATTGGTCGGACTCGCCTTGGAGACCGAGGGCCAGGGCTATCAGGATCGAATCCGGTTGCTGTATGGCTATTCACCGGACTCGCAAGCGATTCTGGCCATCCGGATCCTGGAAAGTCGTGAAACGCCCGGGCTCGGCGATCGGGTCGAGACGGACCCCGCGTTTCAAGCCAACTTCGGCAAATTGGACGTGCGGGTCGGCGCGGATGGCGAATCGATCGCCAACCCGATCGTGTTGGTCGGCGCGGGCCAGCGGACGAACGCTTGGGAAATGGACGGGATCACCGGGGCGACGGTCACCTGTCGCGCGGTCGCTACGATGCTCCGCGACAGCGCCGAGGCTCGGGTCCCAGAGCTCTTCGCCCGCCGGGTCGATTTTACCGCCCCACCCGAGGAGGCCGCGCCATGAGCGTCACGGAAACGAGCGGCGAACCCGCCCCGCTGTCGACGGATGAGTTTGTCAACGGCCTGTGGAAGCAGAACCCCGTGTTCGTCCAGGCGCTCGGGATGTGCTCGGTGTTGGCAGTCTCCAATACCGCCATCAACGCCTTGGCGATGGGTCTGGCGACGATGACGGTCTTGGTGTTGTCGAACCTGGCGGTGTCGCTGCTGCGGAATCAAATTCCCCGGGAGGTGCGGATCGTGACCTACATCCTGATCATCGCCAGTTTGGTCACGATCATCGATCGTCTGATCCAGGCGATCAGCATCGATCTGCATCGCGCGCTGGGAGCCTTCATCTCGCTGATCGTCGTCAATTGCATCATCCTCGGCCGCGCGGAGGGGTTCGCTTCCACGAATGGACCATGGCGTTCGTTGTGCGACGCACTCGGCATGGGTCTGGGATTTGTCCTGGCCTTGTTCTGTTTGGGAGCGGTTCGCGAATTAGTCGGCAGCGGCAGTCTGTTCGGCATCCAACTCCTAGGCGAACGCTACCAGGGGTGGACGGTGATGCTCCTTCCCCCCGGCGGCTTTTTCGTGCTGGCCGGTTGGTTGATCTTGTTTCGCTTCTTGGGTTCGCGGTTCGCCGCGCCGTTCTCACGCCGCCGGGGTGCAACATGAATGACGAATCCTTGTGGACGATCTTCATCGGCTCGTCACTGATCAACAATTTCGTGCTGGCCTACTTTCTGGGGCTCTGCCCGTTCTTGGGCGTGTCGGGCCGCTTGACGACGGCCTTGCGGATGGGGCTCGCGGTGACGCTGGTGATGCTCGTGGCCTCGGCCTGCGCGTACGGGCTGCGAGCCCTGCTGGAGGCGGTGAATGCGCCGTACCTGAACCTGATCTCGCTGATCGCCGTGATCGCCTCGACCGTTCAGCTGCTCGAGATGGCGGTGCGCAAGTTCAGCCCGGCGTTGTTCCGGGCGTTGGGAATTTTTCTGCCGCTGATCACCACCAACTGCGCGATCCTAGCGGTCGCACTGTTTCAAACGAGTCGCGGATACGGCTTGCTGCAGTCACTCGTCTTCGCCTTGGGGGCCGGTGTCGGATTCACCTTGGCGTTGGTGCTGATGGCGGGACTTCGCGAGCGTTTGGCGTTGAATCAGACGCCCGATGTGGTCAAAGGGGCGGCGCTGACGTTGCTGCTGGCAGGTATCCTGTCGCTGTGCTTCATGGGCTTCTCAGGCTTGGGGGGGTAACATGTTGTACGGTTGGTTCAAAGCGGCTGCCTTGGTTTCGTTGGTCCTGATCGCCTGGGTTGGAATCGGACTAGCCTACCGTCGCGGCGCCCCGCTCGAGGATGACGAACCGTCGGCTTGCCCAGGCTGCGGTTGTGCCGGTCCGATGCGAACCGTCACCGATCACGACGGCACCCCACGGCTGCGCCGCCCGCGAACCGATTGCCCTGAAGCCGCCCCGACGGATCGCGTGACAACCCCTTCGCCCATACCAACGGCAACCGAATCGGAGTAACGATGCGATTACAAGACTGGGACACCTCGGATCGATTCGCAGCCACCCTGATCGCGACGCAGCGAATCACGCCGCCAGGATCACCCGAGGAAGTTCGCGAATTGATGTTCGAAATCAACCGCCCAGGTTTTTCCGCGTCGGCGGGCCAGTCGGTCGGGATCATCGCCCCCGGGGACCCGGCCCTCGGAGAAACCGAGCACTTTCGGCTCTATAGCATCGCCAGTCTTCCCGAGGCGACGACCGGCGGTGAACTCCGGTTTCCCATCTGCGTTCGTCGTTGCGACTACATCGATGCTTACAACGGTGAACGCTATCCGGGCATCGCCTCCCATTATCTCTGCGACCTCCAGGTCGGTGAGCGTGTGCGGATGACCGGTCCCTATGGGGATCTGTTTCACGCCCCGGATGATCCCGAGGCGGCCTTGATTTTGATCGGCGCCGGAACCGGGATCGCCCCCTTTCGGGCCTTTGTCAAAAGCCTCTATTTCAGACAGCCGCGATTCGGCGGTCGGGTCCGCCTGTTTCATGGCGGACGGACGGGCGTCGATCTGCTCTATCAGAATAACATTCACGACGACTTCGCCTTGTATTACGACAACGACACCTTCGAGGCGATTCGGGTGTTGTCCGCCAGACCCCACTGGGATCACGAGATCGATTGGTTAGCGGCGTTGCAAAGCCGGGCCGATGAGATGCGGGACTGGCTGATGAAACCCCACACCTACATTTACGTCGCGGGCGTGGAATCGATTCGCGATCGACTCGATGCGGCTTTCGCCGAGTTGGTCGGTTCGCCGGAGCTTTGGCGACGCCGCAAAGCCGAATTGGTCGCCGGCGGTCGCTGGGTCGAGTTGCTGTACTGAGCGGCGGCGATTGACCACGGTTGCGGTCTTCAACCGTCTCGGTCAACAGATCCTGGGCAGCGGCGCGCCGAGCGGTTCGTCGAGTGGTCGTTCGCGTCCCAGCCCCCGCCGAACCAGCACCGGTGAGACGCGGCGGGGCACGACTTCGCCAATGCGACAGGCGGCTCGCGCGACCGCGGTACCACGCAGCGCAGCCAACGCACGCTCCGCATCCTCCGCGGCCACGGCGACCACCATCACCCCTTCGCCCGCGACGTGCAGGGGATCGAGCCCCAACAGTTCGCAAACGCCCGCGACCGCGTCGGTGATCGGTAGCAGCGATTGATCCACGCGGAGCGCCAAACGGGAGTCTTCGGCCCATTCATGCAACACGGCGGCAACCCCGCCACGCGTCGCGTCGCGCATCGCCCGAGGAACGATCCGCTCCGCGAACAAGGCGGCGACCGCGGGGGTCAAGGGCGCACAATCGCTCGGCGGTGGCGGCAGGAACCCGAAATCCTCCCGCGCGGCCATCACGGCGACCCCATGGCAGCCGATCGGACCGCTGGCGATCAATACGTCGCCGGGCTGCAACGCCGCTGGCCCAGGTAGGGCCGCGCCGACCAACGT
>DITY01000156.1:0-5509 GCA_002422955.1 Planctomycetaceae bacterium UBA6172
CGGAGGGCGACAGACTCCCGCGGATGTCGATAGCCGTAGCAGCCGCGGTACCATCGGTGAGGCCAGAGCAAGGGCAAACAACTGCAAGCCTTCGGACGCATCAGCCCTTGACCAAAGACAGACAGGAGACGCAGGGTGTAGCGAGCGAGCCCATCTGAATCGGCCTTGCGGAGCTCTGGGTCGGCGAGGGGCTGCCGAGCTCAAGTGCGGGGGCGTTGCGACGCCAGGCGTTTCGCCGGCATCAGGCCCTTCTCCCACGCTCATTGGGGAGCGGGGGAGCGAAAGCTGGGCGACGCGGGGGACCTGGTCGGATCGCCTCGTCTCGGTGACCCGCCCCGCCTGTCAGCCGACGAAGGCGGGCGGGGGGCGAGTCGCCCTGACTTAGATGATGCCGCCGTGGGTCCGCAGCGGGGTCAGGTGGCTGGGCGAATCGAGGAACCAGAATCGCTCCCACTCGTCGACGATCATCCGCAAGTCTTCGCTGGTGAACAGCAATTGCTGCACGCGACGCTCGGGGCGGGCCGAGTAGATCGGGACGAAACAGCCGACCGTGGTGGACAGGCAAAGGGCGAGCAGGGTGAGTTGCAGGACGCGACGCATCGCGGGTTCCTCCATGAACGGTTGCGTGGAATGCTCGTGCTGTGGCTCGCGGTCCCGGATTCCCCGAGACCGTCGTAGCCAGTGTTTATCGATCAGGCTGTTGTTTTTTCGACTTGTTCGTTTTGCCAGCTAACGCCGGGTCGCTCAGACCCTTCGCTACCCAGCTCGGCGGAAATAAAGGGGGACGGTTCGCTACCGGTCGGTTGCTTACCATCTTATTGACCTTCGCTTCCATCTCTTTTCCAGGCTTGAAGACCACAACCATTCGCTCCGGCACCTCCACTTGGATGTTGGTGCGGGGATTCCTGGCCTTTCTCGCGGCCCGACGCTTGACCTCAAAGACTCCGAAGTTCCTCAGCTCGACGCGTCCTTCCATGGCTAGCATTTCGACAATCGAATCGAAAGTTCGCTGAACCACGTCTTTCGTCTGCTGCTGAGTCAGGCCCATCTCCTCCGAGATGTTCCGAACGATGTCCTTTTTGGTCATTCCAAGCTCTCCCCGAACCGCACTCACTAGCTTCTGATCGCCTTAAGCCATTGCCAGACAACAACTTATGATTCTCGAATCTAGTTCGCAGCAGGCCCAGTGTCAAGCTTGTCGCGGGACATCGCACGGCCACCGATTGACGGCGGCGGAACGATGCCCTGCAACCGTTATCGTCGGCACGACCGGCAAACTTTAGACCTGCTTGGATTTTCTCTGGATTTCGATTTCGTCGAAGGAATAGAGCTTTCCCACACCGCTGCCAGGACAAACCCGACAGGCCCATTCCCAGTCGCGGCGGCTGGCCAAATTGCTGTCCCAGAACGGCCAGGTGCGGCATTGGGTCGGCCGGCCGGCATAGACGCTGCATTTCCGCGTCTGGGGATCGAGAAAGATGCAGTCGCCGTCGGCATGCTCGATCAGGCTTTTCTGCTCCTCGACCTGGCGGACGTACTGCCGCTCAAAAGCCTCGACGCTGAGACCGAGCTCCTGGGCCAACGCCGCGATTTCCTGAGGCTCGACCCAGACGTACCCCGGAGCCCCGCCACAGCAGTCGCCGCAGGCGGTGCATTCGAACTTCAAACCGTCTTGGTACCAGGGCTGCTTGGCCATCACTGGGGTCTTCGGGGGGGACTGCAATCGAGGGAACGGGCGGGCGAGGCTAGCATAGCAATTTCCAGCCGGCAGCGTCTTCGGGCAGGGCTGGCGAGGAAGCCGTGGGTTACCGAATTTCCAGTTCGGTAACGATCTCTCGCAGGGCGGCGGCGAACCGCTGCAGCTGCTTGGGGGTGGTCGAATGACCGGCGCTGATCCGCAGCGTGCCGCCAGGAGAGCTGCCGAGCTGGCGGTGAATCAGCGGCGCGCAGTGCAGGCCGGAGCGGGCTTCGATCCCATACTCCGTGTCGAGCAGCGAAGCGATCAGGCCGACGTCGGTGCCCGCGAACGTCAGGCTGAGGATCGGCAGATGGTCGGCTCCGATCGCGCGGACCCCAGGCAGAGCCGCAGCACACTGGCGGAGTAGCTGGGCGAGCTGCCCCAGGCGGCCGGCCCGCGCGGCCGGGTCGTCCGATGCCAGCCAGGCCAGACCGGCATCCCAACCGGCCAGCGCGGTGACATTGAGGTTCCCCGGTTCAAGGCGTGAGGGCATCGCGTCGGGCATGACGAGCGATTCGGATACCGAGCCGGTTCCGCCAAAGATCGTCGGCCGCAACCGCTCGAGCGCCTTGGGGGAGACGGCCAACAGGCCCGTTCCGAGCGGGCCGCAGGCCCCTTTGTGTCCCGGGGACGCGAGCAGGTCGATGCCGAACTCGGGCAGGTCGATCGGCAGATAACCGAGCGTCTGGGCGGCATCGCACAGCAACAGCGTTTCGGTACCGCGGAGGGCCTTGCCGACGGTGGCGATGTCCTGGACCGCGCCAGTGACATTGGAGGCATGCGAGACGGCGACTAATTTGGTTTTCCGCGTAACGCGGTCGAGAATCGCTTGCGGATCGACCCGGCCCGCTTCGTCACAGGGGATGATCTCCAGCGACACGTCGGCATCGAAGCGAAGCGATTCGAGTGGCCGCAACAGGCTGTTGTGCTCGATCGCCGTGGTGACGACCTGGTCGCCGGGCCGCAGCACGCCAAAAATCGCCGCGTTGAGCGCGGTGGTCCCGTTGGAAAACAACGCGACCTGCTGAGGATCGGCCACGCCGATCAAGCGGGCCAGGCGGCGGCGACAGGAGGCGACGATCTGGTCGGCGGAGATACCGCTCGCATAGGCGCCCCGCCCGGCGGCGGCGCCGTTGTCACGGGCATAACGATCCATCGCCTGGTAGACGTTTTCCGGCTTCGGCCAACCGGTGGCGGCATGATCGAGGTACAGGCGCGTTGGGGTCGGGCGGTTCATCGGGGATGGATCCACTGGGTTTGGCCGTCGGCGAAATGCTCGCGTTTCCAGACCACGACGTCGGCCTTGATGCGATCCATCAGCCAGGGGAGGGCGGCGAGCGGGCCGACGCGGTGGGCGGCGGAACAGCCGATGACGATGCTGGCCTCACCGACGGGGACTTCGCCCAGGCGGTGGGTGATCGCGATCGCCGTCAACGAAAACCGTGCGGCGGCCTCTTCGGCCAACGCGTTCAATTGCCGGGTCGCCATCGGGACGAAGGCCTCGTAACTGAGCAGGATCGTCTGCAGCGAACCGGTCATCCGCCGCGTCACCCCTTCGAACCAAGCGTGCGCGCCGGTATCGGCGTCGACGATGAAATCGCGCAGCGGCTGGAGCGAGATTTCGTGGTCGACCAATTCGACCCGGATACGGGGCGCGGGGCGAGCGGTCGTTTCCGCCGGGATCTGCGTCATCGCCATCTCCCTATCCGCCACTGACCGGAGGGATCAACGCCAATTCCACGCCCGGCGGGATCGCGGCGTCGGCGGTCACGAACGACTGATCGACCGCGAGTCGACAGACCGGCAGCAGCGGCGCCAGATGGGGGTAGCGGCGGGCGATCGCGTCGAGGACCGCGCCGGCGGTGACCGGCGGCGGGACATCGACCGCCAACGCATCGGACTGGGCCAAATCACGAGCGGCGGCGAAGAGCAGGACGCGGCAGTGCATCGTTTACCGGAAGTCAGCCGGGCGTTTGCCCTTGACGAACGTCCCAAAGCCGAAGGGGGTGGGCTTGAAGTCGCCGACCAGATCGACATTCAGGTCGGGCTGGATCGCCTCGTCCAAACCGGTACACCAGTAGGTCGCGTTGACGATCATCCGCCGGACGCCTTCGCTCGGCAGGTCGGTCGCGGCCCCCATGGTCGACGTGAAGACTCGCCCGCCTTGGTAGGTTCGCGCCCAGCCGATCGGCATCATCGGGTCGTTGCGTTTGTCTTGAGCGACTTCAGCATCCGGCTTCATCCCCTGCAGGATCGCGCCCAAGACGATCACCTGCGAACCCTCGGGGAGCGGCAAACGGACTTCGTAAACGTCGGTCGGACCCCAGATATCGCCGTCGGCGATGCCGGTCGCGATCGGGTGAGACTTGTCGGCGACAAGGCCTCGGGTGCTTTCGGAGCCGTGCTTGCCATGGTGCGAGATCCAGGTTTCGCCAAGGACCTGGCGGCCAAAGCCCTGCACGTAATCGGCACCGGAATGCTGCCAGCTGTACTTGGCGTACTTGGAGCCGGCGGGGATGTTGAACGCGTGGGTCGCGGTCCGCAGTCCGATGACCGGTTTGCCGGCTTCGATGTACTCGACGATGTGCTTCATCTGGTCGTCGGGCAGGGCACGGAACCGGGTGGCGATGATCATCAGATCAGCCCCTTGGAGGCGCTGGAGCCCGGGGATGTTGTCGCTCTGGTTCGGATTGACTTCGCCCGTCTCGGGGTTGATCGCGAACAGTACGGTGCAGTCGAAACCGTGATTCTGCGACAGCATTTTGCCGAGTTGAGGCATGACCTCTTCGCTGCGGTATTCTTCGTCGCCGGAGATCAACACGATTCGCTTTCCCTTGCCCGGCCCGGCCTTGCCAGGGAATTCGAGCCACTGGGCGTCGTCGGCCTGGGCCCAGGCGGGGAGCAGCAGCAGAACGCCGCAAAGCAGGGACAAACGGCGGAAGGTTCGCATCAGCATCGGATAGGACTCGCGATCGAGGAGCGGGATAGGAGGGGGGCGAGCGGCTGAGGAACGCGCATGATCAGTTCAATCACGGACCGCTTAGGGTTCCGTTTGGTCACGGGGTTCCGTTTGGTCGCAAACCGCTCGAGGTTCAGTTTGGTCGCGGACCGCCCACGGGGCAAGGACCGGCAGTCGGATCACATTTTTTGATCCAGTCCTTTGCCGGTTTCGATGTGTTCGAAGTTCGGCAAAAAGCCCTTCAACGCGGCGACGATCTCCGCCTTGCTGACCCGATCTTGGCTGAAGATGGCTTCCAGAGATTGGAGGATCTGATCGACCTGGGCGAGGCTGCGGCGGCCGGCCTGCTTGACGACCCCGAGGTGGGCGAATCGCTGAAGGTCGAGGGTTTCTTCGGGAGTGTAAAACTCCTCGAACGCCTTTTCGCCGCTGGTATCCGATTCGAAGAAGTGGACGGGCCAGCGGATGGGGCCAGCGGGTCGCCACGCGGCACGCAGTCGCATCATCTTCTCGCGGGCCTCGGCCTCGCTGTGGCATTCGTCGGCCTCCATCCCCAAGGCCCGCAACAATTCGCGGGCCACGCGGTCGAAGGGGATCATGTCGCGATCCTCGTCGAGTTTGGGGAAGACGATATCGCCGCTCTCGGCAAGCACCGAAGCGAGCAAACAGAGTTCGCCGGACTCGGAGGGCGAGACGAAAAAGCGGCGAATGCCGAGCGGGCAGGACCAGGGCTGGCGTTTGGACAGCCGCTCCAGAAAACCTTGCGGCAGGCTGCCGTTGGAGAATGCGACGTTGGCGAAGCGTGCCGTCGT
>DITY01000156.1:5580-18088 GCA_002422955.1 Planctomycetaceae bacterium UBA6172
TCGAGCAGGCCTCGGGCTTGCAGCACGTTGTTCTTGACCATCGCTTCGATCGAGAAGACGTCCTTTTCACTCCGCACATGCTTGTGGGCGGCGAAGTTGGCCACGATGTCGAAGGGACCATGCGCGTGGAACAGTTTCGCGAACACCGGTTCGCCGAAGTTGACCGGATAGGTGACGAAGTCGGCCGGGATCCGGTAATCGCCTTCGCTGCGAAGGTCGCGGACCAGTTCGGTGAGTCCGTTCTCGTTGTTGTCGACGACGCACAGCTTGGCGATGTCGAACCGGAGCATCGCCTTGATGTAGTGCGAGCCGATCGTACCGGCACCGCCGATCACCAGCGCCCGTTTGCCATCCAACTTGGCGTGCAGCTCGGCCGCATTCTGGCGGAGATCTTCCGCCAACAGGCTGTGCTCTCGCCGAGTGACTTTCTCGCGGATGAACCGTTCCAGATCAAAATCGATGCTCATGGGGATGGATCTTATGCGAATGCGAAAGGTCAGTGAGTTGAAAGGGTTCGCGGCATCCCCCACGGGTGAACGCAGGCCCTTCGCGAGCCAGGCTGGCGAGGACGCCGGCGTGACGCTCAAGCCTCGGGCGGCTGGGTCACCGGCGGCCGCGCCCCCGCGGCGGGAAGCGCGAAGCTGGCGAGCGTTTGTCGCAACCCGTCTCGCGTGGAGATGGGCATCGCTTGCCAGCCGAGCGTCTGTTTGATCTTGAGATTAGCGACCACGTAGGATTCCGTCAGCTTCTGGAGCCGCTCGCTGTTGAGCGGCAAGCCGACCCGATCGCCGAGTCGGGCGATCAGCCGCACGCCGCGGGCCGGAAGCTTCATGATCCGCGGCTGGCGTCCCAGCGTCTGGGCGATCAGTGCGATCAGTTCATTCGTCGAGATCGCCTCGTCATCGGCCAGCTGGTAAATGCCCGGGGCCGGGCTGCCCGACAGCAGCGCTTCGACAACGGCACCGACATTCCCGATCGACACGAAGGAGCGGCGGTTATCGAAGGCCCCGAGCGGCCAGGGAATCCCTTTGCGGGCCAGGTTGTAAAGCAGATTCAGATTCCCCTTGTTGCCCGGGCCATGGATCATGCAAGGACGGAGGATGTAGCTGGCGAGCCGCCGAGGATGGGCGGCGGCGAGGACGATCTTTTCGGCCGCCAACTTGCTCTGGCCGTAGGGGGTGAGCGGCGCCGGTTCCGTCGCTTCCGTGAGCACTCCCTCCACCGAGTCCGCGACCGCTTTCACCGAGCTGAAGAGCAGGAAGCGGACGGGCTGGGCGAACTCGGTCGCCAGCAAGCGTTGCGTGATCCGCTCGGTCAGCCCCGCATTGATCGTGAAGTAGCTTTGCGGGTCGCTGCTGTTCTGGGTGTCGTGAGCCTTCCCCGCCAAATGCACCACCGCGTCCAGTTCGTGCCACGGGATTTCGTCCAACCGTTCCCAAGTGAAGTGCCGCGCGAACGCGGGAGCAGACGGCTGCGGCACAGCGGTAGCGGGGGCGCGGTCCAGCGACCAGAGTTCATGCCCGCGCCGGGTGAGCGAGGTCGATAGGTTCGTCCCCACGAAGCCGGACGCACCGGTGATCAGAATTCGCCCCACAGGTTGATCCTCGTTCACGTGCCGCTCGGGGCCTGGCCGTCGTCGCCCGGTATCGGTTTGGTTTTCCAGGCTAAGCCGGGGACGTGGATCTCGGGAAGGTCAGGAAAGAGTCGGTGCAGCAGTCGACTTTCGGGAAACAGGATGACCCAAGCCGTAACGAACACCAGCAGGCAATCGGTACGCAACGAGAGATGTTCCTGGTACCACAGTTCGAGTTCGCCCTTGGCGGGGGCGATGAAGTCGGCATAGAAGCAAGCGGGAGGCATCCCCGAATCGGACAGCAACCGTTCCTCGTCGCGAAAGACGATCGAGCCGATGCCGGTCAAGCCTGGGCGGACGTTGTAGATCACCCGCTTCACATGCTCGGGGTAGGGGTCGAAGGTCTTGTCGACCAAGGGGCGGGGTCCGACGAGCGTCATGTCGCCGAGCAAAATGTTGATCAACTGCGGCAATTCGTTGATCTTCGTCAGTCGCAACCAGCGCCCGAACGGGAGTACACGAGGGTCGCGTCGGGTCGTATGCAGGCCACCGGTCATGTTAGGGCTAGCTTGCAACATCGTGGCAAACTTCCAGATGCCGAATCTCGTGTTCCGATAACCGATCCGTTCCTGGAAATAGAACACGCGGTGCTCGCCCGTCAGCAACAGGATGAGACTGGTGCCCAGCAGTAGGGGGGACAACGCGATGAGCGCCGCAGCGGACAACGCGATGTCCGAGCAGCGTTTGAGGATCAGGTACATCCAGCCCCCGCAGGAGAAGTGAATCGCTGGACCGAGCCGAGCGAGGGAAATCGAGAGGTCTAAGTTCTAGGTATTAGGTTCTTCGCAAAAATCAGACGCCTACGAGTCAGCGCCGAGGCGAGTGCTCGACGATCCGTTGCTCAGCCCGTTTCCATCGCCAGTCGGAGCAGCGTGATCACGGTCGGGGCATGGGTGATCGAGCCATCGAGCACGCGACGGATCGCCTGGTCGAGCGGCAAGACGACCGGGTGGATCAGTTCGGTCGATTCGGGTCGCGGCGGGCCGTGCGTTAAGCCCCGGGCGACAAACAACGCGGTCGGGGAATGGACGCTGGCGGTGAACGGGTCGGTCGTCCCGAAGGGGAGCATTTGGGCCGCGGAGATCCCGAGTTCTTCGGCCAATTCGCGGTGGGCGGTCTCCAAAGCGGTATCGCCGGGCTCGATGCCGCCGCTGACCCCTTCGATCGTCATCCGGCCGACCGCGTAGTGAAACTCTTCGGTCAGATGCACGTTTCCCTGGTCATCCAACGCGATCACGCAGACACCGGGCTTGATCCCGACCGTCGCGTAGGAGCCGTCCGATCCGTCAGGCCGGATGACTTCGTCGCGACGGACGGTCACCCAGGGATCTTGGTAGGTGATCCGAGTGGCTTTGATTTTCCATGGGCCGTGCTGGCGGACGGCAGCAGCCCCATCGGTCGCGCCGGGTGTCGACGCGGTGTCGCTTGGCGAGGGTTCGTGGTTGGTCATCGGCGGAGCTCTCGGCCGAGTTTCCGGGCCGATCCGGCCGGGCGACTCGCCGCGGAATTATTTACGGAAGGAAGGAACCAATATTTACGGACATGTTCGGCAAGTTCACGTTGGCCCAGCAGCAGGATTTCTTCCCGCTGCCCCGTGAAGCGGTCGGATGTCGTGCGAACCCGCACTCGCATCGCTTGGGACGGGACGCGCGCACCGATCCGCTGGGCAACGCCGAGTTGAAACCTAGCCTGAGGATAGATCGGCACGCCGAGTTCCGCGAGCGACCATTGACCGATCTGGAGCGTGACCCAGCCATCATCGTCGGACGTGGCGCGCGCGAACCGGGTCGCGATCGGAGGCAGCGATGCGATGGCGGTGCGATGGATCTGCAGTTCGGCGCGGCTGGTGTGCGGCGAATAGAGCGACCAGGAGAGCCAGTGGTCCCAATATCCGTAACTCTTGCCACGGGGGAATCGCTCCCCACAGGGCAGCACGAGTGCCAAACCGATCACGGCCAATGCGGGGAGGCTTAGCAGGGAGCCGAGAAGCGGTGGCGTCCCCGTTTTTCCCAGAACCGGTCCCAGGGGTGCGTCCGCCGCGGGGCCTTGGCCATCCTTATCACGGACGAACAGCCACCAGGCTTGAAAAGCCAGGTACAGGTTCCAAACGATCACGCCTCGGCTTTGGTTCATGCCCAACGGTCCGAGGGTGAGCAGCAACACGGTGTGCATCGTGATCGCGGCGACCCCGGCGGCACGCCGCAGACGGGGGACGAGCAACGAGCCGGCAATCGTCAGTTCGATGGCCGGCAGCGCGAGCACGGCCCAGGTGACGAGTCCGAGCGATCGATCCCCAGCCGGCGGTTCCCACCAGGGCAGCCAAACGCTCACGAAGCCGGGTCCGACCGTATGGAGAAACTGTTGGTCGAACTTCCCCAAGGCGGAATAGGCATAAATGCTGGAAGTGATCGCCAGCAGGGCCCGACGAGCAGGGAGCCCCGTCGACCAGGCCGTGAAGGCCCAGCAATAGAGCCACGCCTGATAAGCCCAGGGTTGCAGCCGATGCTGGTTGGTGATGAACAACGCCATCAAGCCGATGCCCAGCAGCAGCGTCGACCAAGGGCCGACCTGCGGCCGCACGGCGATGGCGACCAGGCAGGACACGACGCAGACGAACGCCATGGCGTCGATCAGCCAGGCCAATCCGGGAGGTAGCCCGAGCAGCGGGATGGCGGGAAAAACGATCGTCGTGTCGCCTGCGAGCGAATCCTCGGTCCGCGGGACCCACAGTCGCCAGGAGACCGCGATCAGGGCCGCCATCGCCAAGGCCCAAACGCGGCGTAAAATCGCGAGGTCCGGTCGAGGTAGGGGGCTGGCTAACGTCACCATGGATGACAATTCCTGGTTCTCGATGATCAACGCTTCGCCAAATCCTACTCGGGCTCACGCCCACGCGCGCTGCGAGGGGATTGAGCTTCCGGCCAGCCCCTAACCCCAACCGTTGATGTTGACGCTCCACTAGGGTTCGACGTGCGGCAGGTCTTCGAGTGAGCGGATCTGAAAGAGTTGCAGGAAACGCTCGGTGGGAAAGTAGACGGGTGCCGCCCGCTTCTCACCCGGCTTTTGCAACCGGCGTTGCTCCAACAGGCGGCGGCGGACCAATTGGCTCAGCAGGCTGGCGCTCTCCTTGCCCCGCTGGTCTTGGACTTTCTCGGCGGTGATCCCAGGTTGGTAAGCCACCAGGCTGAGCACTTCGATCGCGGCTTGGGAGAGCCGCGACTCGCGGATCTTGCCATAGAAGACGCGGCGCACGGTCTCCATGTCGGGTGCAACCCCCATCCGCAAGCCATCTTCATCGCGATGGATTCGCAGCGCTTGGCCGTTGGCCTGGTAGCCCGCATTCAACTGATCGACATAGCGACTGATGTCGTCGGGCGTAACATCCCGCATCAACGCGGCGAGTTCCGCCTCGGACAGGCCGCGGTTCTCCGGATTGCCGATGAACAGGGCGGCTTCCACGATCGCGGTGGGGCTAGGCAACGGATCGTCTTCGGTCTCCGCGAGCCCCGCGTCCGCGCGACCGACCGGGGCGTTACCCGCGGGCAAGCGTGCGTCGCTGCCCCCGTCCGGGATCGCCGACTGGTCCTGGTCGAGCTCAGGGCTGGGTGCCCTTTTCAGCCGCGGGTCACTGACCTCGGACTGGGCGATCGCTTCCGCATAGGCCGCGCCGAGCTCTTCCAGCGAGATGCCTTCGGAGTCCTCGTCGTCGGGCAAGTCGGTCGTGGACGAATCGCCGTCGGTTCGGTTCACCATCGGACGCGTCCGAGAAACAGGTCAGGGAGGCTCGATCCCACAGCGGATCAGCTCAGCGGTTCAACCTCGCGGCTGTAGACCGCATAAATCGACTCGAAGGTTTCCAGATCGATCTGAAACTTGGGCTGCGTATCGGTGTACCGATTGCAGTGTTCCGCGAGGACGCGGTAGAGAAAGCGAAACAGGTGCCGAGGCACGCGGAGCGATTGAAAGACGGTCAGCAGCCGCTGGTAGCTGATCGCTTCGACGAACAGGTCTTGCGGCTCGACCTTCCGACCTTCGATGGTGCAAGCCAGCATCCGCGCGTTGACCAGGTCGTACAGCGATTCGCCCGACCACTGAAAGGAGGGGATCAAATTCTGCTTGTCGAGCCGCGCCCGTTCATGGAATTCGCGTCCCTCGCGTTCGACGTCGCGATAGAGTTCCTTGGGGAGCATCAGCTTGAAGCCGAGGCCAGGGTGCTTGAGCAACTTGTTGTCGAGCAAGGGCCAAACGAAGCGCCGCATCAATTCGGGATGGCCACCGAGCAGATCGGGCTCGTCGACCCGGTCCATCAGGACCATCATCCCTTCGAAGCCGAGCATCCGGATCAACCCCTGAAACTTGCTCAGCAATTCGTACCGGTCGTCGGTCCGGTCGTAGCGCGGGAGCGGTTGGCTGGACAATTCTCGCGGGGGGATCTTGAGCAGCACGCGGCGGAGCGGGGCGACGTCGCGTTTGCCGACTCGCATGTGGCGACGGATACCACGAGCGGCCCACAGGGACTTGCACCAGCGAATCACGAACGGCAGGGCCCCCGGCAACGCTAGCAACGGCGCGAGGATCAGGGCTGTGCGGTCGCTGATCGACTCGCGGTACCAGAAGTAGCCGACGAACAGGGCGACGAGAATCAGCGAAACGACCATCATGACCAGGTCGCCATAGGCGGACCAGTTTCGATAGCCGAGCCGTTTGCGGAGTTCGGACCAACGGCCATCGAATGTCGAGGCGGTCGATTGGTCGTAGCAACAAGCCAGCAGCAAGAAATCGCGGGCGGAGGTGCGATCGAGCTGCCGTAATTTCGAGCGATCGATCGTCTGCGCGGAACGACCCAGCGCGTCGGGACGGCCGACCTGGTCTTCGGGGCAGAGGACTTGGTTGACCAAGTCGGTCACACCCAGGCAGAGGATCGAATCCATATGATCCCAGAGTCGCCAAGCGTCGAGCGTCTTCTCCGGCTTCTTGCTATGAAAGGCCCCCAGCCGTTCACGGAAATGATCCAAGAACGGGTTGAAGTCGTCATAGCGAACGATGAACACCCGGCGGTCGGGGTGGTCTTGGTTGTAGCGACTGAGGTGGCGATCGATCTGCAATCGCATCGCCGTTTTGCCGCTCCCCTTGGGTCCGAAGACGATCGCCGTGGACGGCTCGGTCGGGTCGCCGTAGACCTTATCCCAAACCGGATGGTAGGAACTGCTGATGCAGTGATCCTTGAAGACCGGATCGGTTTGGGCGTCTTCCTCCGCGAACGGGTTGCGGAGGATACCGTGATGCTCGAAAAAGCTTTGGATATTCATCGGTTACTTCAGGCCGTCGACCATGTCGACGACCGATTCCCGATTGGCTTGAACCAGATTCGCCGGGCCGGTCATTTTGATGAAGTACTTGCGGCCCTTGGGGTCGACCAGGATGCTGCCGACCATCGCGTAGTTCTGACGCTCCACCACCTTACCGCCGGCGAACGGCCCACCCCCCATCGTCTCCTTGAAGCTGCCCGACAGGTCGACCATGTGGACGGTCCACTCGCCAACCTTCTTTTCTTCCAACTTCTGAGCGGCGGCGGCGCCACCGGTGAACTGGGCCTTCCAACGATCGATGTTGGCCTTCACATCGCCACCAGCCGCCATCAGCGTGATGCGTGCCGAAGGGGCCTCGGCCGCGTCATCCGCTTTGATGACAAACTCGTGCTCGATGATCGAAGATTGGGGGCGGGTCCGTTTCCACGATGCGGGAACCGACAATTCTTTCTCGCCGAAAATCGAAACCGTCTCTTTCGCGGGCGGATTCTCGGCCGAGGCCGGAGCGGCACTGCAGGCGACACACAGTCCGGCGATCAACAGCAGCGCGCGATGAAGGTGAAAGTTCATGGGGCAAAGGTTCCGTGGGCTTGGGGGATGGGGGATCGCGAGGCGAATGGCCTGGCATTCCGAACGGTGTCAGTCTACTCCGCCCGGGGGTCGGGGGGAAATCAGCCTAAAAACGAATCACGTTTCCGATCGATTGGGGCGAACCGCACCGAATGCGGCGGCCGACCAGGCGCAGCGGCCGAAGGCCATCGCGGTGGCTCCTGTCGATCGCGCGGAGCCCCACGCAGATCGGTTTGGCACCGCACTCAGCCGGGTCACGCGGCGGACTCAGCCGGTCGCGCCGTGCTAAAGGACCGAGACCGCAGTCGCGCCGCGAACGGATTCGACTGGCGGCTTACCAACGCAGGCCGAAGCGTTCGCCACCGGAGGGTTGGTTGTTGCCGCCCCGGAGCGGACCTTCGTGGGTTGCTTTGACGGCCGGTTCACGGACGTCGATGTCCTCTTCGTCCGCTTGCTGAGCAGCCTTGTCATCCGCGGCTTGGTGGATCGCCTGTTTGATCGACAACCCGATTTTTTGGGACTCGCGATCGATGCTCAGAACCTTGACCTGGACCTCCTGGCCTTCGCTGAGGAACGCGCCGACATTGGTCACGCGGTGCCCGGCGATTTCGCTGATATGGACCAAGCCTTCGACCCCGGCGGCCAAGCGAACAAAGGCACCAAACGCGGCGATGCGGGTGATGGCCCCGGTCATGATCGAGCCAGGCGCGATCACGGCCAGCGCGGTATCCCACGGGTTTTCCAGCAGGTCGCGATAGGACAGGCTGATCTTGCCCGTCTGCTTGTCGATCTTCTCGACCTTGACCTTGACCTTCTGTCCCGGTTCGATCACTTCGCTGGGGTGTTTGATCCGGTCCCAACTCAGTTTGCTGACGTGAATCAGACCTTCCAGGCCGCCCAAATCGACGAACGCGCCGAAATCCTTGACGGAGCCGACGATCCCTTCGAGCAGATCGCCCACCTCGATCTGTTCCAGCTGTTCTTGGCGTTTTTGTTCGCGTTCGCGTTCCAGGATGGCGCGGTGGCTGATCACCAAGTTGCCGCGGCGGGGATTGGCCTCGGTGATCACACAGGTCATTTTCTTGCCAATGAAATCGGCGGTATTTTCGACCCGATGTTCGCTGATTTGGCTGATCGGCATGAAGCCGCGGATCCCCGCGACCGTACATTCCAAGCCGCCGCTGTTGGCCCCGGTGATGGTCGCTTCGACGATCGCGCCCGGTTCGATGTCGGACCAGTCGGTGACGCTGATCGCCTCGCCGGGGATGTTCAGTTGATAAAGGCTGTCGGCGGCGTTCAGGCCGCGCACGATGACCTCGATCGAGACCCCCGCTTCCGGCAGATCGCCGGGGAACTGATCGAGCGGGATCACCCCTTGGTCGGGACCACCCAACGAGACGAAGACGCCATCGTCATCGGCCTTGAGCACCGTCGCGTGAACCCGTTGCCCGTCTTCGAGCGGGGCTTTGCGAGCCGTCATGCCGGCCGAACCGCCGAGGAAGGCCTCCAGCTCCGCGGCTTGGGCAAGTTCCCGTTCCAGCTCGGCCTGGATATCGCCAGGGAGCGGTTGACGGAGGTTGGGAACCGATAACTTGGGCGGACGCGGCGGCGCGGCGGGAGCCGCTTCGGGCTGGCGAGGTCCTCGGACGGCCGTCGGACGAGGCGTCTCGCCTTCGGCGACAACGCCCTCGGAAGCGGGCGAATCGGTCGCTTCCAGACGAACCGTTTCTGGCTTACCGCTCGGCATCCCCGTCGGGCGGCCGGCACCTTCACGGGGCGGCTGAGGCGGGCCTGGCGGGCGAACGGGGCGCGGCCCAGCCACTGGCGAACCCGGTTTCGCCGCCGGGGAGCCGGGTTTGCCGCCCGCCGGCCGCGAGGCCAGAGGGCCTTTACCGCGAGCGATCGCGGCGAGCGGACCCGAAGCCGCTTTATCCGCGGCCTCCGTCTCGTTGGCGGTAGCGGGTGGAGCCTGCGAGTCAGATTGGACTGCGGGATCGACCGGCGGGATGGGTTGATCGGAAGTGGGGCCGCTGTTCATGGCAATCGAAAAACGAGATGGGAGCTGGGGGCGGGCCAAGCCACAGGCCAACCTCCGGCCTGGCAGTCTAACCTCCCCCGGCCGGAATCGGTAGTCTTGGCGGAAATTCCCGAATTCCACGGTTGCCCCGCTGCCGCTCGACCAGACTCATTCGCCGTCGCCGGCGAGGATGCCGCAAAATCGCATCAGCAATTCGGCTCGCGAGAACTCCTTGGATGCGACCTGCGCCGCCCGATCGCCGAGCCGTACCCGGTCAAGCTCGCTCATGGCCCGCAGTTCCCGCATGGCGGCGACGGCCGCGTCGACATCGCCGTGGGGAACGACATGGCCGATCGCGTGTTCCTTGAGCAAATCGCCGATGTGGGATCGCTGGGGCCCGAAAAACAGGATCGGCCGGCCGACGGAGAGGGCCCCATAAATCTTGCAGGGATGCACGATGCCGACCATGTCATTCCCCATGCTGACCACCTGAACGTCGGCCGCGGACAGGCTCTCGCCAATCGCCTCCAGCGGCTGGAACGGCAAGGAAACGACGTTGGTCGCGCCGTTCGCGACACGACGCTCGACACTCGCCTTGCCCGCCCCGCCACCGACGAAGGCGAACAGCCAATCCGGTTCCTGCTCGAGCTTGGCCGCGGCATCCAGCAACGTTTCTAACGGGTGCTGGATGGCGTGATTCCCCGAGTACATGACCACAAAGGCATCCCCGAAACGCTGCTCGGAACGGAACCGGTTGGGACGCGACGGCCGCCGCCGCAACACGTCATCGTGAGGCCACGGGGGCATCACATGGACCTTGTCCGGCACGTCCAGCTTCGCCAGCACCCGGTCGGTCATGAAGCGATCCAAGATCACAACGGCGTCGCTGCGGCGCAAAGTCAACCGATTGATCGCGTCGCAGGCCCGCGCGATCCACGAGTCGGGCCGCAGCTTGCCCGCGGCGATCATCTGGTCAGGGTTCAAGTCCATCACCCACCACACCAACCGCGCCCGCCGGAGCCAGGAGACGATCAGGCCGGCGAAACCGGCGAAGGGCGGGGCGGTGGTTACGAGCACCAAGCGGAGGTCGCGAGTGAACAGGCCCCGCAAGACCGCTTGCAACAGCAAACAGGACTGGGCGATCAACCGCAGGGCAATCGAACCCTTACCAAAACTTGAAAAGGGGAGCCGACGGATCTCCACCCCGTCACGAATTTCCCGACGCGGATACCTGGCCGTCGGGTCGTCATAGCCACGGTCCGACGCGTACACGACCACCCGCCAGCCTTGGCGGGCCATCTCCTTGCCGACGTCGGCGAGTTGCTGTCCGACGGCGGCGGGGTCAGGGACATAGACCTGCGTGAGGATCAGCAGGGTGCCCCGCGAAACCGTATCCGATGCGGCAACTTTCGGAGTCAAAACGAAACGCATGTTCTGGGGTATCGAACGGCAAACCCGGCCAGAGCCAGAGTCAAAATCTAGTTCACGAAATCGGGCTCACAAGGGAGCCGGGCTGACATTTATGGCCTAAAAAGCGGGCGAACGCGAACGCGTTCCGGTCGTACGACCTACCGCCGGAGCGCATGGCCAACCCGTGCTCGGTCAGGCGGCCAGCCGCAGTCCCCCCGCGGCCACGCAGCTGACCGATCGGCGGTCACGAATCACTGGGCGTGAGTCGGCGTGAGGCCAGGAATCGAAGCCGGCCAGGGGATCAACGCAGGCCGGAGGACTGGAGGATTTCGAGCACCTGCTCCAAATCCGGGGCGAGCGGCGCGAAGAAGTCCATCATCGCCCCCGTTTTGGGATGGCGAAGCGCCAGACGCGAGGCATGCAACGCGTGGCGCGTCAGGACCGGTTTTTCGCCGGGCAGCGACTTTGTCCCCAGCAATTGAGAACGGGTTACTTCCCCATGTCCACCGTACAGCCGGTCGCAAAGGATCGGGCAGCCGATGTGCTCCATGTGGACGCGGATCTGGTGCGTCCGACCGGTTTCGGGCATTGCCTTGAGGAAACAATATTTCTGAAAACGGCCCAACACTTCGTAGAACGTCCGGGCGTCGCGGCTCGATTCGTGACGCTCACGAATCGCCATCTTTTCACGCTGGAACGGATGCTTGCCGATCTTGGCATCGATCAGATCGCGGTCGCGGTCGATGCGGGCTGAGGAAATGGCCAAGTATTCCTTGCGGACTTCCCGATCATGCCACTGCTGCGCCAAGTTGAGGTGCACGGCATTCGTCTTGGCGACGACAATCACGCCACTGGTCTCGCGGTCGAGGCGGTGGACGATCCCCGGGCGGGTCGGACCGCCGATGTCCGAGAGCGACTGGAAGCGGTAGGCCAAAGCGCTGGTTAACGTGCCGGTCCAGTTGCCGCGGGCGGGATGGACCACCATGCCGGCGGGCTTGTTGACGACGACCATCGCGTCGTCTTCGAACAGAATGTCGAGCGTGATGTTCTCGGGAACGGTGTCGTCACTCGCCGGCTCGGGCATCCGAAACTGGATCGCCTGGCCTTCACGCAACCGGTGGCTGGGCCGAACAACGCGGCCGTCGACTTCCGCCGCGCCCGCTTGGACGGCATCGCGGAGCTGCTGGCGGCTGTAACCATCGAGCAACTGAGTCAGAAACACGTCGATCCGCTGACCAGCAGCGGTCTCGGGAACCTGGACTCGCCGAATCACGTCGGTCAGGGTGGCCGGAACTTCGTCCTCCGGCAAATCCAACTCGTCTTCGCTGCCGTCGGGTGTCACTCGGGCGAATCCGCTGGGTCAGCGGCTGGCGGTTCGGAAGTGGGCTCGGTCGCTGCCGGAGTTTCGGCGGGCGGCTCAGAGGCGGGCGCGGCTTCGTCGGCTGCAGGTTCAGCGGGGGTGGCGGGATCGGCAGGCGCGGCTTCGGCTGGAACGGGTTCGGCGGGGGGAGCAGGCTCGGCTGGTGCTGGTTCGGCAGCCGGAGCGGGTTCGGCCGGAACGGGTTCGGC
>DITY01000168.1:0-3753 GCA_002422955.1 Planctomycetaceae bacterium UBA6172
CTGGCCGGCCGTGACGGTTAAGTCGCCCGCGATCGCTACCGTATCCAACAACAGGGCATTGATATCGTTCAGCATCACATCGCCGGCGCTGACGATACTCACCGCGCCGACAAAATCATGGCTGCCAGCCAGCGTGATATTGTTTATTGCACCGGCCTCCAACGTCGTGGTGCCGGCAACCGTGATCGCCCCACTGCCCGTGATCCCAGCACCAGCCGTCACGTCCAGGTCGCCACCGATCGTCGAATCGCCTAAATCGATCGCATCGAGATCATTCAGCGTCACATCCAGGCCGCGAACGATGCTGACCACGCCCTGAAAATCATTGTTGATGTTATCGAGCGTGATGTCTTGAGCCGCACCGATCGTGCCGGCGGTCAACGTCGTGGTGCCGGTGACCGTGATCGCCCCACTGCCCGTGATCGCACCGTCGGTCGTAACGTCCAGGTCGCCGTCGATGGTTGTACTGGCAAGGACCAGTCCCGAGACGTCTGAGACGGAGGCGGCGCCGTTCGCATCCAGCGACAGCGTCGTCACGTCGGTGTCGACGTCGATCAAGCCGGCCGATGCTATCAGGTTCAGCTTGTCCGACTTGATGACTCCATTGCCCGTCGTCTGAATCCCGGCCGCCGCGGCACTGCTCAGCGTCAGCGTGCCGCTGCCGGCGAACGTGACGGTGCCGCTGGAGAACAACATCGCCCCTTCGGCGGAGATCACGACGTCCAACAATTCGGATGCCGATGGATCGGCCGGCGCCAGCGGCGCGTAGGCGCGGATCGTGAAAGGCGACGTGGCGGCGAGTGACCCGCTAGCCGGTGCGGTTAGCGAAAATGAGGGGGTGGCAAGCGTCCCTTCCGCGATGGCGAGCGTAACATCCTTGTTGACCGTGACGTCTTCGGCATAGCTCCCGCTCTGGACAAAAATCGTATCGCCAGCGATAGCGGCATCGATCGCCGCTTGGATGCTTCCCGAATCGAGCGTCACATAGAGGCTGTTCGCGTTCCAGGTCACCAACCCAGGGCCGGAGCCATCCAGAACATGGGTAATGCGGTCCTCGACGGCGAAGTTACCGGCGATGGTCGTGGTGTCGAGCGCCGCGATTAAACCCAGACCGCTGGCGTCCAGCAGATCGTTGCCCGCCTCGTAGAAGTCAGTGCCCGACAGATCCAACGCGCCGACCGCTTCCCAAGTGATGAATTGGCCGTCGCCACGAACCGCCAACACATTCCCCCCACCAGAGACGTCGAGCGACCCGCCCGACTCGACGAGAATCGCCGATTGATCGAAGCCGGAAGCCTCCAAAACCGTCGTGTCGGTCAGCGTCAGCGACCCGCCACTCTGCACGAGGATCGTCGCGGCATCGGTCGCGTTATCGAAGACGACGCCGTTCTGGACGATTACCTGGCCACCGGCGACGGTCAGCGCCGGGGAAGCCCCCACGAACAAGACGTTGCCGGCGGAGCCGTCGATGACCACCGTGACGCCGTCCGGGACGTCGAGTGTGAGTCCGGTATAGAAGCCTGACTCAGGGCTTAATGGCATCAGCCGTACGGTGAGCGTATCGCCGTTGGCGGGATTGAAATCCGTTTGCGTAGTCAGCCAAACGTTCAGGTCATCCATGAACGTGGTCGGGTCCATCCCCGTGAAATCGAAACCCGCATCGGCGGCGGTTACGATCTCGCCACCACCCGAAGGGGTGAAATCGCCATAAACCGCGGCGTTCCCGCCGTCATCGGAGCCAGACTCGCCGTCGTCCAACAGGGCGGCGGAAGCGCTGAGCAGCACCCGGCTTTCGAGCGACGTCACGGCCAGTTCGACTTCGAAGCGATCCCGCGCCGCTTGTCGCCGCCTCGACCGGCCACGGTTTGCGGCCCGGTTTTCTCGCGATTGAAGCGCAAACCAAGCGGCGAACTTTTGGACAACTGCCATGTCGGAGCCTAGACCGGGGAAATCGGGACGGGACGATTCGGTACATCGTATCCGCTACGGACCACAAATTCCATTTTCGTGACGGCCGCGAAACCCGTCGCTCTAATTTGCCACACCGGAAAAAACTAGCCAGCTTGCGCCGCCGCGAACCTGCAATTTGGCCCAATCCGCTGATTGGCGATCCCGATATGCCTCTTCTGACGGTTGTACCGGCTTCTACTTTCTGCCCGGCCAGAGCCGCGTGTCGCTGCCGATAACACTTTGTCGCCGCGTCGTTGGGGGATAGGCGAATGTTCGGAGTCCAAGAAGACGAGCTGTTTCCGGTGATGGTCATCGCATCGCTACTTCGAACCGGGGTGTGGATCACGTTAGCCGTCGTGTCGGTCAGCGCGCTCGATACGCCGGAAGCGAGCGCTCAGAGACCGCGCACCCGTTCGACCGTCTTGGCTAGGGCTCAGGCACCCGCCCCCCAAGACGACGCGATCGGTTCGCCTTCGGACCGTGCCGTGCCCCGCCGATTGCCGAAGTCTTCTGAATCCGGCCCCCAGCAGACAGCGCCGGGCGTGCCCCAACCGCCGCTTCCGGCCAGCCTGCCGCTCAAGCCAGCGACTCCAGCCGCTCAGTCGACCGGGCCGATCACAGCCAATTCGAGCCTCAACCCGGAAAGCGGCTCCGATTCGAACCGCGAATCGCAGCGGCCCGCTGAGAAATCGCTTCGCGACATTTCGCTCGATATCACCGCCAGCGCCGGCTCGGTACCGCCCAATGCGGCGGCCAGGCATTACGCGACGAGCCGCGTGATCCATGACCCGCCGACGCGAGGCTGGGGCGAAGAAGTCTATTTGCGCGAGACGCCGCAGTTTTGTCACAACCCGCTCTATTTCGAGCAGCCGCTGCGCGAACGGGGTGGCAACGACCGTCTCTCCAAGCTGGGTCCCGCCATCTCGGGGGCGCAGTTCTTCGTGCTGTCGCTCTCGTTGCCCTATCAAATGACGCTCGATCCGCCGCACTCGTTGCAGCCCACCCCGCCGAGGCATTCGGTCGGCACCCCTTGGCATCGCCGCCATTCGGCTCCGGATCATGCTCGCGCCGTGGCCGTTCAGGCCGCCGCGATTGCCTTGGCGATCTGGTTGATCCCCTAGACGGTCCGCGTCGCCGGGCAGGATTTACGGTGCGATTCCTCTACGCCAGCAACGGGCGAATGACTTTCCCGGCGGTGATGCGGTGCGGCCGCCCTTCCCGATCCTCCAAAGTCGTATCGGTCGGCATCCCGAGGGCGTGGACGATCGTCGTGCCAAAGTCGCGCGGGGAGACGGGATCGCTGGCGGGGTAAGCGCCATGGGCGTCGCTGGCACCATAGACCGCTCCGCCGCGGATTCCACCGCCGGCGAGCAGTCCGGAATAGCAGAACGGCCAGTGCTCGCGGCCGGCGTTGTTGGCGGTGATCTGAGGGCGGCGGCCGAACTCCCCGACCCACACGATCAGTGTCTCGTCGAGCATCCCACGATCGCTCAAGTCCTGCAGCAGCGTGGCGAGCGCCTGATCGGCGGGCGGAATCAGATCGTTCTTGAGCCGATTGAAGTTGTCGCCGTGGGTGTCCCAGAAATTCCGCCCGTCGTTGTGCCAGTTGACGGAGACCAGCGGCACGCCATGCTCGACCAAGCGTCTGGCCATCAGCACCGATTGGCCGTGAATGTTCCTGCCATAGGCGTCTCGCATCGCGTCGGATTCGCGTGACAAGTCGAACGCCTCGCGGACTCCCGGTGACGACAGCAGGTCGAATGCGCGGGTTTGATGTTCCTGCAGGGCGACCGTCGCGGGGGC
>DITY01000168.1:3828-26620 GCA_002422955.1 Planctomycetaceae bacterium UBA6172
CCCGGATGCAACGCTTTCCACGGCAGGGTCACGAACGAGGGCAAGCCGTTGTCGCAGGGCCGCAGCCGCGACACCAACGAGCCGATGTGCGGCGAATCGCGTTCGCTCGGCGGCGTGTCATCGCTTTTGATCACCGGGGCCAACTGTCCGGTCACGGTGGCATGACCGCTGGAGAGGTGTGCCACGTCGTCATGCGATAAGGACCGGACCAAGGCGATCTTGTCAGTCTGTTTGGCCAACTGCGTGAAGTGCTCGCAGATCTGCATCCCGGGCACGCGGGTCGACATCGGCTTGAAAGGGCCGCGGACCTCGTCGGGTGCGTCCGGCTTCATGTCGAACGTGTCGAGCTGACTCGGCCCACCCCACATGAACATGAAAATGCAGGCCTTGGCGGTACCTCGCTTAGTCGCCGCGGCCGTTCCGGCATCCGCCGCCACCGTGGCGGCACGGACCGCCGACCACCAATCGGTCAGGCCCAAGCCCAGCATCCCGATCGCGCCGGCTTGCAACAGGTCGCGACGGTGAACGCGTTGGCTGCGACGAAACGATTCGCATCCGTCACGAAGTCGCCGAGCGTTGGCGGATGGGGATCGCGTCATTGCGAAGCTTCCGAAAATTGAGGCCGGGCGGGGGGAAAGGTCAGGCAGGATCGTTCGTGCGGGACGCGTTGGCTGCGGGAGGTGGCCGACAGCAAGGATGGGTCTGATTGCGGGAGCGGCCCGGTGGCTCTGTCCACACGGCATCGCCCTCCAAGAACACCAGCCCGGCTTCTCAGCTTAACTCAAGGGCCGTGAAGCGGCCATATCACCGGTCGGATGGGCGTCATGCGCCAATAGAAATGCCCCCACATCCCCCTCTGAAGGGTTGGTTAATTTGAGGGGGAGTTTTGCTGACTGGTATGCGGCCGCGGCGGCGGGGTCTCGACGCCTCGAGGGCTGCGTGTGCTAAACTGCAGGTCGCCTCCACCCCGTATTTGCCGTTCGCGCCGGCCGCCGGCATAGAATGTCGCGTCGCAAGACCTTTCGCCCGTCCGAGGATTCGAAACATGAGTCACGCCGAACAGTGGCCGCAACCCGCCACCACGACCGCCCTGACAGCGCGATCCAGCTCGCCGCGGCATTCACCCCGCGGACGGTGGGCGTTCGGGCTCCGCGGGGCCTTGGCCGCCGCCGCCCTGGCAATGGCAGGGGCGAGCGGTTGTGATTCCAAGCCCGATCCGTCCGTCGGCGGCGCCACCGCCACGGATTCTTCCGAGTTGGCCCCCGCGGCCGTCCCCTCGATCGAAGGTAGCTCGCAAGCCCCCCCGACGGTTGCCCCCGCAGGAGCCCCTCCCATCTCTGGCTCCGGCGATGCGAAAGACGCCCCGGGGTTGATCGAACTGCCCGGCGATTTTGACCCTTCGAACTTGCCCCCGGCGACCGGCAAGGGCGGCGACCCGATCCAGAACGGCACGGGTTTGGAATTGCCCCCCACGGGTGACTCGTCATATCGCCTGCCCACCCCCCGTGACCTGATCCTCACCGCGACCCCTCGCCCGGCCGGCCCGCTCGAGCAAGAACAAGCCGCCGCGTCGGCCGAGGCGGTTCTGCTGACGGCCGCTACTTGGGAGCAGATTACGGCGGCGGTCGCGAAGACGAACCGGGTGACCGTCGTCGATCTGTGGTCGCTGGCCTGTGAGCCGTGCCTGAAGGAATTTCCCGGCTTGGTCAAGATTCACAAGGAAATGGGGAAGCAGGTCGCTTGCTTTTCGGTCAACCTCGATTTCGATGGCCGCCGCACCAAGCCCGCCGAGTCGTACCGGCCGCGCGCCCAAGCCTTTCTGTCGTCGGTGAAAGCGACCTTTCCGAATTATCTGAGCCAAACGCCGAGCGACGAAGCCTTCGCCGCGGCGGGCATCGATTCCATCCCGGCCGTGATGATTTTTGATGCTTCTGGCAAGCTGGTCCGCACCTTCAGCGATGTCGGCGAAGATGCGGGCTTCACTTACGAGAAGAACATCATCCCGTTCGTGAGCAACCTGCTCAGCCAAAAGCCCTGACGCTTCGCGTCTTCCCACCCGCCCTTCCTCGCGCATTCACGCAAGCCGCATGACTTCCTCCCCGAGCCTTAGCCCTTCGTCCGGATCGCCCGCCCCCGGGACCACGGTCCCCGTGATCTTCAAACACCTGTCGGATCAACGCCACGATCCGGCCGCGATGATCGAAACGGCGATCCAGCATTTCCGTCAGAACGGCCGTCCGCTGGAGCTGTTCGAGGCGCTCAAGATGCGGATTCGCCACCGCCTGGGGCTGCCGCTGATCGCCCCCGAAGACGAGCCGCGGCAGAGCGACGATGTCGACCGCCAGTTGGAAGCCGGTCTGCTCGACGCTTGCCGCGAGACCGGCGAGCTGTTCCTCAGCCAGGGCAAGATTCGCGAAGGTTGGATGTACCTGCGGCCGACAGGCGATACCGCTCGCGCCGCCGAATTGCTGGCCCAGATCGAACCGAATGAGGACAATGTCGAGGACTTGATCGGCGTCCTGCTGCACGAAGGGGTCGACATCGCCCGCGGTTTCCGCCTGCTGCTCAATCGCAACGGCACCTGCAACAGCATCACGACCTTTGAGCAATCGATCGCCAATCGCGACAAACCCAATCGTGCCGCTGCCGCCCGTGTCCTGCTCGAACATTTCTACAGCGAACTTTGCGAATCGGTCCGCGGCGACATCGCTCGCAACGAAGCGCCCGCCGGTGCGGACGAGACGTTGCATGAAATGATGAGCAAGCGGAAATGGATTTTGGCCGACGGCGGTTATCATCTCGACACGACCCACCTGTCGGCCGTGATCCGCATCGCCCGCGTCCTCGAAGACCCGCTGTCGCTGCAACGGGCTTGGGAATTGACCCAGTACGGCAAGCGGTTGCATCACCAGTTCCAATATCCGGGAGAAGAGCCGTTCGTGGACTTCTACCCGTCGCATTCGGCCTATTTTTCGGTGCTGTTGGGACGCGACGTCGACGCGGGATTGGCGCTGTTCAAACGGAAGATGCTGGCCGCCGACCCAGAGCAGCACGGCACCGCGCCGATGGAGGTCTACACCGAATTGCTCGACCGTTGCGGCCGCAGTGCCGAAGCGATCGACGAGGCGCTGGCCCACGTTCCGGAGGACGTCCCGTCGCCGCGACTCGTGCCGCCGCTGCTCGAAATGGCGTCCCGCTGCGGTCACTACGAACCGATTTTGGATTATTGTGTTCGTAAGAACGATCCGCTCGGTTACGCCGCCACCATCGCCGCGGCCCATCACTACGCCGCGTCCCACGGTTAAAGCCGCCGGATAAGCCGGCCTGGTGCGACACCGGCCGGGTTACCGCCCACCACGCTGATCCGAACATGGCCCTGCTCCCGCAATCGCGCTCCGACCTCGGTACAAATCGCCGCCTTTTCCCGGGTCCGTTAGCGGTTGGGCTGGGCCGCCAGCGCTGGTCGATCGGCTGCATCGCGGTGCTCTTCGTCTGGCTCGTCGCGCTCGGCTCGGGTGGGACCACGGACGCGGAAGGGGTCGGTCCGATGGAGCCGATCGTCTTCAATCGCGACATCCGACCGATCCTGTCGGAAAACTGTTTCTTTTGCCACGGCCCAGACGCGGGGCATCGGGAAGCGGATCTGCGGCTCGATGTTCGCGACGATGCGGTCGCCGCCGCGATCGTTCCGGGGGATGCCGGTGCCAGCCCCATCATCGACCGCGTCTTGTCGGACGACCCCGACATGGTCATGCCCCCTCCGTCCACCGGCCGGGCACTGACCGATGAGCAGCGGCAATTGCTTCGCCGCTGGGTCGATTCGGGTGCGGAGTATCAATCGCACTGGTCGCTCGTCCCGCCCGAGCGTCCGCAGCCACCCGCTGTCGACGAGCCGGGCTGGCAATCGCATCCGGTCGATCGTTTTCTGCTCGCCGCGATGCAGGCCCGCGAACTCCGGCCGCAAGTCAAGGCCGATCGCGAAACGCTGATCCGGCGATTGGCATTCGATTTGACCGGCTTGCCGCCGACGCTCGAACAGATCGACGCCTTCGTGGCGGACGACCAACCACTCGCTTACGAGCGACTTGTCGATTCGCTGCTCGCATCCTCCCGTTTCGGCGAGCGGATGACTGCCGATTGGCTCGATGTGGCTCGGTACAGCGACAGTTACGGCATGCAGGTCGATCGCGATCGACGCGTTTGGCCGTACCGCGACTGGGTGATTCAGGCCTTCAATTCGAACCTGCCCTACGATCGTTTCATCACCGAACAGCTCGCCGGCGACCTGTTGGACAACCCCACCGATTCGCAAATCCTGGCCACCGCCTTCAATCGGCTGCATCCGCAAGAATGCGAAGGGGGGAGCGTGCCGGAGGAGTTTCGCATCGAGTACGTCGCCGACCGCACGCAAACCGTGGCGACCGCGTTCCTGGGACTGACCCTGGAGTGCTGCCGCTGTCACGATCACAAGTACGACCCGCTGTCGCAATCCGAGTATTACCAGCTGACCAGTTTTTTCGACAACGTCGACGAGGCGGGCCTGTACTCGTACTTCACCGAATCGGTTCCGACCCCGACGCTGCTGCTGCCGGACGCCGCCCAAGCCCAGCGTATCGGTGAACTGAATCGCGCGGTGGTTGAACTCGAAGCGACCGCGGGCGCGGTGCGTGACAGCCGCCAAGTTGCGTTCGCCGAGTGGTCACGGGGCGAAACATCCGGCCGCGTCGCTTACCCGCCCGCAGGCGCGATCAAGCACCTCGATTTCGAATCCGAAACGCCACCCACCGGGACGACGTCGGTTCCCGGTGTCGCCGGCCGTGCGATTCGGATCGGAGGTGATGACGCCGTCAATGTCGGGGTCGGCAATTTCAACCTCTGGGACCCGTTCACCGTCAGCCTTTGGATGCGGGTCGAGGACTTGAAGGAGCGGGCGGTCGTCTTTCATCGCTCCCGCGCCTGGACCGACGCGGCCAGCCGCGGTTATGAGCTGTTGATCGACGCGGGCCACCTGCAGGCATCGCTGATTCATTTCTGGCCGGGCAACGCGATCAGCGTCCGCACCGTCCGACCGCTAACGCTCGACCAATGGCAACAGGTCGCCGTGACCTGGGACGGCTCCAGTCGCGCGGAGGGCTTGGCGATCTACGTCAACGGTCAGCGGGCCGAAACGGAGATCGTCCGCGACAACCTGAGCAAAAACATCACGGGCGGCGGGGGCGACGAGATCGCGATCGGCGCCCGGTTCCGTGACCGCGGCCTGGCCGGTGGCGAGGTCGACGAGTTCTTCGTCTGGGATCGGCAATTGTCCGATCGCGAGTTCGCGGCCCTGTTCGCTCGCCAGGACGTACCCACGTCGCCTGATCCGGAAACGGCCGCGGAGTCTGGCCGCCCAGACCCAGCGTATCAACACTACCTGCTGACCCAGGACGCCGAATACGCCCGGGCGCTCCAGCAACTCCGCGAGGCGCGCGCCGCGTCGGCATCGTTCGTCGAGCCGATCGCCGAAGTGATGGTGATGCGAGAGATGCAACCGCGACGCGAAACCCATTTCCTCCGCCGCGGTGCCTACGACGCCAGAGGGGATTTGGTCGAGCCGGCCACCCCCGTGGCGCTGCTGCCGTGGGATCCTTCGTGGCCCAACAACCGTTTGGGCTTTGCCAAATGGCTGACCGATCCCCGTCATCCGCTCACCGCCCGGGTCGCGGTCAATCGCATTTGGCAAGGGCTCTTCGGTCGCGGGCTCGTCGCGACCCCTGAAGACTTTGGCAGCCAAGGCAGCCCGCCGACGCACCCCGAATTGCTCGATTGGCTAGCGGTCGAGTTTGTCGACAGCGGTTGGGACGTCAAAGGCCTGATCCGGTTGCTGGTCACCAGCGCCGCTTATCGGCAAGGCTCCGCGGAGCTCGATCCTCGGGATCCGGAAAACCTGTTTCTGTCGCGGAGCCCCCGCTATCGCTGGCCCGCCGAAATGCTGCGCGACAATGCGCTCGCGATCGCGGGTCTGCTATCCGAAGAGATCGGCGGCCCCCCGGCGAAGCCGTACGAGGTCGAAAGCTCGTTCAAGCCGGTCGCCCGCGACCAGGGTCCGGGTTTGCATCGCCGCAGCCTGTACACCTACTGGAACCGTACCGGCCCCGCGCCGGCGCTCACCACGCTCGACGCCGGACTGCGAGATGTCTGTCGGATGAAACGCGAAGTCACCGCCACGCCGCTGCAGTCGCTGGTCGTCCTCAATAGCCCGCAATTTGTCGAGGCCGCGCGGGGAACCGCAGAACGCCTGCACCATCGCCACGGGGACGACCTGCCCAAACTGCTGCACGACCTGTTTCGCGTCACCACCGGCCGCGCGCCCAGCGCCGAGGAGCTCGACGTGCTGACCCAGCTGCACCAGAAGCAGCGGGCGCGGTTCGAGAACAACCCGGAGCAAGCCCGGCTGTGGTTGACCGTCGGCGATGTACCTCCCGACGCGGCCTTGTCGGCCTCCGCCCTTGCCGCCACCGCCTCCGTCGCCAACATGCTGCTCAATTACGACGGTTGCGTCACGAAACGCTAACCGTTCGGTAGCCAGCGGCCCGGCTTTGTCGAATACCACCGCCAGGGGTCTCGGCTGGGATGGTAGGGCGTTAGGAGCTGGCAAATTGCACGAATGGGTGGCGATTCGGGCCCTGTTGGCGGCTCTGAATTAAACTGGGGCTTCGCCCGGCTCCCAACCGCACCTCCCTGATTCGTGCATGAACCCGTTTAAACGCTTTCGCTCCACCAACCGCGGTAACTCCAGCCAGCATCCCACGCCGCACATGACTTGGGCTTCGCGGAGCATCTCGAACTCGCTCACGCGAACGAGCGGGTTTCTGCGGACGCAGCTCTGGATTTGGCCGATCATCGCCGTGCTGGTTTTGGGATCGGTGGGTGTGCTGACGAAATCGCTGGTGGAGTCGACGATTCGCACCAACCTCAGCTCCGGTTTGCAGTCGTTGGTCAAACTCGAATCGGCGATGCTGGAGAAATGGTTTCTCGTCCAGCAAGCCAATGCCGAACAACTGGCGAGTTCACAACCGGTTCGCAAAGCGGCTTATCCGCTGTTGGCTACCCCCGCCACGCAGGACCAGTTGGACAGTCCGGATCAGACGCCGCACCGGGAACTGCAAAAGCATCTCGGCCACGCGATGACGTCGCACCATTATGTCGGCTACTTCCTCGCCGACAGTTCGCAGCGGATCGTCGCCTCTTCGCATCGGACGCTGATCGGCCAAACGGCGATACCCGAGTACCGCGACTTCCTGAGCACCTGTTTGGACGGCAAGCCGACGATCTCGCCACCCTTTCCCAGCATGCTGGCGTTGCCCGATGCCAACGGCAGGTTGCGGCCTGGCCAGCCGATCATGTACGTCTGCGCCCCGATCCGCGATGAGGAAACCTTTCAGGTGATCGGCGCCCTGGCGCTCCAGATTCGGCCCGAACAAGAGTTCACCGGGATCTTGCAACTCGGCCAGGTCGGCGCGACAGGCGAGACCTATGCCTTCAACGCCGACGGCTTGATGGTTTCGGGCAGCCGCTTTGACGAGGAACTGATTCTGCTCGGCGTCCTGCCTGATCGGGACGATGCCGAGTCAATCCTGAACGTGCAGCTGCGCGATCCCGGCGGCAACCTGCGGGACGGATTTCGCCCCACCCAGCGCCGCTCCACCATGCCGTTGACGCGGATGGCGGAACGAGCGACTGCCGGCACCTCCGGCGTCGACGTCGACGGCTACCGAGACTTTCGGGGCGTACCGGTCGTGGGCGCTTGGGAATGGCTGCCGGCCTACAAGATGGGGGTGGCGACCGAAGTCGAATTGGCCCAAGCCTTTCGGCCGCTCGTGATCCTGAGGCGAACCTACTTGACGCTGTTCGCGATGCTGCTGCTCAGTTCGATCGCGATCTTCGTGTTCACGATCGCTTGGGCGCGGGCCAGGCGCGAAGCCCAAAAGGCAACGATCGAAGCCCGGCATCTGGGCCAGTACCGCTTGGAAGAGAAGCTCGGCGAAGGGGCGATGGGGATCGTCTATCGCGGCCATCACGCGATGATGCGCCGGCCCGCCGCCATCAAGATGCTCAACATCGACAAGATCAACGAAGAGTCGTTGGTGCGATTCGAACGCGAAGTCCAGATCACCTGTCAGTTGAATCATCCCAACACGATCGCGATCTATGACTATGGCCGCACCCCCGAAGGGGTCTTTTACTATGCCATGGAATACATCGAGGGGATCGACCTGCAAACGTTGGTCACCCAGTATGGGCCGCAGCCCGAAGCGAGGGTCATTCATATCCTGCGGCAGATCTGCGGTTCGCTGTTCGAGGCGCATTCCCAGGGATTGGTGCACCGTGACATCAAGCCGGCCAACACCATGATCTCACGGCGAGGCTGTGAGCCCGACGTGGTCAAGGTGCTCGATTTCGGCTTGGTCAAGGCGATCGATGACGACTCGAAAAGGTCGGATCACGCGCTGACCGGCACGCCGCTGTACATGTCCCCGGAGGCGATCCAGTCGCCGCTGTCCGTCGACGCTTGCAGCGACCTGTATGCCGTCGGCGCGGTCGGCTATTTCCTGCTCACCGGCAGCCCGGTGTTCGAAGCCAACAGCATCGTGCAACTTTGCCGCAAGCATGTCGATGAAGACCCGACACCGCCGTCAGAACGGACCAAGCAGCCCATTTCGTCGCAACTCGAACACGCCATCCTGTCCTGTTTGGAGAAAAAGCGTGCGATGCGGCCGCAAACGGCCCGCGACCTGGCGCAGCTGCTGAACAAGTGCCCCAACTCGCACGCCTGGTCGGTCGAAGACGGTGACGCTTGGTGGAGCCGCCACGCGCGGGGCGCCCGCAGACGCCAAGAGACCGCCAGCCCGGACCAAGAGACGGCCAAATCCTCGCTCGAGCAGACGATGGATCAAACCAGCTAAGGCGAGCGGCCTAAATTCCATCGCCCAGTTTGGCGATCAGCATCACCACGGACTGCGGACTAGTCCGGTAGGTCAGGCCCTCGATCGGACTTGCCTTGTCCCAATCGACGATGTCATGGGGAGATTCGAGCGACGTATCGATCCAGCGTCGCCAACCCTGAGCGACGGGGGGCAGTTCGAAATCCAACGCCTCCCAATAGCCGTTCAGGATCAGGTGAAATTGCATCCGCTCGGGCTTCAGATCGGCGCGGAGCGCGATGCTGTGAGACTGGTCTCCCCAGTCCGGTTCGTACAGCTTGACACCATGCCAGGTTTCATTGGCCTGATCGATCAACTGGGTCAGACTGGTCCGCTGCTGCTCATGATCCATGTTCCGAAGTAGCCGGCGAGCGATTAGCAGTTTCACGAAGCGGTGCATATCGGCATGCTTCTCGAGCAGCGACCAGTCGAACCACACCGACTCGTCATCGCGGCAGTAAGCGTTGTTGTTGCCGCCTTGGGTACGCCGGACCTCATCGCCCATCAGGATCATCGGCACTCCGAGCGACAGCAGGGTGACCGCGAAGAAGTTCTTGACTTGGCGGTTGCGGAGCGCCTCGATCAGCGGGTCCTCCGTGGGGCCTTCGATACCGCAATTCCAACTCTTGTTGTCACTCGTCCCATCGCGATTTTGCTCGCCATTGGCCTCGTTATGCTTGTCGTTGTAACTGACGAGATCATTCAGGGTGAAACCGTCATGACAGGTCACGAAATTGACGCTCCCTTCGGGGCCGCGCTGTTTGTGACCGTAGACGTCATGGCTCCCGAGCATCCGATCGGCCAGATGGGCGACCGCTCCGGGTTGGCCGCGGAAAAAATCTCGCGCGTCGTCGCGAAAGCGGCCGTTCCATTCCTTCCAAGCGTCGCCGACAAAGCTGCCCACCTGATTGAGGCCGCCCGCGTCCCAGGCTTCGGCGATCAATTTCGTCCCCGCCAAGGCCGGGTCCGACTCGATGTCCCAGAGCACCGGCGGNNAGATCGAAGCGAAAGCCATCGACGTGCAGTTCGGTGACCCAGTACCGGAGGCTGTCGATGATCATCCGCCGGACCACCGGGTGATTGGCATTCAGCGTGTTGCCGCACCCGGAATAGTCCGCATATCGCGCCCGGTCTTGCTCCAGGATGTAATAAGTCGGGTTGTCGATCCCGCGAAAACCCAGGATCGGTCCGTCTGGGCCGCCTTCTGCGGTGTGGTTGAACACGACATCGAGAATCACCTCGATCCCCGCGCGGTGGAACGCTTTGACCATATCACGGAACTCGTTGACCGGCCCCTGCGGATCTTGGCGAGAACTGTAGCTCGGGTGAGGAGCGAAAAACGAAACCGGCTGATAGCCCCAGTAGTTCACCAACCCGAGTGGACAGGCATGCGGGTCAAAGGCGAAAATCGGCAGCAACTCGACCGCCGTGATCCCGAGATCCTGGAGATAGGGGATTTTGTCGATCAGCCCGGCGAACGTGCCGCGTCGGGACTCCGGAACGCCCGAGTTCGGATTCTGCGTAAAGCCCTTGAGGTGCACCTCGTAAATCACGGTTCGGGCCGAGGGGAGCCGCAGCGGCGAGTCATCCTCCCAGTCATAGCCCGACGGATCGACGACGACACTTTTCATCGCCTGGCCGGCATTGTCGCCCGGTTCACAAGCCGCCTGGGGCGAGTAGTTCTTGGGAAACACCAAGCCTCGACCATAAGGATCGAGCAACAATTTCTGGCCATCGAAACGCAAGCCGCGGGCCGGATCATGGGGGCCTTTCACCCGATATCCATACAGCTGTCCCGCGCGGACGCCGGGCACGAACGCATGCCAGTACTGATAGGAGCGATTGTTGAACGGATCGAACTTGACGATTCGGCTCGGTCGGGCATCGTCGGCGCGATCAAAAAACAACAACTCGACACCGCTAGCGGTCCGCGAAAAGAGCGAGAAGTTGGCACCGTCCGGGGTGAGTTGCGTGCCCAGCGGCGCGGGCTGTCCGAAAATTCCGAATCGATGCATGCTCAGCCAAAAGGTCGATGGAAATGAGGACCGCTGGGACGGCTAGCGTTGCGGAGTTTCGGCACGGGGGAACGTCCCCGATTCCATCATGTTCGCCAGATCGGTCATCGCTTGCTGATTGACGGTCAACAGACCTTCGTGCCCGCGATCCAGGTCGACGATCAGGAACAAGACGCTGGAGAAGGCGACGGCGAGCGCCAGCATCTCGGGAGAGCGATGCGTGCCGGACAGGCCGGCTTGGTAGCCGATGGAACCCATGCCGAGCGACGTGAGGCAGCCCAGCGTCAGCCAGAGGATGAGCGGGACTCGACTGCGAAGCCCCACGAAGACTCGTCTGGCATGCAGATCGATGGTCTCATTGAGCGATTGGACGAACAGGCCGGTCATGATCGAGCTGAGGTCCTGCTGGGCCGCGGCGTTCGCCTGCGACCAGAGTTGCGGGTGCAGCTCCGCCGAGGCTTCCAGCGCTTTATCGAACTTGTACTCTTCGATGTATCGGGCGCGGCGGGTGGTATAGGCGCGGAGCAACTCAGCCGCTTGTGTCCGCTGGGGCTCGGGCAACAGCGATGAACGGAGGTAGGTTGTCCCGATCGAGTTCGCTTCTTCCAAGACGACACGCCGCCGTTCGTCGAATCGATTGGCCGCCATCCCGAACGTGAACGCGAGCATGAACGCTAATAACCCGAGAACCGACGCGACCATCGCCGCCACCGGTTCGACCTTTTCTCCCACGGCCTTCTGAAAACGCCAGGTTCCCAGGCGATATCCGATTTCTACGGCCAGCAGGCAGAGGACCATGGACAGCGGCAAGATGCCCCACAGCGGAATCTGGTCGAGCAAGCTGACATTCATGATGACTTCGCAACCTGGAAACGCCCGGTACCCGATCGACGGGACAACGACCGCCTTCGTGCTCCAGGAGCCTGCTCGAGCGGGGTCCCCGACGCACTCCCCGGGCGCCTCGAGAGTCTGAAAAGCATCCCGCTCAGCGCGATCCCTGTATTCTAGCTCGCAATCGCATGCCGCTGATTCGGTTTTGAGCTCGGCGGTGCCGGATTTTCGGGAACCCCTTCCGAGATTAACGACTGTCAGCCACCGGCCGCCGTTTCGCCGAGAAAAAGCCTGCCGCGAAGCATTTGTCTGCAGAAATCCCCCTGAGTCCTGCCGTCCCGCATGGCGGTTGCGGCGGTGACCCTGATTTTTTTGCGCCCCTTCGGCCTACAATGCGACGAAAGCAACGCCGATCGGCCAGATGGTTGGTCCAGATGTCTTGGATCGGACGGATGAGACTGCGACGCAGTCCTGGATAGCTGCACAGCGGCTGTCGCGGTGTGGAGCGGATGCAAACTGGGGAGAACGGATGACGAACGGGACACAGCGGAAAGGGATCTACCGATTGGCGATGGGAGCGATGCTCTTGGCGCTTGCGACTGAGGCGCCGGGGAAATCGGCATGGGGTCAGGAGCCCACCGGGGAACTCGTCCCGCTGGCCCATTGGCCCGAGGCGGGGGATCGAGCGGCACCGGCCAGGGGCCAGCGATCGGCGGTCGTGTTGGTTCCCGGCATGCTGGCGGGTGAGCGATCGATGGGCGCGCTCCGTCAGCAATTGGCCGATGCCAAGATCCCCGCGGCGATGTTTCGCTATGACAGCAACGTGGGCGTCGAGCCGGCCGCGGACCGGCTGAACGAACTGCTGGCCGTGGCCGTCGCGGGTCAGCCTCAGTTCCGGATCACGCTGGTGACGCATTCGATGGGCGGGCTCGTTGCCCGCCAGGTGGTCGAATCACCCGACTGGACGAGCGACCGCGTCGACCGGCTGATCATGATCGCGCCCCCCAACGCCGGATCGTCGCTGGCGACTCTCGACAGTGCCGAGGTCAAACGCACCCTTTCGAATCTGCAATTCGATCAGCAGCGGGTGTTGATCGACGAACGCGCGGCGCGGCTGCTCGACACCGCCCTGGGCCAGTTCCTCGGCGATGCTAGGCAGGATTTGGCCCCCGGTTCCGAGGTGCTGAAACGGCTCGATCGGCTGGAACGAAATCCGCGGGTCCAGTATTCGATCTTGGCCGGTTCTGGGGGGCCGATCCCGGGCTGGGTACGGACCGTCGGTCAGCTGTTGCTGGCGAAGCAGTCGTTCCAGCGGCCGGAACAAGCGGAGAAACTGAAGACCGTCTTTCAGACGGCGAATCGCGATGAGTGGATCGAAGGCTTGGGCGACGGCGTGGTCGCAACCCGCTCGACCCGGCTGAGCGGGGTCGTCGATCATCAGGAGCTTGATTTCGCTCACAACGACATCAGCCAATCGCCCGACACGGACACTGCCCGCCGGTTGGTCGACGAGGTGATGCGGCGGGTGCAGGCGAATGCGGCCGAATGATTTCGGCCGAACCGCGGCACGCTTTGAGACGTAGTAGTCGATCGAACCGCCAGCCGCCCGGTTCCATAGGGACGGGGTCCGACCCGCCGGATCGAGTGACACGCCGACCAGGACGCGGGGTGGCGTCGACCGGTACCAGCGAGCAAAATGAAGGATCGGCGGAAGGTCGCGAGAATCTATCACCCGGTTGCGCGGAGGTTACACCATGTCGAATCCCTTGAACCGACGTCAGGTCTTGAGTGGCTGTGTGGCGGGTTCCGTCGCCGCCTTGATCGGCGGGGGAGCAGCTTCGGCATGGGGCCGGGGTCCGATCACGCGAACCGGCGACCCCCGCTTTCGTCCGGCGATCGCCGCCTACTCGTTTCGCAAGTACTTCCCCGTCTTCCGCGGTCGCGAGCAGCAGCCCGCTGGCGATGGCCCGCCGCTGAACCTGCATCAGTTCGTCGACTATTGCGGTCGCCATGGCTGCGACGCGGAGTTGACGGCCTATTTCGTGCCGCCCGATTCGGATGATGCCTACCTGCGGTCGCTCAAGGCGCATGCCTTCACCCAGGGGACGATGATCAGCGGGGCCGCGATCGGCAACGACTTCACGGTCGCGCGGGGCGAGGCGTTGGAAAGCCAGATTGCCGACGCTCAGGACTGGATTCGCCGCTCCGCCGTGTTGGGCGCGCCCCACCTGCGGATCTTCGCCGGCACGGCCAAGCAGCTTGGCGAGGGGCCGGACAAGATGAACGATGTTTGCGAAGCGGTGAATCGCTGCGCCGAGACCGCCAAACAGGAAGGGGTGTTCCTGGGGATCGAAAACCACGGCGGCATTAGCTCCGATCAGCTGTTGGAAATTGTCAAACGGGTCGAGAGCGATTGGGTCGGCATCAACTTGGATACCGGCAACTTCATCAGCTCGGATCCCTACGACGACATCCGCCGCTGCGCCCCTTACGCCGTCAACGTGCAGCTGAAGCCGAACGTAAAGACGCCCGACGGCAAAATCGTCGAGGCGGATTGGGGTCGGATCGCGACGATCTTGAAAGAGGCCAAATATCAAGGCTATGTGGCGTTGGAATACGAAGACGAAGCCCCCTACGAACGCGTCCCCGGATGGTTGAACCGGATGCGTTCCGCCTTCGGCATCTGATCACCGTCGGATCATCGGCACGAGAAACTTCCTTGAGCAAATCAGCTGCAGTGGCCCATCCCGAGGTCGGTCATGGCGACCGCGAGTTCCGTCACGGGTTGCTCAGGATCACCGCCGCTTCGACCTGCGTCCGCGTTGGCGATCCGTTGGCCTGCGCCCGGGAATGCCTCGGGCTGATCGCGGCCGCGACGGATGCTGACATCTTGCTGCTCCCCGAGTTGGCGCTCGGCGGTTACACCTGTGGCGACCTGTTCGCGACCACGGCTCATCAGCAAGCGGTCGAGGCCGCGGCGAAGCTGATTTGTGAGGCCACGCGCGGCCAGCGGTCGGTCGTCGTGATCGGCGCGCCGGTGGTCGTCGATGGGTCGCTGATGAACGTGGCGCTCGTGATCGCGGACGGCGAGTTGCTCGGGATCGTCCCCAAGCAATACCTCCCCAACTATCGCGAGTTCTACGAAGCCCGGCACTTTCGCGCGGGCGATGGCTCCGAGCCGACGGAGATCGATTGGATCGGCCAGGCATCGATTCCGCTGGGGATCGATCTGTTGTTCGAACTCCGCGACGCCGTGATCGGGATCGAGATCTGCGAAGACCTGTGGGTGCCGATCCCGCCTAGCAGCTTGCAGGCCTTGGCCGGGGCCAACGTGCTGCTGAACCTTTCGGCCAGCAACGAAACGATCCAGAAGGCGGCCTGGCGACGCGAATTGGTACTCAGCCAGTCGGGCCGCTGCTTGGCCGCTTATGCCTACGCTTCGGCGGGCCCCAGCGAATCGACCACCGATCTGGTGTTCGGCGGCCATTGCCTGATCGCGGAGAATGGCGGGCTGCTCGGCGAATCACGACATGTCGGCGATGGCGACGAGCCGCTGACCGAACTCACCGCGGTCACCGCCGACGTCGATCTGCAGCGATTGACGCACGACCGCCGCGTGACGCAGACCTTCGCTCAGGGGCGGCGGATGATCGACCGCAGCTTCCGCCGCGTGTTCGTAGCCCCGCCTCGCGCGACGCTTGCCGCCGGACCGCCAAGGCGGCCGATCGAAGCCCGGCCATTCGTCCCGCAGGATCCGACCACACTCGACCGGCGATGCGCCGAGGTGTTGGCGATTCAGTCCGCCGGCTTGGCCAAGCGGGTCTCCCGGTTGCCAGCCGACCTGCCGCTGGTGATCGGCATTTCGGGCGGTCTCGACAGCACGTTGGCGGCGTTGGTGGCGGCGCGGGCGTGCGACGATCGCGGCTGGCCACGGTCGCGAATCATCGGCTTGACGATGCCCGGCCTGGGGACGACCAGCGGCACGCGGCGGAATGCCGAGCGGCTGATCGAGTTGCTCGGTTTGACGCCGCGACAGATCGATATCCGGCAGTTGTCGCTGGACACCTTTCGGGTGTTGGATCATCGTCCGTTGGGGATCGAGCTGTCCGACGACGACACGGTCGAGTCGTTGCAGAGCAAGTTGGTCGGCACCGCGGATGGGGCGAGCGATCTGGTTCTGGAGAATGTGCAGGCGCGGTTGCGGACTTTTTTGCTGATGAGCCACGGCTTCGTCATCGGCACGGGCGACCTGAGCGAACAGGCACTCGGCTGGTGTACGTACAACGCCGATCACATGTCGATGTACAACGTCAACACCTCGATCCCCAAAACGCTCGTCAAGTTCTTGGTCCGCCACGTCGCCTCGGGTTGTGCGTCCGCGGAGTTGGCCGCGGTGCTGCGAAGCATCGCCGACACACCCGTCTCGCCCGAACTGCTACCACCGGATGCGAGTGGTCAAATTCGGCAGAGCACCGAACAGACGCTCGGCGCCTATGAGCTACACGACTTTTTTCTCTATCACTTCATCCGGTATGGGCTGAGTCGCGACAAGATTCGTTACCTCGCCGGCTGGGCGAAGTTCGAACAAGACCATACGGCCGCGGAAATCGACGTGACGTTGGAGTCTTTTTTCAGCCGCTTTTTTTCCAGTCAGTTCAAACGGAGCTGCGTGCCGGACGGGCCCAAGGTCGGCTCGGTCAGCTTGTCGCCGCGGGGCGATTGGCGGATGCCCAGCGACGCCGATCGCGGTGCGTTCTGAGTCTTGGCCAACTGTCGCCCCGAAATTTCGCTGGACACGAAACGCCGCGTAGCCCCCGGTTGGCCGCTCCGAATCCTCCCCATTTGAGGTCGTCAACGAGTCGAAAAACTTTCGCCAACTCGCCCCAGCCGGTCGGTTGGGTTAAAATAGGTGGTGATCCAACCGCGGTTGCCCCTCAGTCGCAGCCCCCTACTTTCCCTCCCCCGCAGTCGAAGACAAGTGACACCTATGAGCGTTTGGCTCGGTAAATCAGCGGAGTACGATTCGCAACCCGCGTCCTCGATCACCACCCCTCCCGCGCGACGAGTGCGGCGGTCGGCGATGTCGGCTGCCAGCGGCTGGCTGCGAGCGATGGTCGCGACGCTCAGCCTGGCGACCGTTGCCTCTGCCGCGGAGCCGCCGCGAGATTGGAGCCATTGGCGTGGCCCGACGCTCGACGGCCACGCGCACATGAGCAACCTGCCCACGAGTTGGTCGCCCAAGGGCGAAAACCTGGTCTGGCGGATCGAAGACTTCGCCGCCCGTTCATCGCCCGTCGCCATGAATGGTCGGATGTATGCGATCTGCCGCGCGTTCCCCGAGACGACGCGCGAAGGCGAAAAGACGGTCTGCTTCGACCCCAAGACGGGCGAGCTGATTTGGGAAAATATCCACAACGTGTTCCTCAGCGACGTGCCGGCCGAACGGGTCGGGTGGTCGAGCCCCGTCTGTGATTCGGAGACCGACCGCGTTTACAAGCTCAGCGTCGGCTGTTTGCTGCAGTGCCTCGACGGAGAAACCGGCAAGGTGGTTTGGGAACATTCCTTGTTGGAAGAACAGGGGATGCTCAGCACCTATGGCGGGCGGACCAACTTTCCCGTGATTTTCGAAGACTTGGTGATCGTCAGCGGCGTCCACACGGGCTGGGCCGAGACGGCGGTCCCCGCGCAGCGAGTCATGGCTTACGACAAACGCGACGGTCGCTTGATCTGGACCTACAGCACCCGGCCGCGTCCGGAAGACACCACCTACTCCACCCCCGTCTTCGCGGTCCTGAACGGTCAGGATGCGATGGTCTTCGGCGGGGCCGACGGCTCGATCTACGCGGTCCAGCCGCGGACAGGTAAGTTGATCTGGGAATACAAGGCCTCGCCGCGCGGGGTCAGCACCACGCCGTTGGTCGATGAGAACGGGATCGTTTATTGCGGCCACTCGGAGCAGGACTGGGCGGACCGTACCGTCCTAGGTGGACTGTTCGCCTTCGACGGCAACGTGACGGGCGAGATCACCGAAGACCAGTTGCTCTGGAAGATCCCGGCCTTCGGCGCGGGGCGTTCGGCGCCGCTCAAGATCGGCGATCGGCTGTACGCGGTCGACAACAGCGGCCTGATGCTGATTCTGGAAGCGGCCACCGGCAAAGAGATCGCCAAGCAGAAACTGGGACGGATCATGTTCGCCTCGCTGCTTTATGGCGACGGCAAGATCTATGCCGCCGAGTCGACCGGGCGGTTTTACATCCTGGAGCCGACGGACAAAGGGGTGAAGGTCCTGTCGCAGGCTCGCCTGACCGACGGCAGCGAGGTGTTCGGTTCGCCGATCGCTTATGACGGCCGAATTTACCTACCCACCAACGTCGCGATGTACTGCATCGGCGCCGCGGAGAACGATTCGCAGCCGACCCCGTTGCCCGATCGCAAAGTGGCGGCGCCAGGCCCCAACCCGGAGCAGGTCGCGCACATTCAAGTCGCGCCGGCCGAATGGATGGCCTGGGCCGGTCAGAAGACCGATTTCGCGGTGCTCGGCTTCAACGCGCACGGCCATTCGCTCGGTGAGGTCGAAGACGCCCAAATCGAGATCAAAGGGGGTGGCGAAATCATCGATCATCAATTCGTCGCGCCGATGGTGAACGAACCGCAGGCCATTTACGTAACAGCTAAGCAGGGCGAGTTGGAAAGCGTCGCCCGGTTCCGCGTGATCCCGAGCTTGCCCTGGTCGTTCGACTTCGAGGACGGCAAGGTTCCCGTGACCTGGACCGGGGCGGCTTATCGCCACCAGCCCAAGGATCTCGAGGACGGCGGCAAGGGCTTGGTCAAGATCAGCACCATCCCCAAAGGGACCCGCAGCCAATCCTGGATCGGCCCAACCGACATGAGCAATTACACGATCCAAGCGGACTTCTTCGCCACCGGAACCAAGGCCGGCAAGCCGGTCGCGGATCTGCCGAATGTCGGCCTGATCGCGCAGCGTTACGCGATCGAACTGCAAGGTTCGAATCAGCTGCAGATCCGGTCCTGGACGCCCCGATTGGAACAGCGGTTCGCCAAGACGATGCCGTTCGAATGGGAGCCCAAGACCTGGTACACGGTCAAGTTCCAGAGTGAAAATGTCGCTGACGGCGTCACGCTGCGTGCCAAGGTTTGGCCGCGTGATACGGCCGAGCCGAAGGACTGGGTCATCGAAGCGACCGATACGACCCCTGACTTGAAAGGTGCTCCCGGTTTGGTCGGCAATTCGACCGATTCCGAGTTCTACATCGATAACGTTCAAGTACACGCCAACTAGCCCGTACTCGAGCAACCCGCCCGCCAGTTTTTGACTCTCGCCCCAACGGAACCATGAATCGTTTTTACAAACTGACCGCGCTGTCGCTGTTGATATCCGCTGCCGCCGCATCTCAGTCGCTGGCTTTTGATCCCGTTGCCGAAGCGGCCAAGCACATCGCGTCGATGGGCGTTGGCAAGAAGGACTGGCCCCAATGGGGAGGTTCCCCGTCACGCAACAACACGGTCCAAGATGCCGATATCCCGATCGAGTGGGATGTGAAGAGCGGACAGAATGTCGTCTGGTCGGCGCCGCTGGGTTCGGAAACCTACGGCAACCCAGTCGTCGCCAATGGCAAAGTCTTTGTCGGCACCAACAACGGCAATGGCTACGTCTCGCGGTATCCCAATACCAAGGACCTCGGGGCGTTGGTCTGCTTCGACGAAAAGGACGGCAAGTTCCTGTGGCAGCACTCGAACGAGAAATTGCCGACCGGGAGGGTTCACGACTGGCCTGACCAAGGGGTCTGCGCCGCGCCGGTCGTCGACGGCGATCGGTTGTGGTACATCACCAACCGTGGCGAAGTCGTTTGTCTGGATACCGAAGGGTTTCACGACGGTCAAAACGACGGCCCGTTCACCACGGAAGCCTATGAGAATCTGGACGAAGCGGACGTCGTCTGGTCGTTCAACATGATGAGTCAACTGGGCGTCAGCCAGCACAACATGTGTTCCTGCTCGGTGACTTATTCAGGTGACCTGTTATTTGTCTCGACCGGTAACGGTGTGGACGAAGGCCACATCACGCTGCCCAAGGCGGAGGCCCCGAGTTTCGTCTGCATGAATCGCCAGACCGGCGAAGTGCTGTGGACCGACAACAGCCCCGGTGCCAACGTGCTCCACGGTCAATGGTCCAGCCCCGCCTACGGCACCTTGGGCGGTGTCAACCAGGTGATCTTCGGCGGCGGCGACGGGTGGCTGTATTCGTTCCTCGCCGAAGGGGAAAACGGCGAGGCCAAGATGCTGTGGAAGTTCGACTGCAACCCCAAGGGCTCGTTCTACGCGCTCAACCGGGCCACGCGAAACCACATCATCGCCACGCCGGTGATCTATGACGGCCTGGTCTATGTCGGCGTCGGCGAAGACCCCGAGCATGGTGAAGGGGCTGGCCACCTGTGGTGCATCGACCCGACCAAACGTGGCGACGTCAGCCCGACTCAAGTGTTCCACGTCGACGATCCCAAGACCCCGATCCCCCACCGCCGCCTGCAGGCGATGATCGAGAAGGACGGCGAGCTGGAACGGGACAACCCCAATTCGGCCGCCATTTGGCATTACGTCGGCAACGACCCGGAAGAGTTCGAGCAGACGATGCACCGGACCTGCGGGACCGTCGCGATCAAGGACGACCTGTTGTTCGTCGCGGACTTCAGCGGGTTGCTGCACTGCGTCGACGCCAAAACGGGCAAGGGTTATTGGACCTACGACATGTTCGCGGCCTCGTGGGCCAGTCCGCTGATCGTGGGCAATAAGATCTACATCGGCGATGAAGATGGCGACATCGGAATTTTCGAAGTTTCCAAGGAGTTCAATCTGATCGCCGAGATCAACATGGGCTCCGCGGTCTACACCACGCCGGTCGTCGCCAACGACACGTTGTTCATCGCCAACCGCAACCGGCTGTTCGCGATTCGCCAGGGTGCCCAGAGCGAAGGGATTGAGTAGACTTTCGGCCGTTAGGCCCGAAGGCTGACTCCATTTCGACGTCTCTTCCACTCAGGATCCGAATCCAGCATGTCCAGTTCTTCCACCCACCGGCCGCTGGCCGGTAAGCGGGCTCTCGTTACGGGCGCATCACGTGGCATCGGTCGCGGCACCGCGATCGAATTGGCCCGCCGTGGTGCCGACGTGGTTGTCAATTATTCCGGCAGCCACGCGGACGCGGAAGAAACCGCCGCCCGCTGCTCGGAATTGGGCGTTCGCGCCACGACGATGAAGGCCGACGCCGGCTCGGAAAGCGAAGTCAACCACTTGGTCGACGAAGCGACGAACTGGTTGGGTGGGTTGGACATCGCGGTTTCCAACGCCGCGTTCAGCGACCGCAAGCTGATGCTCGACGCCGACATGGACGGCTTTCGACGTACGATCGACGTCAGCATGTGGGGGCCGTTCTATTTGGTGCGGGCCTCCGCCAAGAAGTTGGTCGAGTTCGGCAAGGGAGGCAACCTCGTCGTCGTCAGCAGCCCGCACGCGGTGATGGCCGTGCCCGGATCGATGGCCTACAACATGGCCAAGGGGGCGATCGACCAGATGGCCCGCACGGCCGCCGTCGAGTTGGCCCAATACCGGATCCGCGTCAACATCGTCCATCCCGGCTGGATCGACACGCCGGGCGAGCGCAAGTTCTTCAGCGAAGAGACGTTGCGCGAACAGGGTGAACAGCTGCCGTGGGGTCGACTCGGCAAGAGCGAAGAGATCGGACGCGGAGTGGCGTTCCTTTGCGACCCGGAAAACGAATACATTACCGGCAGCACCTTGACGATCGATGGCGGGATCCAGCTCCCTTGGCGAGAAATGTATCGCACCAAGGAAAAGCCGGCGAACGCGAGCTGACGGTTTGCCTAGGCGGGTGAGTGGCCGACGGCGTTCAGACAAACGGGTGCTGATAGGGACTCGTCGCCGCAACTTCTTGGCTGTTGGCGGGTTTGAGAACGAGTCTTGGCAGTGTGTCGAGTTCCTTCCCCGTCCACGGATCAGTGGTTGTTCATGAGATTTACTCTGTCGTGGCCTGTCGCCACCCCCGCCGGTTTCCGATTCCGTTCGCCGCTCGCCTTAGCGGTCGGTTGCGTTCTCCTCGCCGGGCTGGCGTCCGACGTCGCCCGTGCATTGCCACCGGTGGGCCTAAAGCTCGACCGGGTCGATCTGGCTGACCATCGCGGCCGCGCTTGGACGCTCGACGAATTACTCGCCGCTGACCAACCGCCAACCGCTGACGTGGTGGCCGAGGGCGGCCGGTCGGTGGAGCCGATCGCGATGCCGGTCGACGCGAAACTGCTGGTGTTCGCCTTTTTGGGAACCGAATGCCCGCTCGCCAAGACCTACGCGACGCGGCTGAATGAGTTGGCCCGCGACTACGCGCCGCGCGGCGTTCGCGTCGTCGGCATCAACAGCAACCGCCAAGACTCGCTGAAGAAACTCACCGCCTTCGTCGAACGCCAAGCGATCGGCTTTCCGATGCTCAAGGATCCTGGCAATCGCTTCGCGGACCAGGTGGGGGCCGAACGGACCCCGGAAGTTTTCGTCTTCGACCCCGAGGGCAAGCTTCAGTACTGGGGGCGAATCGACGACGCCTACGGCATCGGCTACGCCAAGGATGAACCGACACGGCACGACCTGCGGGAGGCGATCGACGATTCGCTGGCCGGCCGCGAGGTCGCCGTCGCCACGACCCGCAGTGTCGGTTGTTTGATCGGCCGCACCCGATCGACCGATCCCGAGGCCGAGATCACCTACGTCAACTCGGTCGCCGCGATCCTGCAGAAACGCTGCCTGGAATGCCATCGTTCGGGCGAAATCGGCCCGTTCGCGATGGATAATCCGGAAGAGGTCGCGGGGTGGGCGGACATGATCGCGGAAGTCGTGGGCGAGCGACGAATGCCGCCCTGGCACGCCTCGCCAGAGCATGGCGACTTCGCGAACGATCGG
>DITY01000326.1 GCA_002422955.1 Planctomycetaceae bacterium UBA6172
GTAACGGATTCCCCGATCGGGACTTTCACCCGACCATTCAATCGCCTTCACAGGCGCACTAGCCGCGGGCGTGAGCCCGCAGATGCCATTACCCACCCAACGTCCTGAGCCGCGGAGCGGCGCCAGCAAACCACACACTGCCGCCGCTTCGCGGCTCCGACCGGTTGCTCGCAACCATCCCGTGGGCTGACACCCACGGCTAAATGCTGCCGCGGCTCCGCCGCTAAATCGCCGGGCCTCGCTGAGAGTTTCGGCTGCAACCTTAATTTGAGGTGTGACAATGCGCTAGCTCTGATCGACAAGCCGATTCTGGAAATGCTTCAGATTTCCGCCGAGAAGCCGCTGGAACTGAGCACCAACGGCGACCAAATCCTGGCGACGCCGTGTCGAGACAAGGCTCGCCAGAAAAAGCTTGCCGAGAGCCTCAAATCGATCAACCAGAAGTTCCGTGATGATCTGCGCCGACTGGCACAGTAAATGGCTGATATCGAATACGTGGAACTCCGCGACGTATGGCAGCGAGACCTACGTTAGTCCCCTCGTATTGGCGACCAGAAGGCCCGGAACGACTGGGTGCGGCGGGTGTGGCGACGATTGAGTTCCTCGACGCGCTCGCCGTCCGCGGATTGATCGGGGAGGGGCGGATAGCTCTTCATCACGCGGAACGGGAGCGGCTCGGAACTTTGGCCGGCCAAGGTATTCAGGTCGGCGTCCTTATCCCAACCGACGCAGTGCAAGATGAAGTCACGCTTCCAACCGGGCGGGACGGGCTGTTCTGGGACGCGGAAACGGAGTTGCAGTTCGTCGCCCGGAGCCATCACCACCATCGCGTCATCCCAGGCGGTGACCAGTTCGAGCCGATCGCCAAGGTCCGTGAACCGCCCTCCCAGCGGCGGCCATTTCGGTCCCGGGGACAACAATTCGTAATCGTAGGTTTCCGGCGCGCGTTCCGACGGTTTCCGCTTGGCCGAAAAGCCGCGGGCGTGCAAATCGGCGCTGACCAACGGCGCGATCTGCGTGTTGATCGGCGGTTGTTCGCGGCGCACGGCGAGGCTGGCCGAATCCCAGTAAATTTGGGCGGAGGTCCGGACTCGGAGCCGCGGGTCCGAGCGGACGATGACGTCGCTGACATCGACCACGATCGTCTTCGTCTTGCCGCCGGGGAAGCCCATGAACGGGATCGCTTCTCGCCACCCCGAATCGGCCGTCGCGTCGGGTACCCAAACCGAGGGGAACTCGACCGCCGGCAGATCTGGGTTCTGATCGATTTGGATGTTGAGCGAGGAGTCGGTCGGCAGGATCCAGCCGGTGATCACCAAGAAAGTCTTCCCGTCCTCGGCAGCCGGCGGCAGGGGGCCGAAGTCCAGGTCCACCCAGTGCGGCGGACAGAGCCCTTGCAGGAGTCGCGTGTCAAACGCTTTGACGTAGTTTTCATCTTGGGCCGTAAGCTCGCCGGTCACATCCCGTCCTTGGGTGTCCAAGCCCCGCTTCAGCGGGAGCCTGTCTTCGGCGGCAAACGCATGGATCTGGGGGGTGGCGATCTGGGGCGGTCCGACCTTCTCGTTGGTCCAGATCTCGACGGACTCGGGGTGATCGACCGCCATCAGCTCGAGGTGGTCGAGGTAGGCGACCTCCCATAATTCCTCGGTAATTCGCAGCTCATAAAACCCGTCGCGCGGTGTCAGGTACTTGCCATCAACTTTGAGGTATTCCCAGGGGCGGTCGGCGGCAACGACGTTCTGAGCGACTTGCAAGCCCAGCGGCGCCGCCCACAGGCAATCGGTAACGAATGCGAAACGTTCACCGTTCCAAGCGTAAAGGTAGGGGCACGACCCTTTCAGCGTCTGCTCTTCCTCGATCATCGAATTGGGGCCTGGTCGCAGGACCATTTGCGTCAGGCCGTTCGGGAAGATGATTCGCAACGAGTCGGCGGTCTCATAGCCACCCAGCCCGAAATGGGTGGTCGGTTGCGTGACGATCGCCGCGCGATAGTTCGTCCCGAACCAGGCCTCGATCACTGAGCCGATCGCGTAATGATTGACCCGGCCGCTCGCCGCGCTGTTGTCGTCGATCCCGCGAAAGCGAAGGTTCAAAAAATTACCGGGGGCCTCGGTCGTGTTGCGATCGATCCGCCAGCGGCCGGCTTCGATCGATAGGATGTCGAGGCGACCGTCGAGGTCGAAATCCTGGGCCACCACCCAACGACCGGCCGGTGCCCCGACGACCGAAACCTCCGTCGCTTGTACCGCCCCCCCAAGCCGCCTCGCCGTAGGGGCGGCCTGATCCGCCGCGCTGGGGAACAGGATCTCCTGCCAGGAATCGTTGTCCCAGTCCGCGACGAGCGGGTTGGCGGACGACGGGTCCAAAGACTCCACCTGTTCGACTCGCCACGCGCCAGCATCCGTCGTTTGCGAGTAAACGACCCGCGTCTGATCCGCGCCGGCGACCAGCAGGTCCCAAGACACATTGCCGTCGTAGTCCGCCACTTGGAGGAACTTGGCGCCGGGGGTTGCGGGGATGTCGCTCAGTTCGCGGAAGCGGAACTGCAGGTGCAGCAAGTTTTCGACCACCGCGATCTTCCCCGAACCGTTGAGTAGGCAGACGATGTCCAGGTCGAGGTCGCGATCGAGATCCACGATTGCCATGGCGGCGACATCGCGTGAGCTCTCATAAAAACCCGACCCGGCACTTTGATCGACTTCGTAGAACGTTCGGTTGCCGCGGTTGACGAACAGTCGCACGCCGCGGTCGCGGGTGGCGAAGGCCAAATCGAGGTCACCGTCACCGTCGAGATCGCCGGCGATCGCGGCCGAAACGTTGGCCAGATCCTCCAAGCCGGTCTCCGTCGCAACCAAGGACAAACGGGCGTCCGGCGTGGTCGTCGGCCGGCCATCGACGGCAACCAATCGTACCCCTTGAGGCCCGAAGATGACCAAGGATTGAAACGTCGTGTGCCGCGCGGGCGGGGCGCCGGCGGACATGGCGGACGTCTCGGAACTGCCTGGCGCGGCAGGCGGCTCGGCCGTAGCGGGGGTTGCCTGAAGGCGGTTGGGGTCGGACGCGTCGACCATGAACAGGTCAGCGGCCAACATGCCGGCGCATTCCAGTTCGAGATTCAGTGACGCCAGCGTTTCAGGCGGCGTGCCCTCGGCGAGGTCGACGCGGGAAACGGTGATCTGTCCCTGCTCGGATAGGCTGACCACTTCTGGCCTCAGGTCCAGATCGATATCGACGGTCAGCGCCGCCAGCACGTCCTCTTCGCTGCCGCTGGCCACATTGCCGAAGGTCACCGGGCCACTTGCCATCGGCTGCGGTTGGCCCTGCCTGATCTGTTGGGCTAGACGCCGCATGGTTTCATAACTGATGCGATCGAGCGGATGAAGGGAGACGCGTTTGCGATCGGTCTTGACGAGTTCCGAGCTGTTCAAGGCGTTGAACCACAGGTTCATTTTCTGCTCCGCATCCGGCCACTGCTGGGCCTCGATGGCGTCGATGATCTGCTGGCTCAGTTCATCGGGCGTCAGGCCGATCGCCTCGGTTGTGAGCCGCAGGATCGGTTCGATCGCTCGCGACAATTGGCGGCTCGTCGCGACCGCGGCGGCGGCCTCCGGATCCCGCGCCGCGATGCCCAGCCGCGCGGCCCGCAAGGCCAAGTACAGGTTGTCGGGTTGCAGCGCCAAGAAGCGTCGCAGGGTTGCCGATGCTTCAAGCGTCTGTTGGGCCTCGAACGTACGGCCGGTGAATCCCAGTTCCTCGTGAGCCTGCAGCCAGACCCCCGCCAATCCCTGGCCGCCCCGCGTCGCGGATGGGTCGCCGGTCACCCAGTCCGAGATCGCTCGCAAAACCTTTTCTCGGATCGCGTTCGCCTGGTCGGGTTCCAGCAGCGCTGCCTCGCTGAGGTCGATCCGGCTGGAGAGCCACAGCAGTTCAGCCGGTGGTGCCCCCGCGCTGCCGTGGTCGTCGACGGCCTGGCGAGCCCGCGACAACGCTTCCGGCAACTTGGCCAGCGCGGCGTCGCGGGCTTGCGGCGTATCGGCGTCTTGGCGGACTAGGCCCACCAACGACTCCACCGCCAGCAACCGATTCAGCGCGCGGTTCAACGTGACAGCACGGTCCTCGGGCAACTCCGCGAACAGCGACTCCCAATCCTCGTCCGCCGCCTCCGCCTGCAAACTTTCGGTCGCGTTGATCGCTTGGCGGAGCGTCACAAAGAGCTCCTCGTCCGGCACACGACGCCCCAACAGTCCGCCGGGGCGGAAGCCCAGGTACAGCATCATTGCCAAGCCGATCGCGGCCAGCAGCAGGGCTGCGATCAAGCGGCGGTCGTATCGCGTGGGGATGGGAGCGGCGGTCATCTGCAATCCGTGGTCGTGTTCCAGAGCGTTTAGCGATTGGGCGTGGGTGGCCGAACCCGTGGGCCTGCTAGCGAGGCGGAACCCGTGGTTTCGCCGGTCTCTGCCCGTTGCGGAGGGCCGGCCGCGGTATCTTAACCGACGGTGGTCGATTCGCTGGTCTTCGGGATCTCAACGGATTCGGCGGCACCGAGGAGCATAAATAGCAGTCTGGCCCGCCGCGGGCTGCGGCGGTTGGGGTTGCCGTTCTTCGATCGGCGTTCTTCGATCGGATGGTGAAGACGACCGGTCGGCGCCACGCGTCTGAGGTTAAAAGGGCACATCGGGGTCGTGATAGGGTTGGCCGCCATGCCCGTCCCCGTCGCGGTCATGATCGTCGCCGTCGTCCTCCAGGTCGGCGAACAGCCACGGCTGGGCCGGATCGGTGGGAGCCAGCTTCGCGTCATTTTCCTGAGAGTCGTCCAGCAAAGAATCCATCAGCTTGAGCAGATCCAACAGGGCCTCGTTATCGGCGATCCGCTCCAGGTTCAGCTCTTCGGGGTCATTGCGTCTGGCGGGACCGACACGAAACCCGATCGGGACCAAACCATCGGCGATCGCTTGGTCGGCGAACTCGATCACTTCGCGGAGCGTGATCCGCAGGCCATCGGTCAGACTCGCGCTTTGGAGCAGATGCTTTGCGAGCAGTGGGCCCATCGTCAAGACGAACTCGGGAGTCGTCGCATGGACCTCCTGCAACATGCGGAAGGCGATCGCCAACGCCCCGGCGTGCATTTGCCTGCCAAGCAGTTTCCGGATTCGTTCCTGGTACTCCTGCGGGAAGGGGACTCTCGCTAGCTGTTCCGGCGCGCCACCGCGGATCTGCAGTACCAAGCCCGGGCCGAACCCCTCTGCCTCATCGAACGGATCGATGACGAACAGCAGATCGTCCGGCGACAGTTCCTCGTCCAGCAGGTCCTGGGCGAACTCGGCGCACGGGGCGCCGCACGCCTCAAGCTCCTCGGCGAGCCTGCGGGCTCCGGCCAGGTAGGCCTCGAACAGGCGCGGATCGTGTTCCCACCACTCGTCCATCTCTTCGCATTCGGGATCGGTGCCACGAAGATAATTCGAAGCGAAGTATTCGATCCGGCTCATAAGCCCACTCCTTTACCTTTCCATGGCCCGATCCGTCCGTTCGGTTGGGCCACGTCCAAGTCGATATTGAGTGACGAAGGGAAGCTGTTGAAACGCATTCACGCCGCCGAAGGCGCTCTCGGTCGACTGCTCGTTGTCATCAGCTGTCGGTCGTCTTCTGCTTATCTTAACGTTTCAGGCGGTCGCAAGTGGCGTCTGGTGGCACAAGCGGCCGCACTTGAGGCCCGCGAACATAAACGGTCGCAGCCGTGTACCGAGCGGAGGCCCGTGACCTGAGTCGTAGGCCATTCGTGGCAGCGATCGGGTTGCTAATTTCGCGGGGATTACTCGAAGAACGGATCGGGGCGATCTCCCGCTGGGCCGTTCGGGTATGCTGTTCGAGGACGCGTGCGGGCAAATCACCCTCCGCGTCGCCCGCCAGGCTGGCTTGCTGGCTGGCGAAGATCCCGACCGATCGGGCCCCCGCCCGATCGCACCCGCGATTGCCCTGGCTTGCCGACTGCGTTCCCCGTCTGCTGGTAAGTCGGTGCGACCACCTTTTTTCTACTCTTCGTTCGCGACCCTACCGATGCCAACGCCAAAGTTCTTAACAGCGATCAAATGCGTCACGATCATCGCATTTTTGATCACACTCTCGACGACCTATTACCTGCGGTCCGAGGTGCTGAAGCTGAATCGGCTCCGGTTCTCATCGGATAATCTGCGCGCGGAGGAAACCTTGAGGGCGCTCAAGGAGTCGTATCCGGTGCGGGTGGCGGAGCACGCGGTCCAGTCCGAAAATTATCAGCTGGAGATGGAGCATTATGAGGAAATGTTGGCGTTGTATCGCAGCAACTACGAGGAATACGTGAAGCGATTGAAGGACGAGTTTCGCCCCCCGCAACTGCCCCAAAAGCCGGTCAAACCGAATTCACCGGAACTGAGCGACCAGTTGGCGACGATCAACGCCGAATTTCGACTGCAGCAATTTCGCTACTTCGACAGCACGAGCCGTCTCAATTTCCTCTGCGGCCTGTCGGCGCTCACGCTGGTCGGCGGGCTGCTGTCGCTGATCATGTTCGAGCAGGGCAACCAGCGGGTGCTGTACTTGGCGATTTTGGTGTTGAGCTTCGTGTTCATGATCGGCCCATCGTTCCATTCGATCATGAGCGCCATCGTCGGGTTTCTCGAAGCCCCCTCCGTGTTTTGATCGCGACCGACAATCCGGCGGGGCACCGCTCAGCCACGATAGAGCCGCAGCGTCCAGCCGAGCGCGAGACACGTTGATGGCAGGAGCCACAGCAGGCCGGCACAGAGCTGTTCCAGGCGGTGCAGTCGGGGACTGATCGCTGCCCCGACCGGGAAAACGACGTTGTCCTCGGCAGACTGCAGGATCTCCATGTAATGCTCGGTCACCCACGGATTGCGGACGGTGATGGCGAGCGCGTCGCGGACATAGTCGGCCTGGGCGGGCTGCTCGAGTTCTCGCAGGCTGAAGGGCAGGACCATGCCATACTCCGGGTCGGCGAAGTGCCAGCGGTCCTGATAGAACACCTCCAACGCCACATGGCCATTCAGGCCGACGAAGCGACAGGGTAGGCCGGCCGCTTCGGCGATCCCTTTGAGAATCTGGGATCGTTCCGAACATTCGGCGAGCCCACCGGCGATCAGTCGGTGCGTGTCTTGCGTCCTCCGGAGCGGCGAATAGACGAAGCCCGCCGCCCACTGCATCCAGTTTTCCAAGAAGTGAACGTGTCGTGGCTGGGCGTGCCTCGTCCCATCACGTACTTGGCGGGTCGCTTCGTCCAGTTCGAATACGCCGCCCCGCTGCATTTCGCGGAGATAAGTGAACAGCGGCTTGCTCATGTCGCTGGCATGATGCCTGACCGGCAAGATACTGAGAATGGCGAGCGTGAAGGTCAGCACCCCGAGGCTAGTGAGCACCCCTGATACCACCCCGTGCGACGAAGGCTGAGCGCCTTCCTCCCGCCATGCCTGCGCAACCATCGGCCGTCCTCACATCGGAGTGGCTCTGGGTACGCGTTCGATCCCTCCGCGGCGACGGGTCAGCTAACGCTCCGCTACTCGCGGATTCGCTCGCTTTCCCGCGACGAATGTCGATCGATGCAAGTAGCCATGCAGGTTGTCGGCGAGGCCGTTCGCGATCGGGCAGAGGCGGCTCCGCACAATCCGAGGATTCATCGTTTGACGAACGAAATCCCTGTCATTGGCCTCAGCCAATGCGATTTCGGTTGCTTCCGGTTAAACCTGGTATCTACAATACGCTCGACCACAGTCCCGGCCCATCCGAGAGTGTGGAACAGGACCGCTCGGGAGCCACTAACTTCCGGGCGGTTCGCTTTTGATCTAGGAGTTGAACCGAAGAGCCCGGCCAAGGTTTCGCGAACCGAACGGTTTTTTTGCCGATTCCACATGCAATCTTCGCGGATCGCCAAATGGCCGCCGCTACCTCGCGTTTCGGCCGCCAGGAAGCCCCGTCGTCCGCCCTACCGCCGGGCCAAACGACCGAAAATCGACGCCAGGCGGTCGGCCGGAGTGGGATGACGAGGCAACCGGCTGACGACCCGCGCCCTGACCGCCTCGCGCCCTAACGACCCGCTCGACCGGGCAGTACTCAGGCGTCAGGAGCAAGGCTGCCCAGTTCACTGCTAGACAGCTCGAGGGAGAGGTCTTCCGGTCCCCATTCGATTCCGTCATCGGCTTCATCCTCGCCCAGCGTCTGAAAGTACGAGTCCATCGCTGGGAAATTGACGTTAGCCCGGGGATTGAACAGGGCCAACGCTCCGGCTAACGCCTTGGCGTCCGCTCCGTTGGTGGGACAAACCCAGAAGTCATCGCGTGCCGCAACGCTGCCGAACGATAGGACCCGAGGGTTGGGGCCGCCGGCCATCAGGCTACTGCCGGCCATCATTACACCAACGCCAGCCCCAGCCGCGTCCGACATGATGCCGACGATCTTGACGTTATCCAGGTTGGCGTCCTCGACCGAATCGCTGACCTTGGCGCGAAAGCGGATTTTCAAATTCGTGGACGAGTACGGCGTGAGATCGACGGTTTCCGAGAGCCAAATGTTCTCGGGCGACTGATTGCCGTGAATCCCTCTGACGTTTTGAAACCAGGTGATGCCGCCATTCATCGACACGTCGAGGGCCACATACTCGCCGCGATCGAAACTCGATTCGATGAACCAATCGTAGGTCAATCTCACCGCGGTGAACGCCGTCGTATTGATCGGAATCCCGTTGTTGTTCAAGATCAACAACGCATTCTTCGCCAAACCGTCCACTTCGGCGGAGTAGGACCCTCGGGTCGCTCGCTGCGCCGAACGGAACCAGTCGTTTTGCGCATCCTCGGTCCACTTGCCGCTCCATTCAGAGCCCTCGAAGCTATCTTCGAACAGGATCGTCTCGACCGGCGGTTGCACTCGAATGCTGACCGTGGCGAGGTTGCTGTCGAGCGTACCGTCGTTGACGCGGAAGGTAAAATTGTCGGTGCCGAAGAAACCGGCGGTCGGCACGTAGGTTCGAGACGCGCCCGTCCCGGTGACCGTCCCGTGGCTAGGCCCCGTCACGATCGTGTACGTCAAGCTGTCGCCATCGACATCGCTGCCGAACAGGTCGATCGGCAACACGTCGCCCTGGCGCACGGACAACGATTGGGCGGTCGCGACCGGCGCGTCATTCACCGGCAGCACCTCGAGCGAGATCGTGGCGACCGCGCTCATGTCGAACCCATCGAAACTGCGAAAAGTAAAGCTGTCCGCCCCGTTGAAATCGCCGTGCGGGACGTAGGTCAAATTCGGTGCCATACCGATGAGCGTCCCATGGGTCGGCGGTTGGACGACGATGAAGCTGAGGGCATCTCCATCCGCGTCCGCACCGGCCAGTTCGATCGGCAGCAGGACGTCCTCGAGGGTCTGGAGGGACTGAGGCTCCGCGGTGGGGATGTTGTTCGGCAGGACATTCAGAGACCAGCTGGCGACGGCGCTATCGAGATTCCCGTCCGAAGCCTTGAAGGTGAACTGGTCCATCCCGATGAAGTTGACGTGGGGCGTGTAGGTCAGATTCGGGCTGGTGCCGCTGAGCGTCCCATGGAGCGGGGGAGTAACGATGCTAAAGCTCAGCGGATCGTTATCGACGTCGGCCGCGACCAGCGTCAGGACTTTGGCGGTGTTGAACCGCACCAGCGTCAACGGCTGGTCCTGCGCGGTCGGGGCGTCATTCACGGGGGTGACGGTGATCTGGACCGTCGCGACGTTGGAGGCCCGCTGGCCGTCCTGCGCCAAGTAGGTGAACGAATCCTGTCCGTAAAAATCGAGCGACGGCGTGTAGACAAAAGCTCCGTTCGCATCCAGCGCGACCGCGCCGTGATTCGGCCCGCTCACGAGCATCGCGGTGAGCTGGCTGCCTTCGGGATCCAGATCGTTCACCAACACCCCCGAGGCATCGACGGACAGCACCTGATCTTCGGCGACCTCGTACAGGTCATCGGCCGCGATCGGTGGCTCGTTGTTGGGCCCGGGTAACCTGCCGATGATCCGAACGTCATCGACGTTCGCATCTTCGGTCGAATCGCTGACCTTGCTGCGGAAGCGGATCTTGAGATCCGTCGACGTGAAGGGTGTCAGATCGACGACTTCGGTCAGCCAGAGGCCTTCGGGCGATTGATTGCCCAAGAGCTGACGAACGCCCTCGGTCCAGTTCAGGCCGCCGTCGGCCGAAATATCGAGCGCGACGTACTCATCCGCGTCGAAACTCGTTTCGATCAGCCACGCGAAGGTCAGCGTGACGTTCTCATGGCCGGTGATGTCGAGCGGGTTGCCAAGGTTGTTGAGGGTGAGTGTCGCGTCGTTCGCCAAGCCATCGACTTCGGCGGAGTGGAGCCCGTCGGTGGCCCGCTGGGTCGAAATGAACCAATCGTCTTGGGCGTCCTCCACCCACAAACCGCCCCACTCCGGCCCCTCGAAGCTATCGGCGAACAGCACGACCGACTGCGGTTCGTCGTCGAGATTGGTGAGCGACAGATCCGTCACGACGAGCCCATGGTACAGCGCGTCGAGCGATGTAAAATTCGTGAAACGGATTGCGTATGCGATGTGCCCGTCGCTGAGGCTGTCGTCGACGCCGCTGACGGTGATCGTTTGCGGTTGGTTCCAGTTGGCCGCGGTGAACACGACTTGGGCCAGGCTGGCGAGGCCTTCGGTGGCGTCGCTCGAGCTGAGGTTGAACGTCACCGGGGAGGTCGGCTCCGACTTCAGGCTCACCGCGAAGCTGACGCTGCCCCCCGCTTCGGACGTGCTCGTGCCGGTCAAGCCGGTGATGTTCAGGCCTACCGAATCGTCATCCCGATTGACCAGTTGGACATCGTTCGGATTGAGCCCGTGAAATCTGGCATCGCCGGAACTGGCCGCGGCCAGTTCGATCGTATAGGCGACATCTCCATCCGCCACGAAATCGTTCACGCCAGAGACCGTGACCGCCTGGGGAATGTGCCAGTTTTCCGGGGTGAAAATCAGCTCAGCGGGACTGACGGTCCCCTCGGTCGGGTCGCCGGAGGTGATCGGGATGGTGACATTCGCGGTGGGGGCAGCCGACAACACAACGCTAAACGAAACCGCCCCTCCCTGCTCCGTGGTTTCAGCGGAGGGACTGGGGGCGGAAACCAAAATCGAACGGTCGTCGGCCGTCGCCGAGAGGTAATCGAGCGTCCGGCGGAGGAACGCGGCGGCGTTGTTGGGGCTGGCCGCGGTGGTGCTGATCGTCTCGAACGGGAAGGTCGTGAACACGATCCCGAACCCGCCCGCGTCGTAATCGCCCCGGTAATTGACCGCCGAATGGCCATAGGTGCTACCGACGCGTCCGTGCAGGAACGCCCCCTCGGCGTCAGCGGTCGGCAAGACTTCATCGGCATAGATCATGGCGAAGTCGCTTGGCTGGGCGATGGGCAGGCTCAAACCGCTGCTCAACAGATTCCCTTCGATACCGGTGGCGACGTGACTGGTCTTGATGGTGTCGTTGATGAAGCCGGCGACCTTCAAGTACTGACGGCGAAAGTCTTCCGTGACCCCGTTGTACAGCACGTCTTGCCCGGACAGGTACAGCCGTCCGCCGTTGTCCAAATAGCCCGCGATTGCGGTCTGCTCGGGCGGCGACAGACCCGCGGTGGGACTGCTGTAGTTTGTCCCGGTCGTCCAAATCACCGTCGGATAGTCGGCGAGTTCGAACGCATAGGGTGTGCGTCCTTCGGCCGTGGAATCCCAGGTGTCGTACTGATATCCGTTGGCTTGGAGTGCCGCCACGAAATAGGTCTCGTAGGCCGCACCCAAATCGTCATCCACAAACAGGATCGGCGCGGGCGTGATGGTGGTGAACTGCTCGACCGGTGTCGTCACCAAGTTCCCGGCGGCATCGCGGGACCGGGCTTGGAAATAGTACTTCGTGGATGGCACAAGCCCGGTCAGGTTGACCTTGTGACCCAACAGCAGCGCGGTCGAGGCATGGCTTTGGCTCAGGCTTTCGGGGCTGGTCCCATAGACCAATTCGGTAGTTGCCGCTTCATCCGTGGTCCAGGAAATCCTTCCGCTGGTCGCGCGGACGTTGACGGATAAGCCGGTGATCACCGGCCCGACCAGATCCACGCCGGCCGTCGCGGTCTGATTCAGGCCGCTGTAGTAAGCGGTGATCTCATCGGCGTGAGCCGCTTGCAGTTGGCCATCGGCGACAGCGATACCGCTCGCCAGCGCGATCGTACCGACGAAACGCCCGCTGTTGGCAGCCGTTTCGGTCAGCACAACGTTCTCAGCAACGCTTTCGGTGGTGCTGCGGATCGAGACCGAGACGGTTTCGACCGAGTTGCTGTTCAGATTGGCAGCGCTGCTGTTGACAGTGATACGGATGGTCCCCGGAATGCCATACACCTCCTGGTCCAGGGAGATGAAAGAAGACCGTTTGATCGCTTCATGGACATTCAACCGTCCGCCAGTCACCGTCTTGCCAGCCAGCGATGACGTTGGCGTCGCGGTTTGCAGAATCGCCGACTTGATCGTCGCGGCACTGACGCGCGAGCCCTGCGCGGCGGCGAACAACGCGACCGCGCCGGTGACGTGAGGCGTGGCCATCGAGGTGCCGTCCGAAATCCCGTAGCCGTCGCCGGGCACGGTGGACCAGATGCCCGTGCCAGGAGCGCCGATATCGACCGTCGTCGCCCCGTAACTCGAGAACGACGAAAGCGCGCCACCCGCCGTGATCGACGCCACCGCGATGACCGCGTCGTAGCTGGCGGCGGATTCCCGCAACGTCGCTTGAGTGGTGTCGTAGCCGGCAGGGTAATAAGCGGTCAGGTCAGTATTGGCCGCCACATTGCCCGCGGCCGTGACGAATAAGATCTCCTGTTTAGCCGAGCGAATGATCGCCTCGTGCAAGCCTTGCGAATAACCGCCCCCCCCCCAGGAGTTGTTGCTGGCGACGATGTTGATCCCGTGCCGTACCTTGAGATCCGTCAAATAATCGAGCGCGCGAATCGCGTCGTAAGACGTGCCTCCTGACGGACCTAAAAACTTCAACGAGATCATCGAGACGTCCCAGTTGACGCCGACTACCCCTAAGCCGTTACCACCCTCGGCGCCAATCGTACCCGCCACATGGGTGCCATGAGAATCCTGCCCCACGTCGTAGACACTGTTGTCGTCAGAAACGAAGTCCCAGCCGTGAACGTCATCGATGTAACCGTTGCCATCATTGTCGATCCCGTCATCAGGAATTTCATAAGGATTGACCCAAGCATTCTTCACCAAATCCGGATGGTTGACTTGGATCCCCTCGTCAAGAATGCCGACGACGATGCGGGACGACCCGGTGATGTCCTCGGCCCAAACCTTCTCGGCCTGAATCCCGAACGGGTTGCTCGTGCCCGTCGGGCCGACGGGCGCCGGGAGGTCATCGCCAAGGACCCCCCACTGGGATCCATTCACATAATAAGGATCGTTGCTAATCGACGTTCGCTGATAGACATAATTCGGTTCGGCGAAGCTCACAAATGGATTGCGGCGCAGGTACTGGACCGCTTCATTTAAATCGAGGTTCGGATCGATGGATAGCAATTCCAACTCGCCCGCGCCCGCGGCCTTCATGACCTGGCTGTGTATAGCGCTGGTCAGTTGCGCATTGACCGAAGCGCGGATAGCGCCTTGCTGTACCGGGTCCACGTCCCGCACGTATTGCACCAGGATTTCTCCCGGAATTCGCTGCGGCAGAGCTAGGTCCGCCGCGAGCAGTCGCCTCGATTCCAGCTTCTCGAAGTGGGTGAGTAGGAAGTTCGAACGACCGGTCTTGCAACGCTGAAAACGCATGATCCACTTCCGCTGATTAAATTTTTAATACTGCATTCGAGTGCCACGAGAAGCCGTTTCGGCTTCGCGACGTCTCTGTTCGCACCCTCTGGCGAGGCCACTTTAAATTCGACCTGTGTGTTTCGACCTATGAAATGCCAGGCGGCAACGCCGCTCTTGGTCGCGGTCATGACCGCTTCACATAACGGAACCAGCCAGCATGAACCGAGACGATGGCATGAAAATTCGATCGCCCCCTATCACCCCCCCCCCTCTAATGAATGAGTCTACGGAAAATCGTCACTGATCCGGTCGCGGGCGCTAGCGAGCCAAGCTGATGTTAACGAATTACCATTCTGAAGATATTAGACCGGTGGCAAGTACTTATCGCTTTTCAAACTTTTCCAAGACTCACGCTTGCGTTCCGTTAGCTTGCGTGATTTGGGTAGCGCGTCCCGTTGCCGCGACGATGGGAACGTCGCGTTGGGTTTACACCGGACATGCACGATGAGATCCGTGGTTGAGGCGGGAGGGAAAGGTGAGCGAAGCCAAGAAAGCCGCCCCGCGAACGGGGGCGAGCTGGCGATGAGACGGGCTCGCGGATTCTGCTAACTCAGTGCAGGCCGTCGTCGTCTTCGGGCAAAGGCCGATCTTTCGTCTCGGGCAGGAATGGCAGCACGAGCAGACCGAGGACAAAGATCGAGGTCATCCAGCAAGCGGCCGTGCGAAAGGCATCGAGCTTCGCCGCCGTTTGCATCGCGGCATCGGCTGACTCGGGCAGGGCCGCGATCGCCGACGTGGCGAGCGACTGCTGCAGGATTCCCAAGGTGAAAGGACCGCTCGCCGCAACGAACCGCCCGACGTTGTAGCAGAAGCTGGTGCCGGTGCTCCGCAACCGGGTGGGGAACAGTTCCGGGAGATAGATGGCGAAGATCGCGAACAGACCGAGCTGCGAAAAGCCCATCACCGCGCTCATCCAGATGTCCGCTTTGCTGTCGAAGAACCGAAAGAAAAACAGCGTGGCCGCAAAGGCCATCACGAAACCGATCGCGAACGCGGGTTTGCGGCCGATGCTCTGGCTGAGTCTCGCGAAGCTCAGCATCCCGAGGAAGGCACCGATGTTTTGGATGATCAGGTTGTATGCCGTCCATCGCCCCTTGGCGGCGCTCAGCTCCGCGCCATCCAAGCCCTCTTCCCGGAGCGATGCTTCGAGCGCCGAGCCGACCAGCTCGGGGCTGAAGAAGCCGATCCCCCACAATCCGACCACCCCCGACACGCACAACAGCATGCCGAGCAACGCCGGCTTTCGCCATCGCGGTTCGCCGAGCAGGCTCGAATAGGAACCCATCTTGAGTCCCCCGACCTCCTGACTCTTCTTCTTAGCCTGGATCCATTTTTCAGGCTCCTTGAGCTTGAACATGATGAAGATGCAGAGGAACGCCGGGGCGGCTCCGATCCAGAACATGTATTTCCACGACACCTCCGGCGGCAGCCCCGATAGGGAGAGCTTGATCAGACCGGCCGTGACGTTGCCGATCGCCGATAGCGATTGCAACCAGCCGAGCGCTTTGGCGCGAACGTTTCCGGGCAGCCCATCGGCGATCAGCGCCACCGCGAGCCCGAATACTCCGCCGACCCCGAGCCCGGTGAGGGCGCGAAAAAAGAAGAAGTCGGTGACGTTCCGTGACATGGCACTCAGCCCGGTGCTCAGCGAGTAGATCAGCACCGTCAAGGCGAGCGTCTTCGCGCGGCCGATCCGGTCACCCACCGAACCGAAAATCAAACCGCCGACGGCCCAGCCGGCGACGAAGATCGAGGTCGCAAACCCGCCATAAGTCTTGACCTTGCTGGGGTCGACATCGGGACCCATCAGCGACGTCAACGCATTCTCACGCGCCAAGATGAACAGCTGTTGGTCGAGACAGTCGAACATCCACGCCATCGAGGCCATGGCGAACACGAACCAGTGATAGCCGGTCAGCTGTCTCCACCAAGGCCCCGTCGCTAGTTCGCTCGGCGCTGCGCTGCTCATGTCGGTTTCTCGGCAAGGAGGGGGCGGTGAGGCATTCCGATCGCCGGACGCGACGAGTACTCAAGGATGAGTTGCGGCCGGCGGGCGGATGGTGGGCAGGCCACATGATAGCGGCAAACCGCCCACTGCCACACCTCGGGTCAGATGAGAAAACGCGACCCGCATTTCGCCTCCGCACGCGCGCCGATTTGGACGCACGGCAAGTACGGCGACTCAAACACTCGCTCAGGCCAGAATCGACTCGCGAGAGGGTTAAGGGGTCAGGAGTCAATTGTGCGAAGCACCCGAAGGGCCGTTCCGGCAATTGACTCCTGACCCCTTAACCCGAACTACTCGATCAGGCCAGAATCGATTCGACGATATTGCCATAGACGTCGGTCAAACGGAAATCGCGGCCCGCGTGTCGGAAGGTGAGCTGGGTGTGGTCCAGCCCCAAGATCCGCAGGATGGTCGCGTGCAGGTCGTGGATGCTGACCGGGTCGACCGCCGCGGTGTAGCCGAACTCGTCGCTCTCGCCGTGGGCGTGCCCGCCTCGCGTGCCACCGCCCGCCATCCAGCAGGTGAAGGCCTCGTTGTTGTGATCGCGTCCGTCGCGTCCTTGCGCGTGCGGCGTGCGTCCGAACTCGCCGGACCAAATCACGAGGGTGTCTTCGAGCATGCCGCGCGAGGCCAAGTCTTCCAACAGACCCGCGATCGGTCGATCGATCGCGCGAACGTTGTTTTCGAGCGCCGTCTTGAGATTGAAGTGCTGGTCCCAATTGCCATGCGTGATTTCGACGAACCGGACCCCGGCTTCGACCATCCGTCGGGCCATCAGGCACTTGCGTCCGAAGTCATCGGTCGGTCCGCCATCGATCCCGTACTGCTGGAGCGTCGATTCGGACTCCGCTTCCAGGTCGAGCAATTGTGGCAGCGTTGATTGCATGCGAAAGCCGAGTTCGAACGATTCGATCAGCCCGTCAAACTCGCGGTCATGGCCTCCACCCGCATCGCGCTGCGCGGCATTGAAACGCTGAGCCAAATCGAGGCCCTGACGCTGAACCTCAGCCGGCTGGGAACCGCTCAGGTGCGGCACGGACGCTGTGCGGATCGGTCGGTTATCGCTGCCGAACCGAGTGCCCTGGTGGACCGCAGGCAAAAATCCCGCGCCGTAGTTCTGCGCTCCGCCGAAGCCGCTGGGGGGCGTGATCGTGACGAAGCCGGGTAATTCCTGGTTGTCACTGCCCAAGCCGTACAGCGTCCAGGCACCCAACGATGGCCGAATGAATCGCGACGTCCCGGTGTGCAATTGCCGAAAGGCTTGCGGGTGCGCCGGGACGTCGGTCCGCATCGAACGGATCAGGCAGAGCTTGTCGGCATGCTCGGCCAACCGCGGAAACAGGTCCGAAATCCATAAGCCACTCTCGCCGCGTTGGCGAAACTCCCATGGGCTGGCGAGCAGTTGCGTGCCGTTGCGTCGCCCCGGCTGGCCGTCGCTTTTGATCAACTCCGGCTTGTAATCGAAGGTGTCGACATGCGACGGCCCGCCTCGCATGCAAAGGAAGATGACCCGCTTGGCCTTGGCAGGGAAGTGGGTCCGGGGCTGGGCCTCGCTCGGGACCACGCCGGTCTCCGCGGCTCGCGTGCGAGTCGCCAGGTCGCACAAGGCGAGCCAACCGAAGCCACAGGCGGAATGCCGGAGGACCTCGCGGCGCGAGAACAGCGACAGACGCCGATCACAAAGGCGGGTGGATTCGAGGGACATGGCGCAATCTCAGTTCGGCCGAGGGTTGTCGGTTAGCGTAAAAAGCGGAAGTCACCACTGCTGATCAGCGACTTGCAAATCGAGGTCCAGATCGCCAGGTCGCGATCGCCGTCGGCGGCCCGGGTCGTGACGAAATCGAATGTCGCGTCCAGCTCGGTCGGATGCGGATCGCGGGCGAGCAATAGCATCGAAGCGGTTCGCAATCGCGATTCGACTAAGTCGCGATCGGTCACCGCATCCGAGTTCGCTTCGGCTTTTCTCGCGCCGCGTTCGGCCAAGGCTCGCTCCCGTAAGGCGGTGAGTCGCTGGGTTCGCATCCTGGCTCGTCGGTCGAATGGGCTGAGTCCCGGCCCGGCAACCCGCCTATCCACCGGTTCGCTCGCCGCTGCCTTAGCCGAGCCCACCACCCGGCGCGCCGTGGCCGTGGCCAGTTCTTCGACGCGGGGTGAGTTCAGCCAATACAACGCCTGCGACGGAACCAAGGTCGTCTCCCGCACACCCGATACGACCGAATTGTCGGCCACGTCGAACAGGTTCAGCACATCGGGCAACACCTGACGCGTCTGAGGCAAGTAGACCGAACGGAAGCTGCCATCGGCCGAGACGATCCGGTCCTCGGCGAGCCCCACCAAACGATTCCCCCCGCCGATCAGCGAATCGCCATGTTGCGAGATCAGTGAGCCGTCGGGGCGCGCGGTGTCAAGTTCCCCGGCGGCGGCCAGCATCGCATCTCGCAAGCACTCGGCTTCCAGCGGCCTCATGTTGGCCCGCCAAAGCAATCGGTTGTCGGGATCGACGGCTTCCTTCGCCGGATCGATGTCGCTGGCGAGCGCATAGACGTCGGACAGTACGATCTGGCGAACGAGCGATTTGATCGACCACTGATCGCGAACGAAAGTCGTGGCGAGATGATCGAGCAACTCGGGGTGCGACGGAGTTTGCCCGGTCGTCCCGAAGTTATCGACCGATTCGACCAACCCTTTGCCGAGCAGCCAGGCCCAGACCCGGTTGGTGATCACCCGCGCGGTCAACGGATTGTCGGCGGACGCCACCCAATCGGCGAGTTGCAGCCGGCCGCTGGTGTCACGCGGGATTTCGACTTCCACATCGCGGTTCGCGGCCAGGTACTCAGGCAGGCCTCGCGGAATCGGCTCACCCGGTCGATCGAGTTCGCCACGGATCAATTGCGGACTGTCGATGATCGAAGTCAGCTCGAACGGCCGCGGAAACCTCCCGGCGAACGCGGGGACGCCCGGGGGCCGCGGCTGTCCCGCCTCGGGGAACCGATTGGGGAACGGACGGCGATTGCCAGCCGCATCGTCCCTGCCGAATCGGCCGCGCGGTTCCTCCCGCGGCGGCGGTGTCTTGTCGACCACCGCCATCGCTTGCAAATTCGGCGAACCGTCGTCAAACATCGACTCGAGTTGCGTTTCCAGCATCGCGATTCGTGAACTGAGCTGCGCCAGATTGATCCCCGGCCGCGCGTTGCCCGCGGCGCCGGACCGGCGAGCCTCGACCAGTTCTCGTTGCAGCTCCGCCCGTTGCTCGCGGAGGCCCTCGAGCTGCCTGGCGATGCGGTCGACCGTTGCCGCGTCCTGGGAAGGTTTGCCCGCGGGCAACGCCGCGTCCTCAGGCAACTCGAAGAGCTGACCACGGTTGCGTCCACCGACCGAGCCGGGCGTGCCGTAGAGCGTTTGAGAACTGAGGAAAATGCCGGCGACGGCCGTGTAGTCGCGGTGGGAGATCGGATCGAACTTGTGATCGTGGCAGCGAGCGCAGGCGATCGTGACCC
>DITY01000162.1:0-6053 GCA_002422955.1 Planctomycetaceae bacterium UBA6172
GCCGATGGTTCAAAAACGGAAATTCTGGCCAACGGTTTTCGCGCGGCCAACGGGGTCTGTCTGAATCCGGATGGCTCCTTTGTCGTGACCGATCAAGAAGGTTTTTGGAATCCGAAGAACCGCATCAATTGGGTGACGCTCTCCGATTCTGGGAAGCCCAATTTCTATGGCAACATGTTGGGGTATCACGATGTCGACGACGAATCCGATTCCGCGATGGTCCAACCGTTGTGCTGGATCACCAACGCCTTTGACCGATCGCCCGCGGAACTGCTGTGGGTCGATACTCCGAAATGGGGGCCGCTTCACGGGTCGCTGCTGAATCTTTCGTACGGTTACGGGAAAGTCTTTCTCGTCCCCCATGAAAAAGTCGATGGCGTGATGCAGGGGGGGATGATCGAACTACCGATTCCATCGTTTCCCACCGGGGTGATGCGAGGACGATTTCATCCAGGTGATGGGCATCTTTATCTCTGCGGCATGTTCGCTTGGGCCGGCAATGCGACCCATCCTGGCGGCCTGTATCGCCTGCGAGCCACGGGAGAGCCCATGCAATTGCCCGTCGCACTCCGCGCTACGAAGTCGGGAATGAAGCTGACCTTCACAGAGGCCCTCGATCCGGCGTCGGTTGACATCAAGAAACTGCAGGTCAAAACATGGTCGCTCAAGCGAACCGCCAGCTACGGGTCCAAGCACTACGACGAGAAGCCTTTGGAAGTTCGCGGCGCGAAGTTGTCGGCCGACTCGAAGACCCTGTCGTTGGACATTGCCGACCTACGACCGACGTGGTGCATGGAGATCCAATTCGCTCTCCGCTCGGCAACGGGCATGCCGGTCCAAGGGACCATTCACAATACCATTCACGCGTTAGCCGATTGACATTGCGCCGGTAATTTCCCATTCAGCCCGAACCCACAGGTTGCCCTGGCCGCGTGGGGGTGATGGCTTGAGGCCGTGGGTTTCCTGTTAGGTTGATTTCGTCCCGGGTGCGGAGAGGACCGGCTTTCGGCAGCGGTCGTTTCGCCACTGGCGGGCCGGTACCAAGCGTCAACGCTTGGCTGACGGATCGTTAAAGCGGCCTACGAACAGCACCAGGCCGCTGCTCGCGTCGCGGATCAGGAACACAAACGGATGGTCGGCGCGGAACTCCAACTTGTTCACGACTGCAGATGTCGGTGCCATGATCACACCGGTCGCGGCCGCCGCTTCGGTCCCCTCTTCGTTGACGTCCACAAACCCCTTGTGAACGACCTCTTGAATGAACAACTTCCCCTTGTCGGTCATCGCTGAAAAATCTGCTCGCCCTTCATCGAACGCGTCAGGCATTCCGAGCGCGGTCAGCACCTGCTTTAATTTGAACTCCGCCGTCAGGCTGAACTTTGGCAAGTAAACGTCTAGCTTTTGGCGACGGAGCTTGCCAACCCATTTCACGAGCGCGGCCGCGTCAAGGCTACGCTCCAACCCACGCAGCCCATCGAGGCGGCGCGGCAACAGAATCGTCATGACCAGTTCGCCACCCTGGTAGGGCATCTCCAAACACTGCGCCGTCGGGTCCTCCGCATACTTGAAGGGCGCGTTCTGGAACATCGTGGGAATAAGCTTCTTTTCGCCCATAGCCGTTGTAAATGACAGCGTCTGGGTCGAGCTCACGACGAAGGGGCTACTCCAAAATCCGCGAAAATAAATCGCATTGGACAGCACCAGCGACGTCTGGGGCGTCAGAACTCCGGGGCCGAGCAGATCACGGATCTTGTCGTTGGTATGCGCTTCGACCCAGCCGTTGATCCGCAGCCGAGCGGCTTCCGGATCGCCGCGAAAATCGACCCGTTGCAGGCTTGCCTGATAGCGTGATTGCAGCAAACCCAAAAAGTCCGCGCGAAACGGATGGTCCGTTTGTCCCCATAGGGCGCTGGCGACGGTCAATTCCAACTTGTCCCGGTTGCCGATGCGGTTGAGGTATTCGACGACAGTACCGGTCTGGAGGTGAACGTCGCGGCGCGGCAGTCGCAGCACCTTGGCCATCTGAGCTTCGGTGTTGCCAGATGCTCCCGCATAGGTCATGGCGAGCGCCGTCGAAACGCTGGCCGGCGACAGGAACAGGTTTTCCTCGGAATCGCTCGCCAGACGTCGATACAAATCGAACGCGAAGCCGTTCAGACTTTCGACCGCCGTTCGCGAGGGAACCGCGGGCGTGCGTATTTCCGCGTGCACGGTCGGTAAGCGAGGTAGCGCAATTAGGATTGCGGGCATCATCCACAGCGCCAGCAATCCGAAGAGAGATTTCATCATTCCATTCCTTTCGACAATCGATTCCCAACTTACAAGGACCGCCCCGTGCCATCGGCCTGGTATGGCGAAGGCACAAGGCGACCACGCTAGCGCTGAATGACAGCGTCTCGCCCGAATCCTACCCGATCCGGCTCAGGGAGCATTGACGACCTCACCACCCGCGCGCGTCAATAACGCCCAAAACAACTGCGGATCGATTTGGCTCGCGATGAATCGCACGGATCCGTCGGCTAACCCGACATGGAAACCGCCCGCTCGATGCTTCGCCATCGCGGCCAGGGGATTCGTCGGATCGATCTTCGCATCGGCGGGCTTCGTCCACGGTACGGCCACCTCGGCACTCGCCTCGAACGCCGCGATCGTATTTGCCAAGCCGTCTCTGACCAGGTGGAAACGGACCGCCTCGGAGGGATCGAACAGCAAGCCGTCACCGGTCGGTACTTGATAAATCGTCATGCCGGGTGGCAGCGGGAGGCTCGGATCGGCATAGACGGTGGGCATCCGATCGAGCAGCCTGATGTTGTGTTCGCTATCCCAGGGCTCATCCAAGTGGAATTCGTTATAGAGTTCCACTTGATCGATGAACGGCAGAATCGTGACCCGCCAACTGAGCAGCGGTTGTCCGGCCTCGTCCCTTTGAATCGCAGCGGGAAAGTTGCGGTACGTAGCTTCATAATTGTGGAAGGCCAACAGGATCTGTTTCAGGTTATTCGACGAAGACATCCGCCGTGCGGCTTCGCGCGCCGATTGCACCGCCGGCAACAGGAGCCCCACCAACACGCCGCTGCTGGCATAAGTGCCGCCGACGCTGTCGAGCCGAACCACCAGTTCTTGCCCCGACTGCTTGGGGGTCAACATCTCGCTGATTTCATTCCCCAACCGTTGCATGTAATTGCGAGTCGCGTCGGGCACCGCCCCTTCGCCTGCGACCCCCTGCAACGCCTGACTCATCGCCATGTCTTTTCCGAATTGCATGCCATCGACCAAGATTCGCGATAACTGAGAGGCATCGCCCTCGTTGTTGGCGACCAAGGTCAACCTTGAAAAGCCGCTCGCGGACATGTTCGCCTCGATCAGGACGGCCTCGGTCAAGTTCGGGATCTCGGTCAGGTTGCCCAAGGGCGGTGGCAGGTTCTCCGCCATCCCCGCGGTAGCGTTTTGGATTTCACCGCGGACCGGCGCCATCACCATCGCGGCAATGATCGGCGTCTCGCGCTGCCGCGATGCCATGAATTGCGCGAGCGGTCCCGACTTGCCATCGGAGGCGAGCATCGCCCCCAAAAAATCGCCGGTGAAGACGACGTACGTGCGGGGGTCGACCCGGTGCAAATAAGCCCCCGGATAGTCGGCCAAGGGAATGGCCATGTGGCCGGCGACCTGCTCCGCCGGGCCCGCAAACCGTTCCCGGTTCAGCCTTCGGGCATCCAAGTCTTGCTTCAGACGCAGCACGACGCCGAACTGGCCCGGCCTACCGACGACCCCGGTCAAGGATTCGATGCTGCTCAAGTCGACCCCGATATTTTCGATCATCCAGGCGTCCGCAATCTCGGTCGGCATCATCTTCATTTCGGGGGCCGAGAGGATCTCTTGCGGAAAGATCATCACGCTGGCCAAGGCGTTGGCCGGGATCATCTGCGTCGAGATCGACGACACGGCTGGCGCGGCCGCTGGAGCTTGCGCCGCGGCGCTGCCGAGCTGGCTGAGAGCCGCGAGCGCGACCGCCCCGTAAACGAGAAAAGAATTCAATCGCCAGTTCATCGATAAGTCTCCAGGTTTTGAAAAGTTAGCTCGCCGTTCCCAGGGGAGTGTCATGTTAACCGGCGAGGACGCGCCGATCGACGATCGGTTTGGCGACCCCATCGATCCGATTATTGCTCAGTTCGACCGCGCCGACCTGATCGCCGATGCGGCGTCAGCGGGCGGTTCCCCACCCGCTGGGTCGCATCGCGGTGCCGGCCCAACTCAGGGCATTTGAACGACTTCACTACCGGCTCGAGTCAATAGCGCCCAAAACTCCCGCGGATCGATCTGACTCGAAATGAAGTGCACCGATCCGTCGGCTAACCCGACATGGAAACCGCCCGCCCGATGCTCGGCCATCGCGGCCAGCGGATTCGTCGGATCGATCTTCGCATCGGCAGGCTTCGTCCAGGGAACGGCCATCTCGGCATTCGCCTCGAACGCCGCGATCGTAAAGCTCAAGCCGTCGGTGACCTCCGCGAAACGGACCGTCTTGGAGGGCTCGAACAGCAAGCCGTCACCGGTCGGTACTTGATAAATCGTCATGCCGGGGGGCAGCGGAAGGCTCGGATCGGCATAGATGCTGGGCATCCGATCGAGCAGCCTGATGTTGTGCTCGCTGTCCCAAGGCTCATCCAAGTGGAACTGGTCGTAGAGTTCCGCTTGTTCGATGAACGGCAGGATCGCGACCCGCCAACTGAGCAGCGGTTGCCCTTGTGGGTCCCGCTGAATTGCCGCGGGCAAGTTGCGGTACGCGGAGTGATAGTTGTGAAAAGCCAACAGGATCTGCTTCAGGTTATTACTCGACGACATTCGCCGAGCGGCTTCGCGCGACGCTTGCACCGCCGGCAACAGGAGCCCCACCAGCACGCCGCTACTGGCGTAAGTGCCGGCGATGCTGTCGAGCTGAATCGCCAGTTCTTGCCCCGACTGCTGGGGGGTCAACATCGTCGTGATCTCATTCCCCAACCGCTGCAAATAGTTGCGAGTCGCGTCCGGTACCGCCCCTTCACCTTCGACTCCCTGCAACGCCTGATTCATCGCGACGTCTTTACCGAATTGCAGCCCATCGTCCAAGATCCTCGACAACTGGCCGGCAGCGGCATCGTCATTGGCGACCAAGGTCAGCCGCGAAAAGCCGCTTGAGGAGCTGCTCGCCTCGATCAGGACCGCCTCGGTCAAGTTCGGGATCTCGGTTAATTGCGTCAAGGGCATCGGCAGATTCTGGTTCTGCGTGATCATCGCCGCAGCGCCTTGGATTTGACCGCGCACCGGTTCCATCATCATCGCGGCGACGATCGGCGTCTGGCGCTTACGGGACGCGACGAATTGTGCCAGCGGCCCAACCTTGCCGTTCGTCGTCAGCATCGCCCCCATGAAATTGCTGGTGGCGACGACGTAGGTGCGGGGATCGACGCGATGCAAATAGGCCCCCGGCACGTCGGCTAAGGGAATCGCCATGTGGCCGCTCACCTGCTCCGCCGGGCCGGCAAACCGTTCTCGCTTCAACCGTCTGGCGTCGAGATCTTGGTTGAGTTGAATCCAGACGCCGAACTCGGGCATCATCGGGCCCGGCGTGCCAACAACCGCCGTTAAGGATTCGATGCCGCTCAACTCGACGCCGATGTTCTCGACCATCCAGGCGTCCGCGATCTCGATCGGCATCATTTTCATCTCGGGGGCCGAAATGATCTCTTGCGGAAAGATTATCACGGTGGCCAAGGCGTTGGCCGGGATCATCTGCGTCGCGATCGCCGACGCTGGCGGCGCTGCAGCTGGAGCTTGCGCCGAGGCGCGGCCGAGATGGGTAAGTGCCGCGATCGCGACCGCCCCGTAAACCAGATAAGAATTTAGACGCCAGTTCATCGATAAGTCTCCAGGTATTGAAAAGTTAGCTTGCCGTTCGCCAAACGAGTGTCAGGTTAACCGGCGAGGACGCGCCGATCGACGATCGGTTTGGCGAACCCCTCGATCCGGTTGTTGCTCAGTTCGACCGCGCCGACCTGATCGCCGATGCGAATGCC
>DITY01000162.1:6087-8762 GCA_002422955.1 Planctomycetaceae bacterium UBA6172
TTGTTCTCCACCCGATTGCGATTCGCCCAGAAATCTTTGCCGCGAGCGTCATCGCGGAACCAGATCCCGATCTTGCCACTGGAGAGAATGTCGTTATCGCGAATCAGATTGTCGGTATCGCAGTGGCCGATCGACATCCCGTAGCTGCGATTCCCTTCCATCCAGTTGCGTTCGGCCAACCCGTATTTCACCCCCCAGCACCAGAACAACCCTTGATCGTTGCGGTCCATGCGGTTGTCGACAATTCGCGGCCGCTGTGAACCGGAACCGGGGTGAATCCCGAGATCGGCATTGTCATGAGAATGACAAGCTCGCACCTCCACGTCATGACAGATCTGGAAACTGATCCCGTCGCCGTTGTAATTCCGCGCGATGACATTCTGGATCGTATAGCGATTGCAGTCTTGTAAGAAAATGCAACCGCCATAATTGCCGTCGAACCGATCGTTGTTTGCCCGATTGCCGTCCAACGCGATATTCTCGATCCACACGTCCGCCGTCAATTCGCTGGTCAACAGTGGGAACAATGAGGCGCAAGTCGGCTTGCCGGTCAGCCACAGATTTTCACGCAAGCCACGATCGAGCTTGAAGCGATTGCCCGACCGCGCGACGAGGGTCCGCTTGATGACGACGGCCCCGCCGTGATCCGCGTTGGTGGCTCGCAACACGATGCCATCCCCGACGCGGAAATCGCCCGCCTCGGCCAGCGTGATCTCGCGATCGTACCAATCCGAGTCGTCGGCCAGCTCGACCTGCTGCGAGGCGATCTTGGTGATCACCGACTCGGGGCCGCTGCCGACGAGGCGAATCCCGGAGCGGAGAAAGACGGGACCGCGGAGCGTGAATGTCCCCGGTAGGACTTGGACCGTGCCGCCCCCTTTGCCGGCTACATAATCGACCGCGGCCTGCAGCACCTTGTCATCCTTTCCCACCAAATCGCCGCGATCGTTCCCGACGCTGACCGTAAGCCGCTCGTCCCAATTCGGCTCGAATCGTTCGTCCCCATCGGTCGCTCGTGGGTTCAGCGGTAAGGGGCCGGCGTCCTGGGGTTCCTCCGCCCGCAGGCCCCGCAGCACGCCGACGCCAGTCGCCGCGGAAACCATTCCCAGAAAGTGCCTGCGCGAGGGACGCCAAACCATAGCGGACTCCGGTCGATAGGAAGAAATGCGATCGGTTGGGAAAAAATCAACTCGTCAGGGCTTCGCGGATCCGACCGACCAACGGCGTCGTCGGTTCACCGGCATGCCGCATTTTGTATAGCGACGCCGCCAAGAAGCGATCCCGCCACGCGGGGGTGACCTGCTGGAAGTCCTCCAGGACCGCGGAACTGTATTTATAATCGTGCGAATCGTTCCCTTTCAAGAAAATCAACTGGCGAGCATGTCGCATCGCGTCATCGACGGAGTGGCCGGCTTTCAAATATCCGAGCATTTGCGATGCGGCACCGGCGGGATCCTTGCCGAGCTGCTGGAAGATGTCAGCGACCAGCATCTCCGACCCCGATGCCGCGACCGGTTGCAGTGAATCGATCCAGCGTTCTTCCAATTTGCCACGACCTTGGGCCGCGTCGCGGAACTGCGGGATGAAGGCGGCATTCTGCAGCAATAAGAACTTGCGTAGCGAATCACTGCCACAGGTTCGGAAGGCGTAGTGGATCGCGTTGGTGGTGGTCATCGCGTGCAGCGGTACGATCGCCGGTTGCCGCATCGTCAATTCCGCTGCAGCCGCGAACAACGCGTCGTAGATCGATCGATGACTGACGCCGGCGTTCAGTTGTTCGACCACCAACCGACTCGCTTCGTCCGCGGAGACCGAACGGAGTGCCACCAGCAATTCGCTGGTCGCGGCGGAATCGTCGCGCCCGGTCAACCAATCGGCGCGGATCGAGTCGGTGCGGCCCTGATTGGCGCGGCCGTCGCGGTCAGGCGCCAGATCGCTGGTCGCCGGGTTCGGTTCCCCAACGTGATTCAGCATCGCGTAGGTCAAGCTTCTCAGCACCGGCTCGGCATACTGCCAACCGATGGTTTCCAACGTCCGATAGGCGTTGGAGAGGTAAATCACTTTGTGACCGATGCTGCGAAAGTCGCGAGCGGCGAACTCGGCATAGGCGTCGAACACTTGGGCCGAAGATTGGCCCCGCGCCAGCGCCGCGGTGGCGACATCAGCGGCTGACACGTCCCAGTCGGTCATGGCCTGGCGAAATTGCGCCGGCGCNNCGTGCCTGGGAGCCTTTGAAAGAATCGAGCGCCCAAAAGATCGGCAGCCAACGATCGGCATCGGGGGACGCGAGGCTCGCCAAGTGCGCCGAATGGACGACCAGCACGGCGTGAAATTTGAACCCGACCGAGGGACGCGGTTCGACGTTTCGCACCCCGGCCAACAGCAACGCGGCGAGCAGTTCGCGGTAGCTGACGCGGCCCAGCGATACTCGCGAAGCGATCTCTTCGATCACCGTCTCGCGCGGCGTCTCCTCGATCAACCGCACCAGTGGTTCGATGTCGTCGTTGAAGCGGACGCTGCCAGCGGGCAACTTCGCGTCGGCGGCGGAGACCGGAGTCAGTCCGCGCAGCCAACCGTCAGCCAGCCAGCCACCGGCCGTCCCTACCGCCGCCGATTTGAGAAAGGTCCTTCGCCCTGATCCGTGACGACTCATGATCCAAGCCTCCGATTAGCGT
>DITY01000162.1:8771-9727 GCA_002422955.1 Planctomycetaceae bacterium UBA6172
ATGCCGCCGGTGGCCTCGCGTCGTGCCGTACCCCTGTGGCCTTGCTTCCCCATGGGCCAGTTTCCCCTTGGGCTTCCCCTGTTTCCGTCGGCTGTGAGGACAGCGATCGGACAGGCATGGCCGATCAAGATGCCGCTGTTAAAGATGCCGCTTGCTATTGCCTTCGGCGGTGTTTAATAATCACGCGATCGATGCTCCTCCGTTTCCGCCGGTCCTCGTCCGTTTCCCGCATGGAAACACGCCCGCGGAAACTCACACGGCAACCTACAAGGAAATCTTATGGCCGTTCAGAAACGCGCGTTGTTGATCGGGATCAATCGCTATAAGATTCCTGGTGCCGATTTGCGGGGCTGTGTCAATGACGTCCGCAACATCCAGCAAGTCCTGATGTCTTACTATGGCTTCACCCCGGAATCCATGACGTTGCTGTTGGATAGCGACGCGACCCGAGTGCGAATGCAGAAAGAGATTCAAAAGCTATTCAAGGGCGCCAAACCGGGAGATGTGCTTTATCTGCATTTCTCAGGACATGGATCGAATGTGGAGGACACCAATGGCGACGAAGCCGACCGGCGGGACGAGATCTTATGTCCCCATGACATCGATTGGAAAAAGCCGTTGACCGACGATTGGCTGCGAATCCAAATCGACAAGGTCAAGCCGGGGGTGAACTTGACGCTGGTCATGGACTGTTGCCACTCGGGGACGATCACCCGGCAATTCGCCCCCCTCGATACCCCGGTGATCAATCGTTACTTGCCCAGTCCGCTCGATATCGCGCACGAGGAGATGGGTGACCGACACCGCGGTCGCTTGTTCAGACCCCGTGGCCTGAAGGCTGGAAAGTCAAAGGCCATCAGCGATACCACGGTCACGAACATTCCCGAAGTGCTGATCACGGGTTGTCGCGCGGATCAAGAATCGGCCGACGCCTACCTCAGCGGCAGCTACAACGG
>DITY01000162.1:9825-15642 GCA_002422955.1 Planctomycetaceae bacterium UBA6172
GGGCAATTTGGCCAATACGCTGACGGAGCATGGGTGATGTCGGGCATCCGCGTGACGCCGTTACGCGGTCCCGGCACGGTTTCCGGCGACGCGTCGGCCCCGGTTCGACAGACGGGATGCGGTTCCGTTTCGCGCGACTTTGCACATTATATGGCCAATTCTGAACGGTTTTGCCTGGGCTGCTCGGGATCCGTTTGACCCACCCCGCGGGGCGAAGTAGCCTCCAAGATGAGTTCGAACGCATCGGGCGTTGATGGTGAGTCGTCTTCTGGCTTTCCGCCGCGACCGGCGGCGCCCGGATTTCGACGGCCGGAAGTCGGATTCCCGACTGGCGCCGGGTTTCGATTGACCGCGGCGGGAAAATAATTGTCGGCCATCACGAGTGCCTTCGGATTCGTGACCGTCGGGGCGTCGTGAACCTCGGTGGCGGGTATGAAACCGATCACGTCGGGCATTGCCTTCTCCTCTCGATCGCGTGTGTTTCCAACAGGCAGATGAATCCCATGGCCAAGCGAGCCGCTCGGAACGTCCAGCCCGATGCCTCAGCGAATCGCTCCAAGTCGCCAGGCAACGCCGCGAAGTCGGCCCCCGAAGCGGCTACAAGGCGTCGACGGGTCAAGTCCGATACTTCCCAGTCCGATACGGCCGAGCAGCGCGAACCGTGCCCGCTCGCGCCGCTCACGATCCTGGTTTACCTGTGTGGCGACAATCACATCCAGGCTGAGACCGTCGAGTACTTCGAGCGGATGGCCCGGGCGTTGCCCGCCAAGCACTTCCATCTCGTGATTCAGCACGACGTCCCGGGCAGGACGCAGCGGTTCATCGCGCAGGTTGGTGAATCGGAGCCTAAGTGCAGGCACCAATTCAATCGCGGCAGCAATTCGGGTGATCCCAAGTCGCTCGCCGAGTTCTTGAAATGGGGGATCGCCGAAGCCCCGGCCGAACGACATGTCGTGATCCTGTCGGGGCTGGGCGTCAATCCGCGCTACGTTCGCAACAGCCTGCCGACGGAATGCTTGCCCAAGCCGCTCCGCCCCGTGCGCGATGATCACTTGTGGAAGCCCGCCAGTGACGCCTTTGCGGAAACGTTTCAGCAACTCGCGACGAACGACCCCGAATCGGTCCGAAATTATCGCCAAGCGGTGCATCAGCGGCTGTTTTCCTTATGCCATGATTATTCTCATTCGGGGTCGCTCGGCATCAGCGACCTGCGGCAGGTCTTGATCGAGGCACTTGAACAACTCGAGCCGATCAAGGCGGATCCGCGGTTGGAACTGATCGTGTTCGACGCCGGCGCGACGGCGTTCGTCGAAGTGCTGTTCGAACTCGAAGGCTTGGCCAAGTATTACGTCGGCTCGCAGTCGATGATCCCCGACATCGGCTTGCCCTATCAAACCATTTTCCGGGCCTGGGACGAAGCGATCGCGGCACCGAGATCCAAAAAGCGCAGCCGCTCCGAGTGCGACACGCTCGGCGCGGCGCTCGCCGCCTCGATCTGCGAGATCACCGACAAAGCCTTTAGCAAGCCGGTCAAGAAAGCCAATCCGATCACCGCGTCGCCGTGCATGGTCGCGGTAAATCTCGAAGCCCTCGAGGAAGTGGCTCGCTGTTTGGATGCCGTCGCGATCGCGTTGATGCACAGCATCGGCGACTGGGATGTGCTGGACGCTTGCAAGAAAGCCACCGACCCGAGCCAACTGGGACTCGTGTCCGCCGCGGAAACGGGGGTGCAAGCGCGGCTGAAGTCAGTCGGCACCGCGTTGGAAGATGTCGAGTTCCTTCCCGCGGTCGACCTCTTCGAACTCCTCGAACTGCTGGAGGATGCCTTCGCCAGCAAGATCAAACCGGGCAGGCGTGCGGGGACCCCGCCACCGTCGCTGCGGTTGCGGAAGCTGCACCGTTTGCTGCGGAAGATGATCACGCATCTGCATTCTCCGGCGCTGATTCGCGGAGTCGGCGCCTGTGGCTCGTTGATGTTGCCGATCCGAGGCCGGGAGATTCGGCCGCGCGGGTTGTCGATCCTGTTGCCGCCGACACGTTCCGCCGCTGAGATCGACGCGGGCGTCGGCAAGCTTTTCTCACTCTCCAATCCCAGCTACACCAATCTCAACTTTTCCAAACGCGTGCATTGGTCGGCGCTGATCGGCGCTATCCAAATGATCCGCGAGCGCCCGCACGCGCTGTGGCGGGTGATCAGTTCGATGCTAGCCGACGCCAGCAGTGCCGCTCGCGATGCGGCGCTGGGGCGGTTGATCAGCAAGCAATCCGTCATCCAGGACATGCAGGACCAATTCCAATCGTTGGGCGAGTCCGAATCGTTGACCCTTTCGATCGAACCGGTCGAAGCCTTTCGCGGCGCGCGGCGGGAGGGTGCCGACAGCGACCTGGAACGCTTCTTGGTCCGCTTGGAACCTTCGCTCGGCGGCGCAGTCATCTATCAGCAAGAGAGCCGCATCTATCGCTCGACGTTGGACGCCACGTTGCATGATCTGCATGCGTTGTTGCATAGCAGCGATCGGATGGGGCACATCGTGTCGAGCATCCGGGCGCTCGGCACCACCCTCGGCGAAGACGTCATCCAGGACTTGGTCAAGGCGATCGAGGCCGAGCGCGGTGCGATCGTTGCCGAGCGATCCGAAACGCCCCATCTGACGCTGCAGTTGCCCCGCGAACTGATGCGGTACCCATGGGAATTGATGTTCGACCGCCAGAGCACGTTGGGGGAGCGATTCGCGTTGGGACGACAAGTGTTCGTCGAATCGCGTTTTGTGCAGCAGGTTCCGCGGCGGGTCAATGACGTGATCCGGATCCTGGTCGTCGGCGACCCGACCTACGACGACGCGTTCCTCGGCAAGATGGCGTCGCGGAACATGCCGATCCGGCGGCTGCCCCACGCGCGGCTCGAAGCGGAGACGATCGTCCGCGCTTTCGAACAACTCAACGACGAGATGGCGGGAGTGATCGAGCTGAATGTCAAAGCGTTGATCGACAAGCGCGTATCCGTCAACGACATGCGGAGCTTTTTCCGCGACGGCGCGTTCGACCTGATCCATTTCGCGGGACACAGTTATTACTCGAAGTCCGACCCGGACGGCAGCGCCTGGGTGCTCAGCGACGGGTTGCTTCGCGCCCGGGAGATCAAGAATGTGCTCTCCTGGTCGAACTTTCGCCCTTGGCTGATTTTTGCGAACGCCTGCGAGGCCGGGATGGATGGGGCTCCTGACGGTGAGCAGGTTGGCGACGTGACCGGTTTGGCCACGGCCTGCATCAACCAGGGGGTCGCTTCCTACATCGCCCCGTTGTGGCCGGTCAACGACGAGGAGGCCCGAAAGCTGGCCTGCCGCTTTTACCGCGAATTGCTGCGGGAACGTTACAGCGTCGGCGAGTCATTGCGGCGGGCGAAGGTTTCGATTTGGGAGGATCTGCAATGGAGCGGCGATGCCCAGAACCTGCCCGCCAAGGTCGCGCTCACCTGGTCCAGCTTCGTGCTCTACGGCGACCCGACGGCCAAACTGCTGCAATCGATGTGGACTCCCGACCGACCGGTCACCAGCCCCAAACGGGTTAAGCCGAACCTGCCTCCGGAAATTCGTTTCAACGCCACATCGCGGCAACTGCGATCGACTCAGTCGCGAAACCATGCCGTCATTCATGGGCTCCCGGCATCCATGGTGCCGGCGGTCGAAGCGGTCGGTGCGATCGCGGTGCCGGATCAACCCGCCGAGATGCGTGGCGGCGATGGCAACGCGGCGGTCGCCGGGCCGCTGAGCATCGCGTTGCTCGAACGGGGTGGCATTCGGTTCTGGCGCACGACCGACCGCGCTGCAAAATCCGAACGACGCTACGCATCGCCGATCGGCCAATTCCTCAGTACCTTCGATGAGAAACGGGACGCCGAACAGGTCAACGCTTTCAAAGAAGCCATCGGCCACGGCGACGACAGTTCGCTCGAGCCCCGCGAAATCCAATCCTGGTCGCTCGAAAGGGCAACCGGATCGGAATCTCGCCGAACACCCACGGAGTTGGTCGCCGATTTTGATCGCCAGCAGGTCTGCCGTGAGGGACTGTCTCGCGTCTTCTCCGCGAAGGTCAGCAAACCTTTGGCGATGACCACCAGCCACCGCGCCCCCGATGAGCTGGATTGGCTCAATTGCCAACTCTTCGCCGGGCAGGCGCAGCGCGTGCTGCTGGTGGTCCACGGGTTGCTTTCGTCCGCCCAGCCGATCATCGACGATTTATCGATCCGGTTGGGTGATGACGAAACGCCCGACAGCGGCGAATACGAGAGCCCGCTCGACTGGATGCTCCGCCATTACCGGGCCGTGCTCCGGTTCGATCACTGGACCTTGTCGAAATCGACGCAGGAGAACGCAGAGCTGCTGGCGAGTCAGCTCGACGAGCTTTGGAGTACCGACAAGCGTCGCCCGCCGATCGAGATCGACGTGATCTGCCACGGCCGCGGCGCCCAGGTGATCCATCAACTACTCGTCAACCACCGTCCCGCGATGAAGATCCGGCGGGTTATTTTTGTCGGCCCCACGTTCTCCCGGACCTACCTCGCGGATCCCAAACGCTGGCCACTGATGGCGGACGTGTTCGCGAATCTGTTGGCCGAAGATCACAGCGGTCTGTATGGGAAGCTGAGTTTCTTTCTTACGTTCGCATTGGCTCAGGGGCTCGGCAGCCATGTCCCCGGGTTGCACGTACCGACGGAGCCAACGTCACGCTCCGATGCCGGGATCTTGCAAGTGCCGCCGCCGGAGTACTGCGTGGTCGCGGCGAATTATTTGCCCGACCCGAGATGGCAAAGCAGCTTGCCCGTTCTGGAAAAGGCAGGACTGTTGAAAGGCTACTTTGATGGGCATGACCAGGGAACCGCGGGGATTCACGAACTGCTCTTCGACAGCACTTCGGCGGCGCCAGCGGCGGCCCATCGACCACCACCCAAGCAGCTCCGAGACTCCCTGCTGTTCAACGATCAACGCCACGGCCAGGCTCAGTGGCGTCGGGTCATCAAAGCGGGTGTCCATCACACCAACTACTTCGTGCAGCTCGAAGTTCGCGACTTCATCCGCGATCATTTGACCGCGACCGATGACGAGTCTTAAAACGCCACACTGTATCGGTTCAGCCGAACCTGCGAAATCGAGTGTGTCGTTTAGCGTTATGGTGATGTAAGAATTGGGCTGGCTTCGCGGTAACGGGGGCCAGCACCCGGACCCCCGGGATTTTACGCATTCAGGCTATTGGCAAGTGGGGTCGCGGCAGCGGCTGTTACCAGTCCGCCACCACCACCTGCCAACAACACCGGTTCGGCGCTCGAGGTGTTTCCCAACAGAGCCCTATCCTCCGACCGGATTTCCTCATTATAGTTCGCCCTAGTGACCGCGGATTTTACCTTGGCACAACGGGACCGATATTCGTTGCGATGCCGCGCACGGGCTTGAGACCGCTTTTCACGTGCTTCGGCGAGCTTCACATCCCGCGCGTCTTGGATTTCCTGATAGCGTCCCGCCAGCATGTCATGCGGCGTGATGTATCCGATCGCGCTGTGCTAGCGAACCTCGTTGTATTCGGTCACAAACTTGGTCACGATGCGGACGGCATCCTCTTTGCTCAGCGGTGATTGCGGACGAATGCACTCGCCCTTGAGTGTCCAATGGTACCGTTCCAGCTTGCCGTTGCTCGGAGGATAAAACGGACTGGTTCGGGCATGCGTCATGCCACAGATCCGGATGAACTCCTTAAAGTCCTTCGTGATGAACCGTGGGCCGTTTTCCGTGATGATACGCGGCGTGGTACCTAGGTATTTTTCGC
>DITY01000171.1:0-3375 GCA_002422955.1 Planctomycetaceae bacterium UBA6172
CGCGTAGGCCGGCACCGCGTAGGCCAGCACCGCGTAGGCCGTAACAAGCGCAGCGCAGTTACGGCAATCAGGCTGCGTCGCCTTAAAGGCCGTGCCGGAACATTCATTCATGCCGTAACAGCGCTCCGCTCGTTACGGCCTACGATTCTACAATTCGCTGACCTATCGCATTTGGGGTCTCGCTTGCGAACCTCATTCACCCACGAGACGAGCTCGTGGGGCTCAAAAAAAGATTTCTGGAACCGAGAGCCCAAGGGAGAGTGCCCTGCTCGGTATACCGATTTCCTTATTCAGACCTACTTAACAACCTTTGCCTGGTCGAGTTCTTCGGCCTCTTTGGTGTGAACCGCACTGAGTTCTGCTTGCCCGATCTGTTGGTAACATTCCGCTAATGAGCGATGAACGTTCCCCTTGAGTTCCGGGATCGCTAAGCCGATTTCCAGGTCCGAAATGGCGTCGCGGTGACGGCCGAGCTTGTAGAGGATCTGGCCACGGGTCTCATAATAGTGCGGCTCGGGGTTCTTGACGCTGCGAATCGCTTGCTCGGAGATTTGCAGCGCCCGCTCGAGCTGGGGTTCAGGGCGATTGGCCAAAACGAATGCCAGGTTGTTCATGATCAAACCGCTGGACGGCATCGTTTTGCTGGCCAGTTCCAGATGCAACAGCGCCTTGTCGGCGTCGTCATTCATCGCGGCAACGGTCCCTTCGATGAAATGCGCAAACCCTGGGGCGATTCCTTGAACCAACGCTTCCTTCATCGCCGCCAGCTGTTCGTTCTCCTGGTTGGCGGCGGCCATCACTTGCCGAGTCACCATTTCCATCACCAGCGGATTGTTGGGGGCAAACTGCAGCGCCCGCTGGAGGACGTTAAAGGCCCACAGCCGGTCTGCCTTGGTGAAAGCCTCCTTCGACTCGCGATAGTCGATCCAGGCGACGAGCGTGCCGCCGAGGGCCTGGCCGATTTCCTGCTTCTGCTGGTCGGTTTGGGCTCGCTGCAGCGCCGCTTGCAGGCTCCTGACCGCCTCTTCGTGTTGTTGCAAGATCAAGTGACACTGGGTGATCACGCCTTGAATCGGCACATTGTTCGGTTCGTTTTGCGCAATCGTCGTGGCCGCCCGGAGGGCCTGACGCGCGTAATCCTTGGCGTCATCGGCCATGCCGTTCCCCTGGGCAACGATCGCGGCCTGCAGCCCGTAAAGCGGGTTGCNNGGCTTATTGCTGCTGATCCACTGCAACAAGTACCCCGCTTCGTTCTTCTCGGCGTCGGACATCTCGCTCCAGGGCCGGCCGACGAACTGTTTTTCCAGTAACCACCTGGCCGCACGAATGTCGCCGCGGCCCCTGGCGCGATCTGCCTGGGATGACTTGCCGACCTCTGAATCGTCGTCATCGCCGATCGCCGCGGGACCTTGGATCGCGTAGGCCAGCGCCCGCATGATCTGCTTTGCCTTGTCGGGCTGTTCCAGGGCGAGATGGACTTGGGCCAGGTCATACCGCAAGTCGCGACTGTTGGGGCTTAGGTTCAGCTTCCGCTGTAGGACGACGCGAGCAGTCTCGAAGTCTTCCCGCGAGTAGGCCGCCTTGAGTTGGTTTTCGAGTTTCTGGGCCCGCAGGCCCTTGTCTTCGGCGCGGAACAGTCCGTAACAGACCGCCGCCGAAATCACCAGCAGCAGAAACGGCATCGCCGCGGGCAGGCGATAGAACGGGAACGAGACGAAATAGGCGGCGATGAACTGGATCACCCACCGGCGCAGGTTGGATAGGAACTTTAGCTTAAACATCTCAGTTCGCCTCCGATTGACGAATTTCGGCTCGTAGTGCCGTTCTGGCGGTCAAGAACGCGTCCTTCAACACCCTCAGCTGCTCGCTGGTCAATTCCTGGGGCGTCTCGCTCCACAACTGCAACATCATCAGCTCTTCGTCCGTAGCGGTGTCCGGCTGGACCAGCCGCTGGGTGATTCGTGACAGGTCACCGAGCCCCGGCGGCGGGGCGGCGATGTTGCCCTGGTAATCGATCGCACTGAAGATCAAGTAACCGTGCTGGTTGTCTTTCTTGCGAAACCGCGCGATCGCATACTCCGCAACATTGCCTTCAACGCCGGCGGCTTGCGATTCCGAACCGAGGATACTGCGGTCCAGCAGCTGCCACTCCAAGTTTTCGTAGCAGAGGCAAAGTTCATGCCAGCCGAAGTAAGGTTGACTCAGTACGATTTGGCCGACCAAGTCGCCTTGCTGGACGGTCCAGATGTCGGCGGCCTTGCCCAATCGCGGGTTATCGCTGTCGCGAGCGACTTCGTAATTGACCACACGGACGGTCGCGATCTCGCTGCCAAAGATTTTCTCCGAGGGGACAAAATAAGCCGTCGTCGGCACTCGCATCAACGACGGCGGTTGCCAGCGGCGTGCCACCTGGACGATTGACCAAGCCAAGATCACACACGCAGCGGCCGACAACGTCGCAAACGCGAGCCGTGAAGGAGCCGGCGATTGGGATGTGGGTAAAACCGCTACCGCGGCCGGCTGTATCGTGGCGGTGGGTTCGCTCCCTCGGACCGCAGCGGCTCCCAAGCCAACCGCTGCGTCTGCTGGGCCGGCGGCCGCAGGCAGCGGCAGCACCAGTTCGCTGGTCACCAGTCGATTCCACAGCCTCGGCAACGGGTTTGGCCATCGCTGGTCGTCGTGGCTGCGAATCGGGTGCAGGATCGACATGACCAGTTGGTCAAATGACAACAAGAACAGCGCCGCCATGGTCAGGGTCACATAACCGATCGCGTCGTGTGACCAACCGGTTGTCCAGTCGGCCGCGAACTTGGCATCGCCGAGGGCGACAATCGCGATCCGCACCGAGTTGGCCAGCACCGCGATCACAACCGCTGCGGCCAGATAAAAGGGGGTGAACCAGATCGGGTGCCGCCGATAGGCGACGATCAGCGTCGATAAGAACGCGATCGTGAAAACGGATTGAATCCCGCTGCAAGCTTCGGCGACAAACAGTTCGCGGCTGATCAGTTCGATGACGTTGCCGGCGACGCTGTGAGGAATCGAAATCAGGTCGAGCAGCAGGCTGGTGAACCGAGTCGTCAACCCTTGCAGGCGGACCACCAAAAGCTGGTCAAAATCGCCCGGCAGACGAACCAGCATGGCAAGTGGCGCCGCGAGGATCACTAGGCTGGAATCGAGCGGTCCGCGCAGCGAGTAGAGCAGTGCCGTACCGATCAGCACCACACCGGCGGCGCTGAACCAGGGCGAGAACAGGACGATCGACAAGACAATCGACGTAAGCCCCAGCGCGACCATTCCCCAAGCGAACCAATTTCGCGGCGGCCGGATGACCCGGTCCGACCGCGAGTAAGCCATCCATGGGACGGCAACCAA
>DITY01000171.1:3432-6566 GCA_002422955.1 Planctomycetaceae bacterium UBA6172
GGTTTCAACGCCGGTTTGTTCGATCGAAATATCGTTTGACATTGGAAGTGATTTCCCGTTGGCTCGCCACAAACATCAATTATTTTGCCTCGGTCGTCTACACGCATGTCCCTCACGCATTGAGTCTCGATCCGAAAACCATTAGCCGCTTTGGCGCTAGCCACTGTGCCTTTGATTTGTCGAATAACTCCTCGGCCTTACGAAGCGTCAAATTCTGGTCGACAAGTCCGCCGAATGTTTGGCGGCCAACGCGATGACAACGAGGTGCAGCGCAGGAGGTGGCCAACTAGCCAGTCGCTAGCCACGCCGCAACCAGTCCAGATCTGCTCAACTAATCGCGTCGTCCCGCTTCTTCCTGCTTCGTCCCACTGATGGCACTGCGTCCATGATTTTGAAGATAGCTTACTAGCCGTTTGCTTCAAGACTACTAACCAATGGCTAATCCGGTGGAAAATCGACTCGACCAACGACACCCAATCCATCGTATCGGAAAAACTGTTTAAGAATATCATCACGATGCATAAAATCTAACCATAAGACGCTTGTGGAAAATCGTGAACTAGCGGTTGATTGATTGCCCGATTTATTCGCGGTTTTGCCTAAAAACGGCATCGGTACAGGCGCAGCCGATATTGTTAAGTGATGGCGTAGCGACAATCTTGAAACCCTCGCCCGCTGTGGGCGATTCTAACGGATGCCTGGATGCTCATTGCATACGCAAAATTGCATCACCTTAAGTCTCTGTTGGTGCCAGGGCCTTGAAGATCGCTGAAACAACAACGATCGCAACAGAGTCTGTAGGAACATCAATTTCGGCGAAACGAGAATTGGGTCAAAGTTGATTGTGGTTTTCACTCTCTGGGCGCAATCGCTCGCTGCCGCCGACTTCTTTTCCTCGCCTCACCACCCCTGCCGCTGCGTCGCTCCCGAGCGCGACTGCTGTTTCTCCGGCCCCCAGTAGGCTCATCTTGCCGTAGCCGAGACTTTTCATCTCTCTAGCAGTCTGAAGCTCCGGCGAGGTGCATCCACCGGAGGCTGTAAACCTTACGTTTCGCCGGGGACCGCCGAAGTTTGCCGCGTCCCACCTCCTCACTCCCGCGAGGCTCTCCCCGGGAGCAAAGTGGCATCGGCTTGCCAGATTGTGAATACGGGCGTCAACAGAGAACCGCCCTATCCGCCCGACGCTGCGTCCGCGCAGACTGTCGCGACGCGTCGCACGTAGTGGCTTAAGATCCCGCAGGCACCGTGCGGAGCCCTGGCCGACGAGACGCGGATGCCTTGCCGCCGACCTTGGCAGTCGCTGGGAAAATGGCGCTGTCGTCGAGCGAACAGACCAGCTTTTCCATTTCTGGCTGCAGTTCGGCGATCAGGAACGAGAACGCTTCCAGCGATTCAAGCTGGCTGTTCCCTTCGATCTTGCCGACCAGGTCCAACCGTCCGACAACACGCTGGCGACAGACGATCGGCAGTTTGACCGACCACTGCTGGTCGGAATCGGGCATTTCACCGCGGCTCCACGATCCGTGATAACCTTCGTGCAGCCATGGCATGTTCAAGTCGAGCCTCAGTCGCCACAGTCCGTTGACTTCCGCAAACTCGACCAGCGGTTGCCAAACGTGATCCCATTGACGATCACCCTGCAGCGCCACACCACTGTTGTGCGACTGGCAGGCGTTTCGTCGCACCGGCCGTAGCAGTCGGCTGCCGACCCGGCGCGACTGGGCATACAGCAGTTTGGCTTCGGCATGCCCAAAGATGCGCAGCGAAACCAAGACAAGGATCAACGCACAAACCGATGCCAGGGCGACCATGCCGCTGGAAATCATCGTACCGACCGCGGCGCCGATCGATGTACAGAGCGTCAAACTTCCGATAATCGGAATCATCCAACGGGGCGAATAACCGCGGGCGGACAATTGGGCGGCAACCAGGTGGTGCAGGTGGCCGCGGTCGCCCGTCAGAATGCTGCGGCCGGTCAGGACCCGGCGAAGCACCGCGGCGCTGGAATCGATCAACGGCAGTCCCAACAGAGACATCGGGATCAGGATGTTTTGCGGCGTTCCCGGTTCGGAAACCGAGATACAGGCGAGAGTCCCCAGCATCAGGCCGACCAGCATACTGCCGGCATCACCAAGAAACATCGTCGCCGGCGGACGGTTGTAGAACAGGAATGCGGTTAAGGCGGCCGAAAGGGCGACGGCGACGACGCAGACCATCAGGTTGCCGTTGATCAGTGCGACAGCGGCGATTCCGAGTGCCGCGACCGTTCCGAAACTGCCGGTGACGCCGTCGGCACCGTCGATCAGGTTGACCGAATTGATCGCGATCAACAGCCAAAACATCAGCAGCAGGCCGGATATCGTGCCGATGTCGATCGACCAGTCGAATAGGGTAACCAACCCAGAAGGGTGCCAGTTGAAGGCCAAAAATCCGGTGATCGCGACTTGACCGAGCAACTTCGCCTTTCCGCTGAGCGGGCGATAATCGTCGACCACCCCCAGCAATGTGATCATCACGCAGGCGATAGCCAGGGTGGTCCAGCGATTGGACCAAACGACGTCATTCCAGGCGGCAACCGGAGCGATAATCTGATCGGCAAAGACGAAAGCAATCCCGGTCGTGAACAACACGGCCAGCCCACCGCCCAGGGCAATGTTGCCGCGATGAAGCTTGCGGGTTGGGTCGGGACGATCGACCAAGCCGATTCGATGCGATACCCACCGCATGATGAACGCAACGACCAATCCGATCGCCAGAGCAGCGATCCAGACAGATGCGAGCGACGGGGCTATCGTGAGAAAAGGCATCACTAAATCTTGTTTAGCGGTTGGTAATGCATGTCAGGTTGCCATTGTATGTTTGCGCCTGCCGCCCCAGTGTAGTCGCATTGGGTCCAGCGCCAACCGCCATTAGGCGAATCTGAAGGGGTATTCTTGCCTACGCAACCAAGACTCCCCCGACGTAGAGCTCAATAGGGACGAAACCGCCCGTAACTTACCATAGGTCACGATTGTAATCACCGACGCAGATGTTTCAAACTACGCAAACTGTGCGTTTCCCCAATCCTGTCGCTGCCTCTGCATCGTCAGACGTGTCGGACCGGGCAATGGTTCCGCTACGTGAAGAGCCTTACG
>DITY01000300.1 GCA_002422955.1 Planctomycetaceae bacterium UBA6172
CGTCGCAACACAACTTCTCCCATTTTTTCAGCTCGGAACACGTCCATGAAAATTACTGTCGTCGGAACCGGTTACGTTGGTTTGGTCACGGGTGCAATCTTCTCGATCCAAGGACATGAGGTTACCTGTGTCGATTTGGATCAAGCGAAGATCGATGGCCTCAATCTTGGCAAGTTGCCGATCTATGAGCCTGGCCTCGATGAGGTGGTTGAGATGGGGGTTCGACAAGGCTTTCTCAAGTTCACCACCGACCTGCACACGGCGGTCTCGGGATCGGAATTGATTTTCCTAGCGGTCGGCACGCCTCAATCGGAATCGGGAGCCGCGAACCTTGGGTATTTGATTTCCGCGGCCGAGAACGTCGCTGATATGATTCCTGAGGGGGCCATTGTCGTTATCAAGAGCACCGTGCCCGTGGGCACGAACGCCCGTATCGCCCAGGTCATGGAAGCTCGCCGCGGTCGAAAGGTCGACGTAGCGAGCAATCCCGAGTTCCTCAAGGAAGGGACCGCGATCGACGACTGCTTGAACCCAGACCGAATCGTATTGGGCGTTCGCAATAAGCGTGTGGCAGACGTCCTGCAAAAGCTTTATGCACCTTTAGTGGCATCGGCGGAAAGGCCGTGTCCGGTGCTGGTCATGGACCCCGAAAGCGCCGAGATGACCAAGTACACCGCCAACTGCATGCTGGCGTTGAAGATCAGTTTCATCAATGAAATGGCGAATCTCTGCGAAAAGTTGGGGGCCGACATTGAGAAGGTTCGCGAGGGGATCTGTTCCGATCGACGTATCGGGCGAGAGTTCTTGAAGCCCGGCGCTGGCTACGGCGGCAGTTGTTTCCCGAAGGACGTCCGGGCGTTGATCAGCCAAGCCGAAGACGTCAGCTTCGAGACGAAGATTCTTCATGCGGTTGACGAAGTAAACGAGCTCCAGAAGGAAGTGATTCCGCAAAAGGTATTCGATCACTTCGAAGGCGACCTTCAGGGCAAGCAGATCACGATTTGGGGACTGGCTTTCAAGCCGGGTACCGATGACATTCGCGAGTCACCCGCCCTTACGCTGATCGAGCAGTTGCTGGAAGCCGGGGCTGACGTCCATGTTCACGACCCCGAAGCGATGCCCAATGTTAAGAAGGTGTTTGGCGAGGCGATCACCTATCATGACGAAAAGTACGGATCGCTCCAGCATTCACATGCCCTCGTCGTGATGACCGATTGGAAAGAATACCTCGGCGCCGATCCCAGCATCTTGCGTTGGCATCTGAAGAACGCTGTCTTGTTCGACGGTCGTAATTGCCTGAACCGCGAATGGTTCGAACTCAGCTCGTTCACCTACTATTCGATCGGCCAGGCTGCCGTACGGCAGACGAAAGTTTGGCCAAGGCTTTCGGAAACCAAGGCTTTCGAGGTCCAAGATGCCAATGTCGCGATCTTGCAACTCGCTTAGTCGTAATCCTTGAAACTCCTTCCGAGTGTGTAGCCGGGAGAAGCTGGTTGCGAATCGCGGTGCGATCCCAAGATTGCACCGCGATTTTCGCATGCTGTACAACGCGGCCCAGGGGCCACGAACTGCAGTCGACGCGAACTCGGGTATTCCTAGCGCGGTTAGCGTGCCAATTCCCAGAATTTGACGCCTTCGGCGGTGGCGGAATGGATCCGTTGGCGGTGCTGGGGACGGGTGTTGTTGCGGGTCAGGTCGTGCATGTCATGCAGCAGTGCCTCCGCCGCGGCGAACTCGCTATGCCCAAGCAGATCGACATTAAAATACGGCACGGCGACCGTGTCGATCCCGTTGACCACCGTGTAGGGGCTGAAGAACCCGGCCCGAGGCGCGGCGTGGACTAGCGACGACGCCAAGACCGCGTAATCGCGACGCGAAGCATAGAGCGTGGTCTGATCGGCAAAGCCGGGGTAGAGTCTGGCCAGATCGAGGAAGATATCGCGATCGACGTCGGGGGCGGCGAGAATGATCTGGCCAAAGCGGACCGCCTCGCGATCTTCCACCCGCGCCGCGATCCGTTGAATCGCCCGCAGCAGTCCGCGATTGCCCATGCTATGCGCGATCAGGTGTACCTTCTTGGCACCGCAGTTTTTGGCAAAGTCGATCACGAACTCGGTGATCGCCGCTTCGCTCCCTTCGATCGTCGCTTCGTCCACCGTGTAGGCCGCCGTGCTGCCCCGGGACGGCCAGCTGAAGAAGGCCGTGGCGCCCGTGACCTTGAGGTCAAAGCCGATCTGCGCGGCGCGGATCGCGGCGTCCTCGAAACTGACGTTGAAGCCGTGCAGGAACAGCAGCGCGTGGGGCTGGTCACCGGCGTCGCTAGCCGCCTGCATCTCGGCCTGGAGTTGGCTCAGGAAAGTATCGCGGGTCGCGAGCTCGACGTCTTGAATCCGCAGCGTATCGTCGGTGAACTCCCAGCGTTTCAGCCGTGTCCACCAGCTGGACCCGATCTCGCCGAAGCGATGCGACTTGGGGATTTGGACGAGGACCCGACCGCGGGTGATTTCGCTCGCCCGCTCGTTGCCGAACGACTTGCCGTCGGGATGGGGCTTGCGATTGGTGCCGAACCAGACCGGATAGACCGGAGGCTGTTGGCTCGCTTCGGTGCTGCTGTCGCCGGTAGCCGACGCTTCGAAGGCGACTTCGAGTTCGATTTGCTCGGTCGCTTCCGTGACGTATTCCATATCGCGCGGCTCGCCACCGCCGAGTTCGATCGCGTATTGGTCCCAGGCTTGGAACGCTTTCAGGGAGACCAGCCCGCGGAGCAGCCGTTCGATCTCGCTGATCGGACGCAGATACCGTTTCCAGGCGTCGGGGATCGCCATTTCCGTGTGCAGGTCGACATCGGCCAGGTCTTGATCGAGGATGAAACCGAACGCCGCGGGCCGGCCGTCTTGGTTGGCGACGATGATCTTCCAATACCGTGTCGGGATTTGGACCGAGATTTCTTCGCCCCGCTTGATCAGGCCGTGGAAGTAGGCGTCTTGGGGGTCGAGCACCGGGCCGGAGAAGACGCAAACCCGTTCGGTCGTCGTCTGCCTTTCGATCATGTTCTCGAGTTCGCCCCAATTGAACCCTTTGAACTTGGCTTGGTTGAACTTGGCGATCTGCGGCGAGCAGTTGGTCATGTGGAAGGAATCGCCGTTCCCTTGCCGCATCGTTTGCAAGGAGGTCCCCCAGGCGACATCGTCGCGGCGGACCAGGTGCCCGCGGTCGAAGGCTTGGCCGTCCTTGACGTAGAAGTAATCGGGAAGTTGATGCGATTCAGGAATTCGTGGGTCGGTGACCCAGCTCTCGGACGCATTTCGTTCGAACCCGTTGAGCACGCGGCGGGTCGGCTTCTTGCCGTCGATCAGCCGTTGCGAAGGACGCCAATCGACGTTGGCGGCGGTGAACAGCGCCAGCCGGCGTTGCTTGTGCATCACCAGGCTGAACCGGTGGTAATGCAGGTGCGGCGAGCCGTCATCGAGCTTCGCGGCGACGGCCAACCCCTTGGTCGTCAGCCGCGGCAGCGGGACTTCGAGACCGGCACGCAGGCCGAGAAACTGGGCCTGGTAACCTTCCCGGGTGTCGAGGTTCGGGGCGATCAGCGGCACCTTCTCGACTTCCATGGGCGGAGACCCCTGCGAGAGCGCGGTCAGCTGCGCGACGGGGCTGCCCGGCGAGCCGGTCGCATTGGGAGAGCCCAGTGCATTCAGCGAGCCGGGCGCATGCAGCGACACGGTCAGCTGCAGCGGGATCGTCACGCTGGTCGTTCCCGTGTCTGCCGGACCGAGCGGCGATGGACCGCCGTTACCCGTGTCGTCCGTATCGTTGTCCTCGTCGGCATCGCTGGTGCCCGCCGAGCCGGCCAGTTCCTCGCCTTCGGCCATCCGCCAGCTCGGCACCCAGTCGTTCGTCGCCGCGACGCGGCCGCTGAATTGGACGCCGAGGTCGACGACGCGTGAGTCGCGGGCCAACTGGTAGGCGGGGACGGCGTAGTTGTCCTTCAGGTAGCTGCCGGCGAAATGGAGGCCGAGGACTTCGCCGCAGGAGACATCGATCAGCGCCGAGCCCGAGTTACCGCCGAGGGTCGAGCAATCGTGGGTCATCGCCTGCAGCGTGTTGCCGTAGCTCGCGCAGGGCTTCGTCTCGCGGACCTTGCCCGGTTGCAGCCGTTTGACGTTGTAGACCCCGCCGAAGACTTGGTCCTGGACGGCGGAATCGTTTCGCCAATCCTTGGCCGGGTAACCGATGACGGCGACCTCGCGCCCTTCCAGTTCCTCGGGCGCGCGGGTCGACAGGACCAGCGGCCGGATCGCGTCGGACAACCCTTGGACCTGGAGCACCGCCATGTCCCAGTAGGGATGGATCATCAAGACCTTGTCGATCGACAGCAGCAACGAATCGTCCGTGCCCTGTTCGCGGCGGAAGTCGACGGCGGCGGTTTCGCCCGGCTTGAAGCGGACACGCCGGATCCCCAGGCCCTGGGCGAACAGTTCGGCGACGTGGCGGTTGGTCATCAGCAGGTTGGGGCCGATCACGAAGCCGGTCCCGCCGAACGGGATGGCCGGGTTGCTCGGCAGCTCGATCCGCCCGATCGCCGGGATCGCGGCCTCGAGCCACCGCCGGCATTGCCCTTGGCCGAGGTGGGCCCACAGGGGATCGCTGATCGAGAAGGTCGATCGCTGGACCAGCACGACCGGGCGTTCCTTGGGCAGGATGATCGCTTCCAGCAACCCCGCCTCGTCGATGCTCAGCGGTTGGTGGCTTTCCACCTTCCGCAGGCTGTCGAACACCGCCTCCTGGGCTGATGCACCCGGCGAAAAGGACTCCATCATGGACTCCGCGGCGAGTTCGTTAGGCAAGTCCTCCGCCAAACGTTCCGCGGATGAAATCGACCGTAGGTACTCGGCGACTAGAACTTCACGACGATTCGCAACCATTGGAGCCCACCTTTCGAAGTGACCGGATGTGGCAAGGGAGAAGAGCGGACGATCGCGAAGCGGGTCGAGTTGCGATCGCGCGGGCATTAGGTCATGGCAATGGCCAAAGACAGAATGTAGGGGGTGCCATTTCAAACCACAAGAAAATAGTCAGCGTGGCCCGAAGCGGCTTGGATTGATCCGCAAGGGTTCACGGAGCCGACCGGTGGTTAGCCGCGGTTCAGCCGCNNACCAGCAGCCGCGCGCGGCGGGGCGTCTGCAGTCCTTGGCTGAGCGCGCGGCAGAGCCATTGGCGGGACCGCATCAGCTCCGCGTAGCGGCGGCGCCAGGCCGCACCGAGGTCTTGCGAATCGCGATGCTGAGCGACGCAGCTCGCCGCTTCGATGCCGGTGCGGATCGCCCAAGCCATCCCCTCGCCGGTGAAGGGCTCGACATATCCGGCCGCGTCGCCGACTGCCAACAAGCGGCCTTGACCACACCGCCGCGAACGCCGCAGCGGTGGCGTGACCATCAACTTTCCGGCCAGCGAATCGGGAAGTGGCCCCAAATTGGCCGTCCGCAAGATCGCGTTGATCTGCCCGAGCACGGCCAGCTTCGCCGCCAAGGGTCGCGGGGGGCTGGGTGCGGGGGCGATGGCATCGGAAGCGGTGGAACTAACCATTTCCGAATGGGCGTGCGGCTGGCGCTGAGGCCGGAGCGCTCCGGCTACATCGACGCGGCCATCTTCCAATCGCACCAGCCCGACGTAGCCGTCAGGGCCGCAGACCATCCGAATGGTCCCCCCTGCGACGCCGGCTAGATCATCGACCAGGACTGTCGCCCCCATCGGGCCATGCGGCTCGACGACCCAGGGGAGCCAATTCGCAACGCCGCCGCCGGCCAGTCCGGTTGCCAGGATCACCGCGTCGAAGCGGCGCGGCGTGTCGGTCTCGCCGCTGAGGTGGACCAGCACTTCGGAATCGGTTACCGAGACGACCTTGGCGCGAACCCCGGTCCGCAACTCCAGGCCACGCGAACGGGCTTCCTCAATCAGCGTGATGTCGAAAAGCGAGCGACTGAGGGCTAGTCCGCCTGGCAATGGGGCGTGAATCGAACGGCCCGAAGCCGTCAGATGCCAGGCGTTCAATTCCTGAGGGACCAGGGCGCGAACGCGGCGATCGCAATCGAGACCGGCCAGCGCGGTCAGGGCGGCGAGGTTGAGGCAGCAACCACAGACCTTGTCGCGCGGGAACTGGGCGGCATCGACCCAGCTGACTTGGAAGCCGTCGGCGTGCAAACGCATCGCCGCGGACGATCCGGCTGGACCGGCACCGATGACCAGGACTTCGCGGATCGGGTGAGGGGTATTCTTCATGCGGGCTGTGCCGCTTGCACCCAAATCGGCTCCTCGACGGTCTGGGCAACCCCTTCGACCACCGCCATGAATCGGCAGGGGGGCAAGCGGCGGACCAGGACCGGTCGATCGAGCGCCTCGCTGGCCAGTTTGGCGAACTCATGACGAGTCAGGGCCGCGCGAATGCTCAGGACGGCGTCTTCGTGGACGATCGGCGATCGGGTCACCAAGCGGGAGGCGAGCCAGACCGCGGCCAGATTGGCTCGCGAACGCTCCAGGTCGCAGACCACGACCGCGTGCCGCGCAGCCGACTGCATCGACACCAACAGCCGCGCGATCGAGGCTTCGTCGAGATGGTGGATGAACAGGTTGCAGGTCACGACATCGAAATCGCCGGGCAAGCGATGGTTCAGGACGTCGCGGCGCTCGAAGCGGACATCGACCCCGGCCGTGAGCGCTTTCTGAGCGGCCAAACCGAGCGCCACGTCGCTGATGTCGACCGCGGTGATCTCCATCGTGATCCCGTCGCGTTGGGCTCGCTTGGCCCAATCGATCGGCAGGTCGCCGGAGCCGGTCGCCACATCCAACACGCGGACTCGCCCCCCCAAAGCCAGGGCGTAATGCTTCAGCCGGCGGTAGATCGGTCCCGAAACGCCTGTCCAACGGTTCAACCGCGCCAGACCGGCCAAGGCATCGAGGTGCTGTTGGGGTGGCAACTCGGGATCATCCATACGTTCTGGCTGTAAATCCCGTTCCATATTCCTTCTCGCCCACGACCTGTTGCTGACCGACCGTCATTACAAGCGTTCGCGGTGATTGATGCAAGCGATCTCGGGTTTTGCTTGGCGAGCGGACCCTGTCCCAAAACACGAATCCTGCCTAGAATGCTGGGTTCCCCGGCCCCCCGCCCACCGATTCACTGACCGTTTAAGTTCGATTTCATGCCCGTTCCGCAAGTCGCCATCGTCGGCCGCCCCAATGTGGGGAAAAGTAGTTTGTTCAATTGGCTGGGCCGGCGACGGTTGGCGGTCGTGGACGATTTCGAAGGCGTCACCCGCGACCGGATGACGACCTTGGTCGAAGAGGGCGACCGGTTTTTCGAGCTGGTCGACACCGGCGGCATGGGGATCGAGGACGTCGATAACCTGACCGACGACGTTCGCAATCAGATCGAAACGGCGATCGATTCGGCCGACGTGATCGTGCTGGTGGTCGACATCCGCAACGGCTTGATGCCGCTGGATTCGTTGGTCGCCGAGCGGTTGCGAGCCGTCGGGCGACCGGTGATCCTGGTCGCCAACAAGGCCGACCATAACAACCTGGACGTCAACGCCAACGACTTCCAAGCCTTGGGGTATGGGGAGCCGCTGTTGGTCAGCACCCGCGAGAACCGGAATCGGCCGGAGTTGCTGGAACTGATCCTCGGGAGCCTGCCGCCTCGCGACGAAGACGAAGGGCTCGAAACGCCGCAGATGAAGATCGCGATCGTCGGCCGTCGAAATGTCGGCAAGAGCACGTTCGTGAACACGCTGGTCCAGACCAACCGGATGATCGTCAGCGAGGTGCCGGGGACGACCCGCGACAGCGTCGACGTCCGCTTCGAACTGGACGGCCAAACCTTCTTGGCGATCGATACGCCGGGGTTGAGGAAACGGACTAGCCAAAAGACCGACTTGGAGTTCTATGGCATGCACCGCGCGCAGCGGAGCGTGCGACGGGCCGATGTGGTGCTGATGTTTTTCGACGCGGTCGACACGATCAGCCGTGTCGATAAGCAATTGTTGAGTTATGTGATCGAAAATCACAAACCGGTAATCTTCGTCGTCAACAAGTGGGACCGCCTCGTCGGGACGATCCCGACCGATGGCTGGGTGCAATACATCCGCGACGAGTTTCCGACGCTGACCTACGCGCCGATCGCGTTCATCACCGGCCAAACGGGCAAAAACGTCAAGACGCTACTGAACCACGGCACGATGCTGTTCAAGCAATCGTTGGAACGGGTCTCGACCGGCATTCTCAACCGCGTCGTCGAAATGGCCGTCAAGCAGCATGCGCCGCCGGCGTATCAGAACCGCCGGCCGAAGATCCTGTACGCGACTCAGGTCGCCACGCAGCCGCCGACGATCGTGCTGATGTGCAGCGAACCGAAGGCCTTTTCGGCGGACTACCGGCGGTACCTGCTGAACGTGTTCCGCGACCACCTGCCGTACCCGGAAGTCCCGATCAAGCTGCACTTTCACGGGCGGCATCAGGGAACGTCGTCGACGGACACGGATTGACCGCCGACGGATCGACTTGGCGTTTGGCCTTCTTTTTGGACGGACTGCGCCAGCGGCGGTGAACCCACCAGTACTGTTCGACCGCCGGGGCGATCAACCCGGCCAATTGTTCGTTGTACCAACCGGTCAATTCGCGAACGCCACGGCAGACGCCGGCGCGATCGACCCGCGGGTCGGCGACGGCGAAGCAGCCCCCTTCGAAGTACATCGGTCGGCCCTGGCGAACGGTCCCGGAAACCATCATCGGCGCGCCGCTTGTTAGCGTGAACAGCGCGAGCGCCTTATGGCAGGAGGCGGTCACACCGAGGAAGTCGCTCCAGCAGCCCTTCGGTCCGGCATGCTGGTCGGCCAGGATCGAGATCGCCCCGCCGCGGCTCAAGTGCCGGTCGATCAATGCCGCGCAGCCCTCTTTTTCGACCATGAATTGGCCGTGCGTCCCACGAAAACGGGCGACGTATCCGTGGACATACTGGTTATCCAGTCGCCGCGCGATGGTGACCGTCGGAAAGCCCATCAGCCCGAACAGATAGCCGCCGATTTCGAAGTTGCCGAAGTGCCCCGTCACGATCACCGTCGGTCGGTCGCTGAGCAATTGCCGCAGCAGCACGCGGTTGTTGCGCAGCCTCAGGATCGTCGGCCAATTGGTCAGATGCAGCCGCCGTGCCGCCCAGGCGATCTCGCAGGTCATCAGCAGCAGGTGGTGCCACATCGCCCGGCAGAGCGTTTGGCGTTCGCCAGAGGTCGCCGCGGGAAAGATCAGATCCATGTTCTGATCGAAGATCTTTCGCCGCAGCCCCTGCGGCCGCGACAGCACCGTGGCCAGACACCGGCAGAGCGAATCGGCCATGTCGAGCGGCATCACCTGCACGACCGCAACCAGCGTCCGCACCATCAGGTAGGCGAAATAATCGATGAAGTGTTGACCCATGCGTGGAGACTCCTTTCCCAAGTCAATTTTGGCATGATCCCAGCCCCATCGCCAGAGCGAAACCGCCAACCCCCTAGGCAAGGGGGACTGGTCAGCGGTGCGCCGAAATATTGCCGGAAGGGCATTCGGGGCACATCAAAGCTCTCTTTCGAACCGCAAATGAACGCTGATGAACGCTAATCTGACCACCAGAACACCCGTTCCCATCAGTGTTCATTAGCGGTTGTGCAGCACCCCTGAATTCCGGCCCGACACGGCAGGCCCAAGGTGCCATTCTGAATTTTGCCGAAAATTACGCGTCGGACCCGGGCGTCAGCTTCCCTTGCGGCGCGACTTCGTTTTGACATTTCGTTGTTCCAGCAACCGGCGCCGTTTTCGCCTGTCGTCGGCGCTGGGCGTGTCAAACAGCACGTCGGCAATGCGGGGTGCTCGAGGAACCCCGGGTCGGTTTCTCACCTCCGCATAATGACGCTCTATCCGGTCCGCGTAGGCCGGGTCGTGTCGGTACATGTCGTGCCAGAACTCGAGGAAAGACTCGGCATAGCTCGCTTGGAAGTGGAACGGATCAAGGAACGGGTTGTCGAATTCGTCAACGGTCGCCTCCCAGGTTTCGTCATGCTCGTCACTCCAGGTGAAGCTGATTGTGGCGACTTCGCTAGGCTTGACTTTGGGGTCATCCGCTCGGAGGACCTTGATCAGCACACGCTGGCAATTGCAGGTCAAGTCTTGACAGTAGTACTCCGTAAAAAGATACGTACCACGGGGGATGACATCCGTTTCATCGAGAAATTGTGCGGTTCTAAGCTCCGTCTCGCATTTCTCTGGGAACAGTTCAAAGTAGCCGATCATGGGCCTGGCCTCAGGTTCGCTTCCGAGTGGGTTGGGTACAGGACGACGGACTTTACCGGTGCTCCCGGCTGGCTAACGGACCGACTTGCCTGGGAGGTCTCCCGGCATCGTCTAGCGGAACAAAGTGATCGGTCCCGGTCGTCCAGAACACCCGGCGGGGGAGCTCCTCGCAGATAGTTACTGAACACTTTTTCCACCACTGCGCAGGGTACAAAAGTCGGGACCGCGGAACCAGCCGAGAATGCCGAACAGACAACAAAATACCCCAACCGGGTATCGCCCCGCGTGCGGACAAGCCCCACACGCAATCGCATCGAAGGCTCCAACGGTGACAGCCCTGGGAACCACGCCTCAATCAACACCCTCGCCGCAACGGGGCGAACGCCGTCTCCGGACAACACGAGGCAGAAAAGGGGACGACGGGGCAGAAAAGGGGACGGGGGCAGAAAAGGGGACGGGG
>DITY01000203.1:0-3372 GCA_002422955.1 Planctomycetaceae bacterium UBA6172
TCCTCGACTATTACAAGATGCGGAACATCAACGCCGACACCGAAATGCGGACCGCGCTCGCCAAAGGTTCGAACCCGCCCACCAACCCGTCCAAGCGGTTGGGCTAGTCCGCAACCACTCGACCGCGGCAGCCGTCCGCCCAAGATCGAACCGACGCCATGCGCGCCGAGGAGCCTGGAGTGCGAGTGCGTCCCGCCGCGCGCCGAGCTGCCTGCGCGGCGAGCCCGCGGCGATTGCCCACTGTTGTCACTCCTCCCACAGCCCGGTTCCCGGACCTCCCGCCGATCGATCTCTCATGACTTTTCACCATCCAACCGTCATGCTCCGCTCCCTGCTGCTGATGCTGGTGCTCGCTGGGGGACAATCCTCGGCGCCCGGGCAGCAACCGGAGCCCGCCCCGCCCGCCAGCTCGGACCAGCCCGCTGACTCGGCTAAGCCCGCCCCGCAGGCCGCCGACGGGACCGAACTGTTTCGCCGCGACAACTTGGTCGCGTGGTGCATCGTGCCGTTCGATGACCGCGAGCGAACTCCGGTCGAGCGGGCCGAGATGCTGCAGCGGTTGGGTCTAAGCCGGTATGCGTACGATTACCGTGCCAACCACATCCCCACGTTCGACGCCGAGATGGAGGCGATCAAGCGGCACGGCATCGAGCTGACCGCTTGGTGGTTCCCCACCGACCTGAGCGACGAAGCGAGATTGATCCTGGATGTGCTGAAGCGGCACGACATCCAGACGCAATTGTGGGTCACGGGAGGTGGCGGGCCGACCGCTTCGGAACAGGAGCAGCGTGATCGCGTGAAGGCGGAAGCGGCGCGGATCGGACGCATCGCCGCCGCCGCGGCCGAGATCGGCTGCCGCGTCTCGCTCTACAACCACGGCGGCTGGTTCGGCGAACCGGAGAACCAGCTCGCGATCATCCGCGAATTGAATCTCCCCAACGTCGGCATCGTTTACAACCTGCACCACGGCCACGAGCATCTCGATCGCTTCGCCACCCTGCTCGACCAGATGAAGCCGCACCTCGATTGCCTGAACCTGAACGGCATGGTCGCCGGCGGTGATCGCATCGACAAAAAGATCCTGCCCTTAGGCGAAGGGGACCTGGACCTGGGGTTGCTGCGGATCATCCGTGACAGCGGTTATCAGGGCCCGATCGGGATCTTGAACCACACGCAAGAGAACGCCGAAACGCGATTGGCCAAGAACTTGGCCGGCTTGGATGCGCTGCTCGCCAAGCTGCGAAGCGAACCCGCCGCGCCCAAAGCGTCACCGGACCCAGCCGACAATTCGGGGTACTCGCTCGAACGGATCGACGAGCTGATCGCCGACGCGAGAACCCATGGCGATGCGACCCGCGGCGCGGCCGTGTTCGCCTCGGCCAAGTTCGCCTGCATGAATTGCCACCGCATCGGTCGGCATGGGGTCGCGCTGGGGCCGGAGCTGACCACGCTGTCGGCGGGGCGATCGGCGGCTCAGGTTGTGGAAGCGGTCTATTGGCCCCAGCGGACCGTCGCGCCCGAGTATCGCACCGTGGCGGTGATCAAGTCGGACGGTCAGGTGCTGCGCGGCTATCTGGTCGGCGCGGATTCGAAGGTCTTGACGCTGCTCGACCCGGCGACCGCGGCCACGCACCGGATCGATGTCGACGAGATCGAAGATCAACGCGAGGTCGGGTCACTGATGCCGGACGGCTTGACCGCCGCCATGACCTCGGGCGAGCGGGCTGATCTGCTGCGTTTTTTGCTCGAACTCGGACGTGAGGGGGCGTTGTCCCCCGAGCAGCTCGATCAAACGTTGGCGCGGGCTCGAGCTCACCTGCAGGGACCGGCGACGTTTCCGCTGGTTCGCGAACTGCTCGATCCCGCGGCCTGGCCCAACCACGAAGCGCACATCAATCGCGATCGGATCTACGACTTTTACGCGAAGCAGGCGAACTACTTTCGCGGTCAGGCTTACCTGCCGCCGCTGTTGGCCGAGTATCCCGGGTTGGACGGACCGGAGCATGGGCACTGGGGCAACCAAAACGAGGCGGGCTGGGAAGACAACCGTTGGAACCTGACCGACTTGGGGTCGCTGCAAGCCGGTGTGTTCCGCAACGGTGGGACGACGGTGCCGCGTGGCGTCTGCGTCCGTGTCCTGCCGGGGATGACGACCTCGAGCACCGCCGCCAGCGCGGCGACCGCGAGCGAACCTACCGCGACCCCCTTTTGGGTCTGCTTCAACCCACAAACGCTGACTTATGACCACGCTTGGACCGGCGAGTTTCTCGAGTTCTCGCCGATTCGCAGCGGCTTGATGCACGGGCTCAAGGCGGCCGGTAAGCACCAGCCCATCGTCGCCGGCAAGCCGATGACTCAGCCCTTTCGGTACCGCGGGTTCTATCGGCATGGCGACCGGGTCGGCTTCGCCTACGAAATCGACGGGGTCGAATATCTCGACGTGCCCTACCTGCAAGACGGTGAGTTTCGCAGGGTCCGGTTGCCGCTGGAATTGCACCCGATGGCCTGGATCGCGGCTGGTGGCCCCGCGGTCTGGCCCCAAGAAATCAAGACCGACATCGACTTGGGCGAAGGCGATTCACCCTACCTGCTCGACACGATCCGGATGCCGTTCGATAACCCTTGGAAGTCGCTGATGTACGTCGGTGACCTCGCGTTTCATGCCGACGGCTCGGCCTTTGTCTGCACGGTTCACGGCGACGTGTGGCGGGTGAGCGGAATCGACTATCCCTCGCGGCAAGCGACTTGGAAGCGGTTCGCATCAGGCCTGCATCAGCCGCTGGGGATGGTCATCGATGCGGATGGGATCTTCGTGCTCGGCCGCGATCAGATCACGCGACTGCAGGATCGCAACGGCGACGGGGAAGCCGATTTTTACGAGTGCTTTTCGGACGCCTTTGAGACCTCGCCTTCCGGCCACGACTTCATCTGCGCGTTGCAACGCGACGGCGAAGGGAACTTTTATCTCGCCTCGGGCAATCAAGGCCTGGTCAAGATCTCGGCCGATGGCGAGCGGGCGGAGGTGATCGCGACGGGGCTGCGCAACCCGGATGGCTTGGGCATTTATCCGGACGGTTCGGTGACGATCCCCAGTTCCGAAGGGGATTGGGTTCCCGCTTCGATGATCGGACTGGTCAAGCCAGGATCACATCCGCACTTCGGCCATCCCGGCCCGCGGGACGGTCAGCCACCGACATTGCCGATGGTCTACCTGCCCCGCGCGCTCGACAATTCCAGCGGCGGTCAAGCGTGGGTGCCCGACGATCGCTGGGGACCGCTCGCAGGCCAGCTGGTTCATTTTTCCTATGGTGCCGCCTCACACTTTTTGGTGCTGCGGGATGAAGTCGATGGCGTCGCGCAAGGTGCCGTGGT
>DITY01000203.1:3435-8401 GCA_002422955.1 Planctomycetaceae bacterium UBA6172
GCGACGTGCAATTGCCGGTCGGGGTGCATGTGCATGCCAACGGCGTGATGCTCAAGTTTTCCCAGCCGCTCGATGCGACCATCGCCGGGGATGCGACCCAGCAGTTCGCCCAGTGTTGGAATTACCGTTATGGGCCAGGCTACGGTTCGTCCGAGTACTCGACATCGCACCCGGGAACGCCAGGCCACGACACGTTGACGATCGCGGCTGCCCACGTCGGCTCGGATGGTCGGTCGCTGTTCCTGGAATTGCCCGATCTGCAACCGGTGAATCAGCTGCACCTGTACCTGCAAACCGGAGCGGTACGGCCGAGCGAGTTGTTGGTCACGGTCAATCGGCTGGACAAGCCGTTTACCGAGTTCCCCGGTTACGTGGCGACCGAGAAGGAAATTCGTCCGCATCCGATTTTGGCCGACGTGAACTTGGCCACCCGCGCGATCCCCAACCCGTGGCGCGAGCCGATCGCGGGGGCGCGGGAAGTGCGAATCGAATGCACCAGCAACCTGACGTTCGCCACGACGTCATTCCGCGCGCGGCCGGGCGAAGCGATCCGACTGACGCTGGTCAATCCCGACGTCGTCCCGCACAACTGGGCGTTGCTGACGCCCGGATCGCTCGAAAAGGTCGGGAGCCTGACCAATCGTTACATCTCCGATCCCGACGCGCCGCTGAGGCATTACGTGCCGGACGTCCCGGAAGTGCTGGCCTATACCGACATCGTGTCGCCGCGCCAGGAGTTCTCGATCCACTTCCGCGTCCCGGAAACGCCCGGCAGCTATCCGTACCTCTGCACGTTTCCCGGGCATTGGTCGGTGATGAACGGCACGCTGATCGTGGCCCCCTGAGTGCGGCCGGCCCCCTGAGTGCCGCCGGCGAGTGTTCTCCCCTGGGTGAGGCTCAGCTTTGAAACCCGTCGCTAAGGCTCGACGCTGTGGCTCGTAACGGAAGCTCGGGCGCGACGTGCCGGGGAGGCGAGCGGGCTGGGCCACTCCCGGGGCAATTTCTTTCCTTAACCGGCGGTTTGCGGTATGCTGGAGCTTCCCACCCGCTCTATCGGAGTCCCCGCCTATGCCTCCCCTCCTCTCGGTCGTCGGCACGTTGAGGTCGCTGGTGTTTCTGCCAGCGCTGCTGCTGTGGTTCGCCCTCGGCGGAGCGGGGCGCGCGGATGAGGTCGCCAAGCCGGTCGCGCACTGGCGTTTCGGCACGGAAGAAATTTCCAAGCTGGTGCCCCAGGGAGGCGTCGAACGGGATCAACCGGGTCCACGGCCGCCCGAATTTCCCGATTTCGATCCGAACAATACGGCCGTGAAACTGGATGGCCGAGGCGGCCGTTTGATGATCGAGGACGCTGGCCAGGAAAGCCGTTTCGATTTTGCGCAAGGAGAGGTGATCACGGCCGAGGCTTGGATCAACATCGAAGGTTCGATCGGGGATGATCGCAACCTCTACGTGGTCGGCAAGGGCAGAACGGGCGCTGCGGGATTCGCGGCGGACAACCAGAACTGGGCACTGCGAATCCGCGGTGTCGACGGCCAGGGGCGGATCAATTTCCTGTTCGCCAGCCCCCGCGAAGCGAAGCCGGCCAAGGCGGATGCGCATTGGCATCGCTGGACCAGCGACCAAGGATTTCTGCCCGGCACCGGTTGGCACCGAGTCGCGGTGAGTTACCGCTTCGGCGACCCGACCAGCATTCGCGCTTGGCTGAACGAAAAGCAGCTGACCGGCCGCTGGGACATGGGCGGCGCGACCGACAAGGCGCCGGTCGTCGACGATGACGCGGTCTGGATCGGCAGTTCGATGGGGGGCGTCGCGGGGGCCAGCTTCGCGGGTCTGATCGACGAGGTTTCGCTGTTTCGCGGCGAATTGTCCGACGAAGCGATGGCCGCGCGGTATCGCCGCGAAGGGCCCGAACGCCGAATCGACACCGTCCCCGAAGTGTTGCCGCTGTTCACACTGGCCCCTAGCGCCGTCACGGTGCGGCTGATCGAAGGGGTCGGTGCGGCCGATCGTTGGGCGGTCGCCGATTCTCGAGCGGGCGAGCCGCTGGTCGTTTTCGATACCGAACATTTTTTGCTCAAGCGACTTCCGCATCGCTATGACGAGTGGGGCGTGCGCGAATCTTGGCGTCCGAGCGTGCTGATGCAAGCCGCGGCCGAGGTCGAGTTACCCGCCGGCGAACACCAGTTGCTCGTGCGGGCCCGGGGTGTCAGCCGCGTCTGGTTGAATGACCAGGTTGTCGCCCGGTTGGGGATGCGCAAGCCGGGCACCAGCGCGCACGGCCCGGTCGAGCCGGTGGCCGAACCGCCCGCACCGGGACAACGCCGCGTCGGCCCCGGCGACCAAGAGCAAATCGTCACGATCAGCATTCCGGCGGCCGGTCCGCAGCGGATCACCTTCGAGTCGCTGGTCGGCAGCCCGCGGTTGCGAGCCGAGCCGGGCGAAGCGCTGCTGGCCATTCGCCTCCAGGGGGAAGCGGGCTTCTCGCTGCTGCAGCCCGCGGGAACCGCCTCTCCCGCCGTGTCGTTGACCGACGCCGAAATCGAATCGCTGATCAGCCGGACGGAGCTGAGGCTCAGCAAGCTCGACGACCAAATCCGTCGCCGGGCGTCCGCCGCGCACGACGACCATTGGCTGTCGCGTCACGAGGCGGCGCGGGGCTGGGTGGAACAGCATCCCGCACCCTCGATTCCCGCTTTTTCCGGTCAGTCAAGCGCCAATCCGATCGACGCCTTTGTGGCAGCGAAGATTGCCGCGACGCGCGCCGAAGCCGACCGCGACGCCCACGGTGACGTTGCATTTTTCCATGGCCAAGTCTTGCCGATCCTCCGTGAGCACTGCTTCCGCTGCCACGATGAGAACGCCGAGGGTGGCCTGAAGTTGACTTCGCGGGCAGCGGTCTTGCAGGGGGGGGATTCGGGCGACCCGGCGGTTGTCCCAAGCCATCCCGGCGACAGCCTGTTGTTGGCCCGCGTTCGCGCGACCGACGAAGGCGAGCGGATGCCGCCCGCGGGTGGCCTGTCCCCCGCGCAGATCGAGACGCTGGAACGATGGGTCGCCGATGATGTCCCTTGGGGCCGCGTGATCGATCCCGAATCGGTCCGCGTCAGCGACGTGGTCGATGACGCGACGTTCCTGCGACGGGCCTACTTGGATAGCTGGGGCGTGCCTCCGACGCAGTCCGAAGCCGAGGCGTTCCTGGCCGAATCCCGCCCCGACAAACGTCTCGCGCTAGTCGATCGGTTGCTAGCCGACGAGCGTGTCGCCGACCACTGGGTTTCTTATTGGCAGGACGTGTTGGCCGAGAATCCCAACATGCTCAAGCCGAGCATCAACAACACCGGACCGTTCCGCTACTACTTGCACGAAGCGCTTCGCGACAACCTGCCGATCGACCGTTTGGTCACCGACTTGGTGATGCTGCGAGGCAGCGAACGGGAAGGTGGCTCCGCCGGTTTTGGCATGGCGGCCGACAACGACGCCCCGCTCGCGACCCGTGGCCTGGTCCTCGCCTCGGCGTTCTTGGGGATCGATTTGCAATGCGCCCGCTGCCACGATTCCCCATACCATTCGACCAAGCAGCAGGACCTGTTCGCGTTGTCCGCCATGCTGGCGCGCAAACCGGTCACGGTCCCTGAGAGCAGCACGGTTTCGCCCGGGTTTTTCGAACAACACAAGGGACGCGAGTCCTTGATCAAAGTCACGCTGCACCCCGGCGTGCCGGTCGAACCGCTGTGGCCGTTCGCCTCGGCGACGGGCGCGGAGGATGGCGCGGCGATCACGGCGCTGATGCGCGATCCGAACGATTCCCGCGAGCGTTTGGCGGCGCTGATCACGGCCCCGCAAAACGAGCGGTTTGCCGCGGTGATCGTCAACCGCGTCTGGAAGCGATTGCTCGGCGCGGGCTTGATCGAACCGGCCGACGACTGGGAAGCCGAGCGTGCCAGCCACCCCGAGTTGCTGTTGTGGCTCAGCCGAAACTGGGTCGCCTCGGGTTACGACGCTCGGGCCCTGATGCGGCTGATCATGACTTCGGAACTTTATCAACGCGAGGCGACTGGCCACAACGCGGTCGCGGATGCGTCGGAGCGATTCTTCGCGGCCCCCGATCGTCGCCGTTTGACCGCTGAACAGGTCGTCGATTCGCTGTTCCATTCTTCGGGCCACGTGATGCGGGTCGACGAGTTGACCTTCGATCAAGACGGGAACCAGCCCGCGGGCACGATGATCAATCTCGGCGCGCCCCAGCGAGCTTGGCAGTACGCGACGCTTTCCAACGAGCGTGACCGTCCCAGCCTGGCGCTGCCGCGGGCTCAAGCCGTCACCGACGTGTTGGAAGCGTTCGGCTGGAACGGGTCGCGGCAGAACGCGGTGACCGACCGCGACAGCGACCCCAACGTGTTGCAGCCCGGCATTTTGGCCAATGGCGTCATGTCCGCTTGGATCACCCGTGCGTCGCTCGACAGCGAACTGGCCAACATGGCGGTCACCGCATCCGACCCACAGTCACTCGTGCGATCGCTGTTCGTCCGCTTTTTCTCACGCTATCCGCGGGACGAGGAAGCGACCGAGTTCGTCCGCTCGATCACGGCCGGTTTCGAAGATCGGCTGCTGCCCAGCGAACAGGTCGTCAGGCTGGAACCGCCCGTGCCGCTCAGTCACGTTTCGTGGGCCAATCACCTCCGCTCGGAAGCGAACCTGATCAAGATCGAGATGGAACGCCGCGCTAGACAAGGTGATCCGGCCGATCCCAGGCTCCGTCCCGAGTGGCGTGAGGCGTACGAAGACATCGTCTGGTCGCTGATCAACTCGCCCGAATTCGTGTGGGTCCCGTAGCGGGCGTTCGCTCCCAAATATTCCTTTCCCTTTCGCCTCAAAGTTTGACATGAATCCGATCAACCGCAGAGAATGTCTGGGCGGCTTAGCCGCGGCAGCCGCCGCCGGCTCGATCGTCCGACCGCTGGGCGCG
>DITY01000203.1:8431-9333 GCA_002422955.1 Planctomycetaceae bacterium UBA6172
GCCAAGCAGGCGGGGGCCTACTACGACGCGATCGACACGGCGGTGCCGGGGGTGCAAGTCTGCGAGCATCTGCCGGAAGTCGCCCAATTGATGGATCGGGTCACCGCGGTTCGCACCGTCCACCACGACGTGATCGACGAGCATGCCGCGGCGACCAATCGGATGCACACCGGACGGCCCGTCAGCGGCACCGTGTTGTATCCGTCGATCGGTTCGGTCGTCGCTCATGAGCGGGGCGCGGTTCAAGACGGGGCGCCGCCCTACGTGTTGATCGGCTATCCCAACGTCACCCGCGGCCCCGGCTTTCTCGGCGCCTCGGCCGGTTATCTGTACCTGACCGACACGGGCCGTGGTCCGGCCGGCTTATCCCGACCCGACGGGATTTCGGTCGATCGCCAATCGCGGCGCGAGCGGATGCTCGAGGTCCAGCGTCGCCAGGCGGTGGAGCGGTTTCAGTCGGACGCCAAGGTCGCCGATTACGACGCGGCGATCGCCCAGAGCCTGAAATTGGCCGGTCCCGAGTTTTCCAGTGTCTTCGACTTGGACCAGGAACCGGCCGACTTGCGGAATGCGTATGGCAGTGAGTTCGGCCAGCGTTGCCTGTTGTCGCGGCGGTTGCTGCAGCGTGGCGTGCGGTTCATCGAAGTCTCCCACAACCTCAATTTCATCAACGGCACCGGTTGGGACGTCCACAACGACGGGATCGTCAACCAGCACGAACTGATCCGCGACTTGGATCGCTCGATGGCGACGCTGATGCGGGACTTGGAAACGCACGACATGCTCGACAAGACGCTGATCGTCATCACCAGCGAGTTCGGGCGACCACCCCAATTCGACGGTGGCGGCGGACGCGGGCACCAGGGCAGCACCTTCACCTGCGTCTTGGCCGGTGGCGGGCT
>DITY01000203.1:9482-9968 GCA_002422955.1 Planctomycetaceae bacterium UBA6172
CCAGCGGGTCGATTGTGGGCAGACAGGTTTGACCGGTGCGGCTAAACTTGTCGAGCTTGAATGCCGGCTCGCGCGGGTGACCTGATCGCCGGCCGGCAGGCGAACCCACCTTCAATCAAATCACCCTTCAGCAGAAGAAGCCAGAGCCGTGACTTTTGATCCATTCGGCGCACGAGACACCTTCGATACCGGCAACGGCCGGGCTGTTATCTACCGCATCAGCCGGCTGGAGGAAGCCGGGTTGGGAGCGGTCAGCCGCTTGCCGTACTCGATTCGCGTGTTGCTGGAAGCCGTACTCAGGAATTGCGACGACTTCGCCGTAACGCAAGCCGATGTCCGCAACCTGGCCGCTTGGGACGCCGCCGCCCCGGCCCCCCAAGAAATTCCCTTCAAGCCCTCACGCGTCGTCCTGCAGGACTTTACCGGCGTTCCGGCCGTCGTCGACTTGGCGGCGATGCGGGCCGCGATGCAGCGACTGGGTGGCGA
>DITY01000203.1:9986-10714 GCA_002422955.1 Planctomycetaceae bacterium UBA6172
AACGTCGAAATCGAATACGAGCGGAATCGCGAGCGTTACGAGTTCCTCCGCTGGGGCCAGCAGGCCTTGTCGAACTTCCGCGTCGTTCCCCCCAACGTCGGGATCGTTCATCAAGTCAACTTGGAATACTTGGCGACCGTCGTGTCGTTGCGTCAGAGCGAAGATGGCATGGTCGCGATGCCCGATTCGTTGGTCGGCACCGACAGCCACACCACGATGATCAATGGTCTCGGTGTATTGGGCTGGGGCGTCGGCGGGATCGAAGCCGAAGCGAACATGCTCGGCCAGCCGCTGTACATGCTGATGCCCGAAGTCATCGGCTTCGAATTGACGGGACGCTTGCCCAGCGGCTCGACCGCGACCGACATGGTGTTGCGGGTGACCGAGGTGCTGCGTGCCGAGGGTGTGGTCAACAAGTTCGTCGAGTTCTTCGGGCCGGGAATGGCTGAGATGAGCGTGGCCAATCGCGCCACCATCGCCAACATGGCTCCCGAATATGGCGCGACGATGGGCTTCTTCCCCGTCGATGAGCGGACCCTCGAGTTCCTCCGCGCGACCGGCCGCACCGCCGAGCAGGTCAAATTGGTCGAGCGGTATTGCAAGGAGCAGGGCCTGTTCCGCGATGACGAAGCCGACATCCTGTACACCAAGCGTCTGTCGCTCGATCTCAGCACCGTCGTCCCGAGCCTGGCGGGTCCGAAGCGACCGCAGGATCGCGTGCCGTTGGC
>DITY01000203.1:10763-10956 GCA_002422955.1 Planctomycetaceae bacterium UBA6172
ACGCTGGGCTCCACCGGCACCGTCGCGGAAAACGGCCAGAGCGTCGAGATCGGTCACGGCGCGGTCGTGATCGCGGCGATCACCAGCTGCACCAACACCAGCAACCCGTCGGTGATGGTCGGGGCTGGTTTGCTCGCCAAAAAGGCGGTCGCCCGCGGCCTGACGGTTCCGCCGTATGTCAAAACGAGCCTCG
>DITY01000005.1 GCA_002422955.1 Planctomycetaceae bacterium UBA6172
CCCCCGGCCCCTTCGCCCCAAACAAGTTTGGGGCGAAGGGGAGCTAGGGCAGGTGGTGTGTCCCCATGAGATCTTAAGACCGTCGCTCACCCCCGACCCCTCCTCCCCAAACAAGTTTGGGGCGAGGGGAGCCAGGGTAAAGTGGTGTGTCTCTGAGGGCACGTTTGGGGAGAAAGGAGCCAGGGTAGGCGGTGTATCCCCGAGGGCAGGGAAGGTGGTGTGTCTCCGAGGGCACGTTTGGGGCCAGGGGAGTCAGGGCTGGTGGCGTCGCAGCGGTCGCGGATCACTCGACGGTGATCGGCAATTCTTGATCGCCCTTCTTCAGAAACGGATCGCGTTCCTGGACGCCGGTCGCCGGCTTGAACTCGCGGACCCAGATGTTGCGGAACCGCATCGGGTTGCCGTGGTCCTGGATCATCAACGGACCGGTGGGCGGGTGCGCGGTGTACTTGGGAGGACGGTTGAACGGCGTGTCTCCCTTCAAGGCGAAGTGATTCAGGATCAGCACGCCGTTGTGAACCGCGGTGATGTAGGCCGGTGAGACCAGTGAGCCGTCTTCGGCGAATCGTGGTGCGGTCCAGAACACGTCGTAAGTATTCCACTCGCCCGGCGGCCGCGTCGCGTTGACGGCGGGGGGCGTCTGTTTGTAGATCGCGCCGGCCTGGCCATCGAAATAGGTCGGGTTGTCGTACGAATCGAGAATCTGCAATTCGTAGATCCCCATCAGGAACAGGCCGCTGTTGCCACGGCCTTGGCCGCTGCCGGTTGCCGGGGTCGGCGCGGACCATTCGATGTGGACTTGGCAATCGCCGAATTGCTCCTTCGACGTGATCGCGCCTTTGCCGACCACCGCGCAACCATCGACGACCGACCAACGTTCTGCCCCCTTCCATTGCGACAGGTCCGTGCCGTCGAACAGCACGATCGCGTCGGACGGTGGGTCCGAATTCGTCTGGCCCGGCGTCACGAGCGGGGGCGCCTCCCAGCGAATCCCGTTGATGAACTCTTGCGCCGACGCTGTCGACAGCGACGCGGCGGTCAATACCATCCCGCACAACGCGGCTACCAGGGGACGGACAGGAAACCGGGGCTGAGCCGGCCGTTGGCGAAAGATGAACACGGAACACTCCTGCGTGCTGGGGAAGATGACGGGTGGGGAAGACGAACGGGCGTTGCCACCCATCAAAGGGAATTATGGCTCCCCAGCGGCCAATTCGCAATTCGTCGCGACCGGCGCGGGGTCCGCGACCGAGGCCCGCGTGGTCTGAGCGCGTCGATTTTTTCCTGAGAAACTCGTCGCCGCGGCGATCGCCAACGAGGCACCCCGTCGGACGAGTTGGTTTACAATCGGACGCGTGCGGGTCGGGCGAGGTGCTCGGCCGCGCTCCCGCCTCGTTCGCATCGGTGATTTATCATGTCGGCACGCCCGTTCCTCTTGCCGCCGGCTGGCTTCCGCCGGGCCGTGATTTTCGTCGGACTCGGATTGGTAGCGGCGATTTCGCTCCGCGCCGCGGACCCGTGGCCCGCCTTTCGCGGTCCGACGGAGGACGGGATCGCTCCCGCGGCCAACTTGCCGCTGAGTTGGGACCGCGAAACCAATGTCACTTGGCGTACCGAATTGCCGGGGCAAGGCTGGGCCTCGCCCGTGATCGGCGACGGCGTGATTTATTTGGCGGCGGCGATCCCGCGCGACGACAACCCGGACGGCGATTACGACTTGGCGGTGATCCTGGTCGACCTCGAGTCGGGCGAGATCCGCCGCGTCTCCGAACTGATCCGCCAAGAGGGCGCCGCGGCGGCGAAGATTCATAAGAAGAACAGCCATGCCAGCCCCACGCCGCTATTGGTCGGCGATTCGCTGTTCGTCCATTTTGGCCATCAAGGGACGGCCTGTGTCGATCGCCAAGGCGATGTCGTGTGGGTCAATCAAGACCATGTTTACCCGCCGGTGCATGGCAACGGCGGATCGCCGGTGTTGGTCGACGACGCGTTGATCTTCACGTGTGACGGGAGTGAGAATCCGTACGTGGTGGCGCTGGATGCCAAGACGGGCAAGGAAAAATGGAGAACACCCCGTCCGCTCGACGCGCCGCGGAAGTTTTCCTTCGCGACCCCGACGGTGATCGATTCCGAGGACGGGCCGTTGGTGATCGCGCCGGGCAGCGACTGTGTCCTGGCACTCGATCCCCGAGACGGCCAGATCCGCTGGTGGGTCCGTTACGACGGTTACTCGGTCGTCCCCAAACCGGTGCTGAGCAACGGTCGGGTGCTGGTCGCGACCGGCTTCGGGCCGACGAAACTGTTGGCGATCCGCACCGGCGGCAGTGGCGAAGTGACCGAGTCGCACATCGATTGGGAAGTCGATCGCGGGATCCCGAAAACGCCTTCTGTGATCGCGCTCGACGGTTTGGTTTATCTGGTCAGCGACGACGGGATCGCGCTTTGCATCGACGGACAGACCGGCGAAGTCGTCTCACGCAATCGGTTGGGCGGGAATTTTTCGGCCTCCCCGATCCTGGTCGGCGATCGGATTTACTTCACCAGCGAAGAAGGGGTCACGTCGGTTATCCGCGCTGGTCGGGAGTTCGAAAAATTGGCGAGCAATGACCTGCAGGAAGCGATCCTCGCCTCGCCCGCCGTCGCCGGCGACGCCCTGTTCATCCGAACCGACAAGGCGATTTACCGGATCGAAGAAAAGCGGTAAGAATCGAAGTCACGCGAAGGAAGATCGTGCCATGCAACGTCTCGTCTACAGCTCCGCTCTGGTCGCTCTGGTGTTCGTAGCCTTGCCCCCACGCCCCGTGCTGGCTGTCGATCCCGTGCTGGCCAGTGATCTCGTGCCGGCCAGTGATCNNCTGCCGCCAGAAACCGCCGCGGCGGCGAAGGATTGGGTTGCCACCCGGCGATTGGCGGCCCCGGAAGCGTTTCAGGCCGCGGCGGCGGACGATCGATTCGTGTACGCCATCAACAACAACTCGGTTGTCCGTTACGACCGCGGGACCGGTAACCGATTAGCGGCGAGCGACGGTGCGGCGGAGCACTTGAACAGCGGTTGGCTGCAGGCCGGGAAACTTTACTGCGCCCATTCAAACTACCCTCAGAAGCCCGAACGGAGCGAAATCAAAGTCCTCGATCTCGATTCGATGCGGCTGGCGACCTTCCATGATTTCGGTCAATCGACCGACGGCAGTTTGACCTGGGCCTTGATGCACGACGACCATTGGTTCTGCAACTTCGCTCACTACGACGACCAAAACCACCGCACGGTATTGGTCAAGTTCACGCCCGATTGGCGGGAAGTGGCCCGCTGGCATTACCCCGCAACCGTGCTGCGAGATCTGGGCAAGTACAGCATTTCGGGAGCGGTCCTGCGCGACGGCGAATTGTTGGCGACCGGACACGACAATCGGCTGCTGTATCGCCTTCGCATCCCCGAAGCGGGCGAGACGCTGATCCATGTCGCGACCGTGGCCGCCCCTTTTACGGGGCAAGGGATCGCCGCCGATCCGGTCAGCGGCGGGCTGGTCGGGATCGATCGGGGCCAGCGGCAAGTCATCTTCGCCTCACCGGCCCCAGACCGTTAGGAACACCTGCACCGCTCGCCCCCACCTTCATTCGCCTCCTGACTCAGTCGGACTCATTCGCCCAAGGCGCGTCGGACGAACTTTTCGGCAACCAGCTGGCGTTGTTCCGGCGTGTCGTGCAGCAATTTCAGCCCCTCTTCGCCGGCGACGAAGTAGAAGATCTGGTCGAGTTGTTCGTCGTTGATCAATTTCTTGTGGTGAAACATCACGATCTCGGCCAGGTGTTCGATCCGATCCGGCTTGGGTGACGCGAGCAACGCGTCGATGCGGGTCGCGGCTTGCTGCGGGGTCAACGGGGGCATTGGCCGCAACAGGACTCGAGCATCGATCCCGTCAAACAGCGGTTGCAGCGTTTCCTGGAGGACGGCGGGAATGGTACGACGCTTGGCGGCCATCAGCACGTCGCGCTTGTTGACCGTCTTGGAGACCGCCAACGGTTCGCCATTGGAGCATTGGATCAGCCGCAACCGCGCGTCGTATTGCGGTTCGCCGCTGCGCGAAGTCTTGGCGATCACGTCGAAATGGAACAACAGGTCGTAATCCTGTTCGCGAGCTGCTTCGATCATCACCTTGGAGGCACCGACACCGAGGAAATCGACGCCCGGGATCCAAGTCATCGGTTCCCCTTGTCCGGGCGGCGTGAGCGCGGCTCCGGTCATCGCCACCTTGGGCACCGCCGCGGTGCCTTCGGCGGTTAGAGCGGGCAGCAAGGCCCCAAACTCGCCCGCCGAAACGCGGCGCGTCAGTTCGGCTTTCAGGGTATCGAGCAGCAGCCCGAGTTTCGGCTCCAGCGCCGCGTCGGCGACTAGCTTCGTGTCGACCAAATTGACGACGACAGCTTGACTGCCCGCGGCGGCACCCATCCCGGGCATTCCCGCCCCCATCATGCCCGCGCTGCCCGGAGCCATGCCCATCATCCCGGACATGTCCATCGCATCTTCCATCCCGGGCATTCCCTGCATCCCGGGCATTCCTGGCGCACCTGGCATGCCCATCATCCCCGGGTTCGGCATCCCCGCAGAACCCATCCCCGGCGCACCAGCCATGCCGGGCATTCCCGGCATGCCAGCCATCCCAGGATTCGGCATTCCCGCGGCACCCATTCCGGGCGCACCCGCCATCCCCGGCATNNGCCATCCCCGCTGACATCATGCCGCTATCGGGCATGGCGTCCATGCTGCCAGATTCTTGAAAACTCCCTTCGGAGCCCGCGGCTGCCCGCCGGCCACGCCCGCCCGCGGCTGGCCGTCCGCCCATCCGCCCCTGACCACCGCGGCCCGAGCTAGCCAACTGTTCGATCGTCATTCCTTCGCGGAGCGGTTCCGGGTCGTCTTCCATCTCTTCCGCGATATTCGTCGAGACCGACACGCCGACACGGAGCGCCCAGGTGGGGCGCCGCCCCAAGGGGCTGTACCGAACGGCATCCAGATCGCTCCTTGCGGAGTCGCGATTGGCGATCAAATGCGAATAGAAATAGGCCATCGCTTCGGCTTGGTCGCCGCGCGCCGCCGCGACCGCCGCGAGTTCCTTGAGCGTGGGTTCATAGGACTGGGGGCCACCGGCTAGCGGCCGATTGACCTGATCGCCGAGCGAGCGGACGACCGACCCGAGCAGCATGTCCAGCATCGGATTGCGGCCGCCCTGCTGCTGGCCCATCGCGCCGCCGGGCATCATCCCGCTAGCCATCCCGCCGGAGTTCATCATCATGTCGCTGCTTCCGGCCATCCCGCCGGAATTCATCATCATGTCGCTGCTTCCTGGAACGCCGCCGGAATTCATCAATCCGGAGCTATCGCCGGGCGGTCCCATCATGCCACTGCTGCTCGGAACGCCGCCAGAGTTGATCATGCCGGAACTGCTCGGCACGCCGCCGGAGTTCGCCGCTTCGATCCCCGAGTTGGCGGACTGCGCCGACGAGTTGGCGGAATTTTGGATGTTCAATCCGATCGCGTTGGCGTTGCCGCCCCCTTGAGCCAACAGCCGCTGGTGGCCGAGCGACAGTCCGCCGAGCGTCAGCAGGCCGCATAATCCGACCCAGCCTCCAAACTGGCGGCAACGAACTCGTACCGCCAGCACTTCCGCTCCGGGCCGATTCGAAAACGCCGCGGAGCTGCTACAATCGGAAGCTGACTTCAAGGTTGACATGGGAGTCCGGCGAGGCGCCGCGAAGGATGAAAATGAGGGCATGACGAGGGGATCCTCAGGAGCATCGTTTGCGACCGCCGGGTTGACCCGAGAGCGGAGTCTGCAAACGATTGGCGAGTGCGAGAGTTCTAACCGCTAGTCTAGCTAATCCTTCCGGCTGTCGTCGCTGGGAAAAATGCGACAGATTCCAACTTTTCTCGTGAGGCAACGGAACTTTGAACGGACCCCACGTTTCATAGTCTCGGGTCATTAGGTCAACTGGAGCGGTTGGGATCCGATCGAGTCGGAGCGAGTGCTGGGATAGTTCATTGTACGTTTGAGTGATTGAATGTCGAAAGCCAATCTCTTTCGCCGGCTCGGTACTTCTGGCTCATGCCGAAGCGATCGCGGCTCGCGCCGGCGGTTGCTGATCGAAAAACTCGATCAGCGTCAGGTTTTGGCTTCGATCGCGGGGATGGTCTTCGACGACCCCAACGCGACGTGGCGAAAAGAGGCCGGCGAGGTCTCGCTGGAACAACGCTTGGTCTTCGCCGACACCAATGACAACGGCTTGCCAGACGACGGAGAACGCTTCGTCCTGACCGCTGCCGACGGCAGCTTTTCGCTCAATGAACTTGGGGACGACGCTCAGATCGTTCGGCTGTTTCAGGCT
>DITY01000047.1:0-5135 GCA_002422955.1 Planctomycetaceae bacterium UBA6172
ACACTATTATTTAATATGCTCTAGCGCTCGAGCTTGCTCGCGGCCTTCCGGGACGCGCTGCGCACGCATCTCGGCCATGCGCAAGCGCAGGCCTTACCAGGAAAAAACTCGCGACGCTCGCAGGCTACACGAGCAGCTTGTTCACCACTTTCCCGGCGACATCCGTCAGCCGGAAGTCGCGACCTTGGAAGCGATACGTGAGCCGCGTGTGATCCAATCCGAAGAGGTGCAGGATCGTCGCGTGCAGGTCGTTCACGTGGATGGGATCCCTCACAATATTCCAGCCGATGTCGTCGGTCTCACCGATGACCTGACCACCTTTCACTCCCCCACCCGCCATCCACAAACTGAACGCGAACGGATGATGATCGCGACCCGTCACGGCTTGATAACCGACGCGATTTTCGCCCAAGGGCGTGCGTCCGAATTCCGATCCCCACACGACCAGCGTTTCATCCAGCAGGCCACGTTGTTTGAGGTCCTTGATCAGCGCCGCAATCGGCTGGTCGGCCATCCGACTATTGAAGCCGAGCTCCGCTTCCAAATTGCTATGGTGATCCCACGACGCGTGAAAGATGTTCACGAAACGCACGCCGCGTTCGACGAGGCGCCGCGCCAAAAGACAGTTCGTCGCGAAGGTCTTGAACTGACCCGGTCCGCCGCCGCGATTCGCGCCTTTGATCTCCGGCTCCACGCGATCGATGCCATAGGCGTCCATCGTCGCGGCTGATTCCCCCGCCAGATCCGTCAATTCGGGGGCGGCCGTCTGCATGCGAAACGCCAGCTCGTACGCGCTGATGCGGCTTGCGATTTCCGGATCGCGGACCTTCTGATGCCGAAGCTTGTTGAGGTCGGTGATGGCATCGAGGCCGTAGTGTTGCATCCGCTCCGTGATGCCGGGCGGGTTGCTCAGATTCAGCACCGGATCACCTTTGTTGCGGAACAACACGCCCGCATAATCCGACGGCAGAAATCCACTCGACCAGAGCGACGCACCGCCACTGGTACCGCGACCCGCGGTCAACACGACGTAACCCGGGAGGTTTTTCGATTCGCTGCCGAGTCCGTAATTGAGCCACGAACCCATCGTGGGCCGATCGAACATCGACGAGCCGCACTGCATCATCAACTGGCCCGGGTGATGATTAAACTGATCGGTGTGCATCGAGCGGATCAGCGCGATGTCGTCGGCGCAGGTGCCGAGATGTGGCAGCAAATCCGACAACTCCATCCCGCACTGGCCATGGCGCGTAAACGTCCGCGGCGAACCCATCAATCGCGCACCTTCTTTTTGGATAAAGGCGAAGCGCACTTTCTCCAGCATCGAGTCGGGCAACTTCTGCCCGTTCATTTCGTTCAACTTCGGCTTGGGATCGAAAAGATCCATCTGGCTCGGCGCCCCTTCCATGAAGATGAAAATACAGTTCTTGGCCTTCGGCGCGAAATGAGGCGCGGGCGTAAACGGCGGTGCCGCACCCGCGCCGGCCGCCGGCTCCGCCGCGAGCAGGCCATCGGCCTTGAAGAGCGAAGCGAGCGCGAGGGCCCCAAGGCCACTGGCATTGGTCGCGAGAAAGTCCCGGCGGGTCAGCTTGACGATATCTTCAGGGCTCATGATGCGGGTCAGTCGCGGGTGATAAACTCATCGAGATTCATGATCGTGCGCACCGTCGCGACGAGACTCGCCTGCGCAATGGGATCGGCCGGCAAAGCGGTGTCGCCCTCCAATCCGAGAATCGCCGTGGCGCTGGCCGGATGTTCCAGCGTGAGGCGTTTCTGGTCGTCGTAGAGTTGCCGCAGGCGCGCGAGCTCGGCCTCGGTGGGAGTACGCGCCAGGCAAATCTCGAACGCGCGCTCCAGCTGCGCATCGGGCGTGGGTTCCACCATCAGCCGTTGGGCCAGCGCGCGCGCGGCGTCAAAAAACACGGGGTCGTTCCAGAGCGTCAGCGCCTGCAGCGGCGTGTTGGACCGCTCGCGCCGGGTGCACGTTGCCGTCGAGTTCGGCGCATCAAAGGTCATCAACATCGGATACGGCACCGTGCGCTGGAAAAAGATATACATGCCGCGCCGGAAGCGATCCTCGCCCTCGCTCTCGCGCCACTTGACCGAGTTGGCGTAGCCCAGGGCCGCGATATCGGCGGGCAATTGCGGACGCACACTGGGTCCACCGACTTTGCGCGCCAATAATCCGGACGCGGTCAAATGCGCATCGCGAATAATCTCCGCTTCCAGCCGCAAGCGGCTTTGCCGCGCGAGCAAGGTGTTCAAGGGATCGACTTCGACGAGATCCGAACGGTAGTCCGAGGATTGCTGATACGTCGCCGACATGACGATCAGTTTAAGCAACGCCTTCCGGCTCCAGCCGAGCCGCGGAAATTCCGTCGCAAGCCAGTCGAGCAACTCGGGATGCGAGGGCTTCTCCCCTTGCGTCCCGAAGTCGTTGACGCTGACCACGAGGCCGCGACCGAAAAGGTGTTTCCACATGTGGTTCACCGTGACGCGGCTGGTGAGCGGGTTGCGTTCATCCACCAACCAGCGGGCGAGATCGAGGCGGTCAGGGGTGGCCGCGCGAGCGGCGAACGGATGAAGCACCTTGGGCGTCGCCGGTTCGACGCGCGGGCCGGGCCGCAAAAAGTCACCGCGGATATGCACGTGGGTATCGCGTGGTGTGGAGCGCTCCGTCAGGATCGCCGCCTTGGTATCTGGATACTTCGGTTCCGTCTTGGCGAGGGCATCGAGCGGTTGTCGCAGCTTCCGGGCGCCTGGATCCACCACGTCGCGGAAGTACTCAGCCAAGGCAGTCTGATGCGCGGACGTTCGTTGCGCGGGGGGCGTGTTCCAGGCGATCGCAACGCCATCATCGATCAGCGACGGCGCCAACGGGAGCACCGCCGAGGTGGCCGATAACCGGAACCGGAGCAAGGTGTGTTGATTACCGAATTGGTGATCGAGCGTGAAGACGAGCGTTTCGCTCGGTTTGAGTACGAGCGGTTCAGCGCACTCGAAAACCGCCACGTGGCGTCGCTTGTTTTGCGGGGAAATCGCCCAACCCGTTTTCGGATCGGCATCGATCGCCCCCGCGACGGCCCAATCCTTCTGGGAAAAGTCGGCGGCGGCTTGACTGAACTTTACAGTGCGCGAGGACGCGCCGTCGGAGCCTTGAAGATGGAGCGCAAAGTTTGTGAGTACAAAGTTGCCATTTCCCGAGCGGCCCGGGCCGGCGTTGGAGGACGCGTCCGGCAAAACCTCCAAACGAAAACCGGACAGCGGAGCGGCGTTTGCCGACATTGAAGCCGACCAGCGGGCAGCGACCGTGTACGTCTCCGTCAGCGGACTCGTGCCCGAAGCGAGCACGGAGTGATCCGGCAGCGTCGTGAGCGTGGTGCCTTGTGCGGCTGCGGCGGATACGGGCGGCAGGGCATGCCAAACCGGGAGGTCGACCGTGCTGGTTGCCTCCCAGGCGGTTTGAAGGGCGGGCAACTCGTCGCGGACGTAATCGTCGTAGCGTTGCTGGAGCGGAGCCCGCGTGTTATCCCATTGCGTCTTCGCAGCGTGGTAGATGGCCAGCTCCTGTTCGGTCGGAGCAGGGATGTCCTTGTCGTCGGCGTTATTGAAAAACGCGAACAACTGAAAAAATTCCCGCTGGGTGATGGGGTCGAATTTATGCGTGTGACACTCGGCGCAGCCCACGGTCAAACCGAGCCACACCGCACCGGTCGTATCCACGCGATCCACGACGGCTTTGTTGCGATACTCCTCCTGGTCGACGCCGCCTTCCTTGTTGAGCAAGGTCTGGCGGTGAAACCCGGTGGCAACCTTCTGCTCATGTCCCGCACCGGGAAGCAAATCGCCGGCGAGTTGTTCGATCGTGAATTGGTCAAAAGGCAAATTGCGGTTGAACGCATCGATCACCCAGTCGCGATAGGACCACATTTCGCGATAGTTGTCGAAGTGGATTCCGTGGGTGTCGCCAAACCGGGCGTAGTCGAGCCAATACCGACCGCGGTGTTCGCCATAACGTTTGGATTCGAGTAACGATTCGACAAAACGCTCGTAAGCATCGGGTGCCGTGTCGGCAGCAAACGCTTCGACCTGCTCGACCGTCGGTGGCAGTCCGATCAAGTCGAGCGAAACGCGCCGTGCCAAAGTGCGTCGATCGGCCTCAGCGGCAGGCTTCAACCCAGATTTTTCCAACTGGGCCAAAATGAATTGATCGATCGGATTGCGAACCCAACCTTGGTCGGAAACAGTCGGCAACTCGGGGCGTGATGGAGCGATGAAGGCCCAGTGCGGTTGGTAAACGGCCCCTTCGGCGATCCACTGAATCAGCGTTTGCTTTTGTGCATCGGTCAATCGTTTGTGACCCGCTGTCGGTGGCATCGCCAATTCGTCATCTTCGGGCAGCCCGATTCGGCGGATTACTTCACTGGCGTCGGGATCGCCTGCGACAATTGCGGACGAGGCGACTGCTTCCTCCCGCAGGTCCAAACGCAAATCGCCTTGTCGCGACGCGCTATCCGGACCGTGACATGCGAAACAGTTGTCGGCCAAGATCGGCCGGACGTCGCGGTTGTAAATAATCGGCGACTTCGGCGGCGCGGCCGCGGCACCGGTGGCCTGATCGCTGGTCGCGGATTGATCGATCGGGGCGTCTTGGGCAGACACTTTCGAGATTCCGCCAACCGAGAAAGCGACCGCCAAAACCGCCGACAGAAATGCGTCGTGCGATCTAACCTGTTTACGAACAGCGCCAAAAAACACCGAAAAAATCATCTGTCTGAGTCGATTGTCGTAGGGTTGGTTGGATTCCAGTAACCAAACGGGCCTGGACATTTATGATAACCTGGCTGCTGGCGAATTAGTAACCACCTACGGCGTGATAACGCAGGATATTCGTCCGCAGAGTCACCGTTGGCGAATTGCGCCGATCGCCCTAGTGGTGGACAGATCGACTGGATAATACTTCGATTAACGACTTCCGAAACGTAAATTTGCTGAGGATCGCAACGTGGGTTTGTTTGACGGCACAAAGTGGGAAACGAATTCGCAGTGCCAGGTTTGTGGTCATGCGGCCGGCGATTGCCAATGCCAATCGGACTTGCCCGCCACGAACGCCGGCCTGGCGTTGCCAGCATCGA
>DITY01000047.1:5203-6226 GCA_002422955.1 Planctomycetaceae bacterium UBA6172
AATCTGGTGATCCAAGGCGACCAAGCGGATCGGATCGCCGGCGCGTTGCGGCAGATCGGCTATCGCGTCAAGCCGTGATGCTACAGCGGTGCCGCTGGATCGTCTGCAAATCCGGAACAATCGGCAGAAACCGAACAGCAGCTTCATGAACCGCAGGGCGAAGCCGCAGCGAGCGTCCAGTCAAATCGAATCGCTGGCCGATACGGATCAGGATGTATCGGTTTTGCCGTATTTCGTAGATGGACAGGTCGAAGATGCGTTCCCCAACCATTCGCACGACAGCTTTTGCCACGATTTTCGTGCTGCCGCTTGTGTTGCCCCAGGCACGTCATAGCCACGAAAGCGGATCGATGTTTTCCGCATCCAAGGCTTCGGCCGACGGTACGTTCAATCGGTTGATGCGATGGACCGGTTACGGTTGGTCCAGTGGCTATCACGCCTGCAACAGCAGCGACTGCGGGATACGTGACGCACTGCCACCGGTTGGCAATACGGCCCACCAAAAGACTCCGCGAGGCTCTGGCAAGTTCGAACTGGCTGATCCGGTTCGCCCGGCCGTGCACATTGGTGGCCATGCAAACCACGGTCCCTATCACATGCCGGGAGTGCATTACAGCCACGTCGAAACATTCCCGACCAGCCCCATGCCCATTGTTGGCGTTCCGATGACCGAAATCGGTCCGTCGCTGGTTGCCCCTCAAGCGGTAACGCCCGGCCAAATGTTTCAGCCGTATCGTTCCGCAGTGCCTCGCAAATCATCCGGCAAGCCTGGGGTCAGATCGGAAGACAGCGGCGCAGCATCGCCTTCGGACCTCGAATTACTGCCGTCGCCCAAACGTGAAGCGGAAGATGGCGACGACCTCTCGGTGGAGGGCAATTCTTTCCGAGCGGTTCCTCAACGAAATCGCTCGGCGCGGAAGCCTGCAGATTGGCAAGCTCGCTAGCGATAGTGCCTAAAAAAACGACCGACTTAAATAGATAGCGATCGAAAAATCAGATACTAATCCAACGATTAGATACTAA
>DITY01000135.1:0-12077 GCA_002422955.1 Planctomycetaceae bacterium UBA6172
CGTTTGGGGGGGTCGGGGCGGAACTGCGGGCCCTGTCGGCGATCGATCTCGGCCTCTGGGACATCGCGGGCCAGTTGGCGGGGCAGCCGATTTGGCGATTGCTCGGCGGCCCCGTGCGGGATGCGGTCCCGGTTTACAACAGTTGCGGCGGCCCGTTCTATGGTCGCAGCAACCGGCGAACCCCGTCCGCTTCGGGCTGGCCTGGACACGGCGACCCCGGGCAGCCGGGTCCGCTGGAAGACAACTGGTCGAGCATGAACCGGCCTGGCGACCTGGCCGAGGAATTGATCGCGCTGGGTTACCGCGGGATGAAACTCTGGTCCTTCGATGCCGTCTACCGTCGCCAGGGGGGGCATTACCTAACACAGCGCGACATCGAAGAAGGGTTGCGGCCGTTCCGTCAAATCCGCGAACGGGTCGGTGACAACATCGAATTGATGCTCGACGGCCACGGCTTCTTTTCGCTCGCCGCCGCTCGTCAGATCGCCGCCGCCATGCAGGAGGTGCGGCCGCTGTGGCTGGAGGACGTCCTACGGCCCGATTCGATCGCGACCATGGCCGCGTTTCGCAGTTCCAGCCCCGTGCCGATCGCCGTCAGTGAGATGCTGACCATGGCCGACCAATATCGCCAAGTGCTCGAGGCCGGCGCCGCCGACTACATCATGATCGACCCGACTTGGGTCGGTGGGATCTCCGGGACTCGCCGCATCGCGGAGTTGGCTCAGACCCACAATGTGGCCACCCTGATGCACGATTGCACCGGCCCCATGACCCTGCTCGCCGGGCTGCAGATCGCGTCCTCCAACGCGGGCGTGGCCTTTCAGGAAACTGTCAGGGCGCACCTGTCGACGCTCTACCCGCTGCTGATCGATCGGTCACTCAGCGTGATCGCGGGCGAGATCCCACTCACGCAAGCCCCGGGACTGGGCGCGCGGTGGCGCGACGACCTCTTCGATCCAAGCCACCCGGGCTACCGGATCTCAAAGGACGGCTGAGTTACCGGCGTGCCGCAGGGGATCATCACTGACATCGGGCACACCGCCCGCCAGCACTTGCGCGGCCCAACCGCGATCGAGATTTCCGCCGCACAGGATCACCCCGCACCGCTGGCCTCGCCGGAGGTCACGCTCTCGGATCAGTCCGGCCAGTGCCGCCGCGCCAGCCCCCTCGGCCAAGTTGTGCGTGTCCTCGTGATAAACCCGAATCGCCTCCGCGATCTCCGCCTCCGAAACTTCGATCACCCGCTTCGCGCCATCCAAAATCATCGCCAACGCATCCGGATCCGTCTGCCGCGTCGCGATCCCATCGGCGAAGGTTAGGGCGGTATCGGTCGTAGCAGGCCGACCCGTCGCGAACGCCAGCGAATAGGCATTCGCCCGCTCGGAGACAACACCGATGATCTCCGTCCGCAGCCCCAACAAATCACGGGTGCGGATCAAACCACAGATCCCCGACCCCAGCCCGATCGGAACGTAAACGGCGTCCAGCGATTGCCAGGCCGTGAAGAGCTCACACGCGTAAGTCGCTACCCCCAACACCAAGTCGGGATGAAAAGAGGGGATCGGTTCGAACCCCGTTCGCTCCGCCAGTTCAACCAGCTGCGCCCGCGCCTCGTCGAAATCCTTACCGGCCTCGACCAGGTTGGCGCCCAGGGCCCGCATCGCCGCATTTTTCTCGGGTGAATTACGGAATGGCACAACGATCGTCACCGGCAAGCCGGCGCGATGTCCCGCGTAGGCAATGCTCTGGCCATGGTTGCCGCGGGTCGCGCTGATTAGCCCGCGGACCGCGGGTTGGCGGCGAAGCAAGCGATCGACATAGACCAGTCCCCCGCGAACCTTGAAGGCCCCGACCGGCAGATGGTTCTCGTGCTTGACGATCACGTCGATCCCCAGTCGCTGGCGCAGCAATGGCCAGGCGTACTGGGGCGTGGCCGGCAACACCGCGTGGACCAGCCTCAGCGACTGCTCCAGCTCCGCTCGCGAAAACATCGTTCCCCCTTCACCGTCAACCGCAACGACCAACCCCAGTCGCTTAGCTTGACGAACTCGAGTGGATCGCGAAAGCGAGTTTTAGGCCAACGTCTCCTGCGCCGTCGGTTGAAGCGAACCCGCCGGCTCGAACCAACGATAAATCGCCGGCAACACGAGCAGGGTCAGCACGGTGCAGGTAACCAGGCCGCCGATCACCACCGTCGCGAGTGGCCGCTGGACTTCCGCCCCCGCGCTGCCGGAGAGCGCCATCGGGATGAACCCTAAGGCGCCACAGGCCGCGGTCATGAAGACGGGACGCAGACGGTCCATCGCGCCCTGCACCACCGCGCGTTCTTGATCCGGTTCGTGTTCCCGCAAGTGTCGAATCTGCTCGATCAGCACGACGCCATTCATCACCGCGATCCCGAACAAGGCGATGAAACCGACCCCCGCCGAAATCGAAAACGGCAGGTCGCGGATCGCCAGCGCGAAGATACCTCCCGTCGCCGCGATCGGCACGTTCAAGAAGATCAGCATCGCCAACTTGACCGAATTGAAGGTCATGTAGAGCAGCGAAAAGATCAACAACAGGGCGACGGGCACCGCGATCGACAATCTCCGCGAAGCTTCCTGAAGGTTCTGAAACTGCCCACCCCAAGCCAAGGAATAGCCAGCCGGAAGTTGAACATCCTTCGCGACCTGCTGCTGCGCATCGTTGACGAACCCCGCCAAATCGCGTCCCCGCACGTTGCACTGAATCAACAGTCGTCGGCGAATCGCATCGCGGCTAATTTCCGCCGGGCCATCTTCGATCACGATGTCAGCGAGTTGTGATAGCGGAATTTGCCGGCCCCGTGGGTCATCGATCTTGAGCTGGGACAGCTTCTCGGTGTCCAGACGCCAATCTGGCGCCAGCCTGACCTGGAGCGGAAAGCGACGCTGCCCTTCGAAAACCTCACCGACCACTTTGCCACCGATCGCGGAGATCGCGTTGAGCACGTCTCCGGAATGGATGCCGTAACGGGCGATGTTGTCGCGCCGGATGACGACCCGAAAGTAGGGGGCCCCCGCGATCTGCTGCGCCTGCACGTCAGCGGCTCCGGGCACTTGGTTCAGCGAGCGAACGATCTTGTCACCCTCGGCCTTCAATACCTCCAAATCATCGCCGTACAAACTCAGGCCGACATCCGAACGGACCCCCGCGACCAGCTCTTGCACCCGCAACTCGATCGGCTGCGTGAAGGCATAGAAATTGCTCGGTACGGCCAACTCCAAGGCCTCCTGCATTTGGGTGATCAGCTCCTCCTTCTCGATCGGCTCCGGCCAATCCGCTTTCGGCTTGATGCGGAGCAGGATGTCGGTTTGGTGCACGCCCATCGGGTCATTCGCGATCTCGGGCCTGCCCGTCTTGGAAACGACGCTTTCGACTTGGGGAAATTCGAGTAAGGTTCGCTCCATCGCCTTGGTCATCTCGATCGACGTCTCGAGCGATACGCTCGGCAGTCGAGTCGCCTGAATCGCCATGTCACCCTCGTCGAGCTTGGGGATGAACTCGACCCCCAGTCTCGACGCGACACCCAAGCTGATGACGAAAACCACGACCGCCGTGATCACCAGGGCCGCGGGGCGACGGAGCGAAAACCGCAGCAGGGGTTCGTAGGCGTTTCGCAACTTACGAACCAAAAATGTATCGGTCGCTTGCACCCGCCGGGCCAAGAACAACGAGGCCATCACCGGCATCACCGTGACCGACAGGACCAGCGCCGCTCCCAAGGCCGACATGAAGGTGAACGCCATCGGCTGAAACATTTTTCCCTCGACACCCTGTAGGCTGAGGATCGGCAGGAACACGACAATCACGATCATGCCCGCGAACAGGATCGGCTTGCCCACTTCCAGGGCCGATTGGCGGAAGACCGATTGGGGCACGCGATCCGCCCCCGTCCTCGCGCGATAGGCGCTCGCCGAACGCACCGCATTCTCGACCATCACCACCGCACCATCGACGATCACGCCAAAGTCGATCGCTCCCAAACTCATCAAGTTCGCCGAAACGCCGCCCAACCGCATCGCGATCAAGGCGCCCATCGCGGACAAGGGAATCGCCGAGGCGACGATCAATCCGGCACGAAAATCGCCCAGCAGCAAGAACAGCATGATCAACACCAGCACGATTCCCACGCCGATATTTTCGGCGATCGTATGGATCGTTTTGGCGACCAACTCGGTGCGATCATAAAAGGTGTCGATCTCCACCCCTTCCGGCAAGGTCGTGCGGATCGCATCGATTTCCGTTTTGACATCCTGCACCACCTGACGCGAATTACCGCCCAACAGCATCATCACCATCCCGGTGACCGCCTCCCGATTGCCGTCCCGCGTCACCGCGCCCTGACGAAGCATCGGGGCGAACTTCACCTGACCGATATCGGCGATGCGGATCGGCGTACCATCGCTACGGTTATCGAGCACGATGTTGCGGATGTCATCCAGCGAGGTGATCAGGCCCTCGCCGCGCACCAAACGCTGCTCGTCGCCGTGCATGATGTAACCGCCGCCGGCGTTCGCGTTGTTGTCTTCCAACGCTTTAAAGACGCGACTCAGCGGGATCGAGAAACTGAGCAGGCTATTGGGATCGATCTGCACCTCATACGTCTTCAATTCACCGCCGAACGTATTCACTTCGGTGACCCCTTGCACGCCGCGGAGGCGAAACGCGATCTGCCAATCGAGAATCGTCCGTAAGTCCATCAGCGAATGGTTGAAACCGGGCTTCGAACGCACCTCGAATTGATAGATCTCGCTCATCCCGGTGGCGATCGGTCCCATCTGCGGTTCGCCCATCCCCTGGGGAATGTTTTCACGAGCCTGCTGCAACCGTTCGCCGACTAAGTTGCGGGCCCAATAGATGTCGGTCCCCTCTTCGAACACGACCGTCACGGCGGATAGCCCGACGCGGCTGATCGAGCGAATTTCGGTGACCTTCGGCAGGCCGCTCATCGCGTTTTCGACCGGAAACGTGATGAATTGTTCGACCTCGACCGGCCCCAGCGCCGGTGACGTCGTCAGCACCTGAACCTGCACATTAGTCAGGTCGGGCACGGCATCCAGCGGCAACTTAGCCGCCGAGAAAAAGCCGACCACTAGCAGCAACAGCGCCAACAACATCACGATGAATCGGTTGTCGAGCGACCAATTGATGATCGAATGAACCACGGGCATGAACTCCTACCCGCGCGCTCCCTTGACGAGCGGCGCGGCGATGTCGGGTCGGTTGAACTGGCTGTTTTGAACGGGACGCGTTACTCACCCATCAGGTCGGCGAGCATCCGCGACTTGATCGCGAAGCCTCCCGCCGTCACGACCTTCTCGCCCGGACTGACGCCCGCTTTGACCTCGGCGAATTGGTCGTTTCTCCGTCCCAGGACGACGTCACGGCGACGAAACTCATCGCCTTGCCCCTGCACGAAGACGAACGTGCGCCCCTCGTGCTGCTGCAACGCGGCGAGCGGCACGCGGGTGAACGAGTCGGTCGAGTTGCCCGGCAGCTGGACGGTCACGAACATCCCCGGCTTGAGCATCCGATCGGGATTGTCAGCGATCGCCCGCATCGATAAGGTGCGGGTCGATTCGTCGACCACGTCTCCGGAATAGAAAATCCGGGCCTGAAAGACGGTTTCCGGCCACGCCGCGCTCTTGAGCGTCAGCGTCGAGTCGGTCAAATTCTTGATCGCGGCGAGATGCTCTTCGTAAGCATCGACCGTCACCCAGACAGTCGACAGGTCCGCGATGGTCAAAATTTGCTGCTCAGGACCCACGCGTTCCAACAGCACGACATCTTTCGAAACGATCGTGCCGTCAAACGGCGCCTGGACCGGATAGTGGGCGATCGCCTCCCCCTGGGTCCGCGGATCGATCTCCGCCAACTGGGCGTCGACAAACCCCAGGATCTTGAGATTGGTTTCGCCGACAGCCACTCGCGTCTGCAACTCCTTGACGGACTGCAGCGAAATCGTGGATGCCTGCAAAACGTCTTGCGCGACCTGCTCGACCAGCGACTGCAACGTCGCCTTCGTGGCATTCAATTCCGACTCAGCTTCCAACAACTGCCTGCCCGTCACCACCCCATCCTTGGCGAGCGGCGCCAACCGTTCATATTGTTTGCTCGCCTTGTAATTCGCGATGTAGGCGGACGTCAGCATTTCGCGGTATTGCCCGATCGGCTTGTTGGTCAATTGGCTTTCGATCCGTTCCATCGGCGCGCCCTCACGGATCAGACTGATCAGCTGATAGGTGTTCTCCGCGATCGATCGCATCCATTGGTCCTTGGTGATCGCGAAGTCGCGCTGCAGCCGATCCTGATACAACTGCAACATCGCCTGCCCGACCTCCCGGCTTTGCACCATGACCAATAGGTCACCGGCCTTGACCTGATCACCAAGATGAATCTTGACCTCGTCCACCCGGCCTTCCACCAGCGGAAACACGTGCGCGATCCGATCCTCGTTCATCATGATCTTGCCGGTCAGCTCCAACGATTGAGCCAACGTCCCCGTATCCACCACCTGAGTCGCGAGCGAAACGGTTTCCCACATCGCTTGTGGGAAATGGATAACGGCCGGCTCCTCCGGTGATTCCGGTGGGTCCGTTGACTTCGAATCACGCGGCACCTCCGCTGGCCCCGCGTCCGCTCCAGATGCCAGCCGCACCTCGGATGCTGGCAACTCGTCGGATATCCGCCGCAATTCGGGCGCCGACTGGACAGGTTCCACCAGCGCCAGCGGGGCGGGTTGGCGGGTAACCCACCAGCCGACCAGCGGGGTTCCGATCAAGACCATCAGAGCGACGAGCAGGGGTAACTGTCTCCGGAAATCACCGGACGAGGACCCAGACATGAGAGCACCTTGGGTTAACGCTAAAGCGGGCGGGCCGACCCTCAGGACACGGGGCCAAACCTTCGATCGCATGCAGAATGAACTGGGAGGTAGAACACCTACCTCCCTGGCAACATCGAACTTCCCCTAGGGAAAGCCGGTCGCTGTTCAACAGCGAATCACGCCAAACCGCAGCGGCAGCGGAAGAGAAGGCGCATAAGCGTCAAAAAAACGATGCCCGCGCCCAGACATCAAGGCACGGCCCGAGACGTGCTCCGCAGGTTCCCTCAGCGGCAGATTCCAAAATGCCAACTCGGCAAGCACGTCACCCCAACTCGCTTCGGCCAATCTCGAATCACCGACCAATCGAGAGGAAAACTCGAACTCGGCGCCGAGCGGCGTGGAATCGCTTCCCTGGGTCGGTTGATGCGGAAAATCGACGTGAAGATGCCAACCCAAAGGTTGTGCGGCAGCGAGGGACTCGCCGGCGTGATAGGAGCACAAATGCGCAAGCAGACGGACTTCGCTGGCAACTGGATCAGTCACCCCGGTGTCATGGGAATGACACCAAGGCATCGGGCCCTGCCAGGCGACGATCAACAAAACGAAACGCAACCAAACCGAGTTGGTTACGCAGCATCGTCGTTTCGTCAATTTCGCGGACATGATTGAAATCCCAACCAACTCGCCGATCGCCATCTCTTTTAGACTAATCGCACCTCAGCCAACCCGCAAGCCGATCGCTCGGCAGCGGTGCGTGAACCGCCCTCCGCTTCCCGCAAACGTTCCTACGCATCCCGCCCGCGGCGGGCCGAAAATTTGACGGAGCCTCGCCGGTGGTTGACATTGATGCTGCGCCGGTTGGTCACCTCCAGCCACACTCGCTTTCCTTGAGCTTCACTCGGAGTCCACACCTCATGCCTGCTGTCCTGTCTCGCACCTGGAACCGATTGGCAACGACCGGTCACCGCTCGCGATTGCGAATCATTGCCGGACTGCTCGCGATGTTGGCGATTTCGCCGGTGACGGCACAGACCTTACCCCCGTTGGATTTAGGGACCATCCGGGAAACCCATCAATTGATTCCCATGCGCGACGGGAAACACCTGTCGGCCTGGATCTACTCCCCGCCCGGCGCAGGTCCCTGGCCGGTGCTGTTCGAGCAGCGATATGCCGACCTGCGCGGTGCAGGGACCCGGCGGGCGGCGGCGAAGTTGGCCGAGTCGGGCTATGTCGTGGCCATGGTGAATTACCGCGGCACCTATCTGTCCGAAGGAACCTGGGTCGGCTACCGGGCGTTGGGTTGGGGCGAGTTGCAAGACGGTTACGACATCTGCGAATGGCTGGGAACCCAGGAGTGGAGCAGCGGAAAAGTTGGGACCTTTGGTAGCTCCCAAGCCGGCTATGCACAGAACTTTCTGGCGATCACCCAGCCTCCCCATTTGGTCGCGCAGTACATGGTCGATACCGGACTGAGCCTGTTTCATGAAGGCTATCGGATCGGCGGCACGACCCGGCCGGAGCGGTTCAAGTCGCTCGCGCAGGTGTGCCGTGAACCCGCGGACAACGAACGGTTGCTCGAAGAATGGTTTCGGCATCCGCACTACGACGATTACTGGCGTGACGAAGACTGTTCGCTGCACTTCGACAAAATGAATGTTCCCTGCTTCACCATCGGCAGTTGGTATGACTTCATGAACCAGGGATCGATCGCCAGTTTTCAGGGGCGGCAGGATCGCGGCGGGCCGAACTCCCGCGGTCAGCAGCAACTGATCATCGGGCCATGGCTGCATGGGCGGCTGAATAAAGGTCGCCAAGTCGGCCAACTGACCTATCCGGAGAACGCCGTCTGGCCCGAGGAAACGCACATGGTCCGTTGGTTCGATCATTGGCTCAAAGGCGTCGACAACGATGTCGAAAAAGACCCGGCCGTACGGTACTACGTGATGGGTGCCGTGGACGAAGCAGGTGCCCCCGGCAACATCTGGCGCACCGCCGCGGCCTTTCCGCCGCCCAGCACCCTGACACCGATCTACCTCGCGCAGAACGGCCTGTTGCAGGAAAGTCCCCCGGGTGCCGCCGAGGGCTCGACGTCGCTCGTCAGCGATCCGCTTGCCCCCTGCCAAATCCCGGGCGGCGGCTTCCCCGGGGCGGCGGATGCCAGAGCGTTCGAGCAGCAGGCGGAAGTGCGGACCTTCACGACCCCGGTGCTGGAAACCGCGGTGGAGTGGACCGGTCGGATTCGGGCGGAACTTCAGATGTCGTCCACGGCACCGGACACCGACGTGATCGTGCGAGTCAGCGATGTCTATCCGGACGGCCGCTCGATTCTGATCGTCGACTACCCACAGCGGCTGCGCTACCGAACGGGGTTTGATCGCGAGGTGCTGTTGACACCGGGCGAGGTCGTGCCGGTGAGCTTCGATGTCGGCTGGATCAGCCAGATCTTCAACGCCGGGCATCGGATTCGGGTCACGATCGCCAGTACCGGGGCACCGTTTTATGAACCGAATCCGCAGACCGGCAAGCCGTTGACGATCGAGTTCCCCGAGGATGCCATTTCCGCGACCAACACGATTCATCACAACCGGACCTATCCGTCCCGCATCCTAGCGCCCGTCGCCCCCGCGCTACCCGAGTGACCTGGACCAACCGAGGGGCCCGCCGCGCCGTGATGCGAAGTGCGGTGGCCGGCGATCAGACGAGGATCTCGCTAACCACCCGTGCCGGCTCGACGCCGGTGAGGCGGAAGTCAAGGCCTTGGAAGCGGTAGGAAAACTTCTCGTGATCGATCCCTAACCGGTTCAGGATCGTGGCATGCAGGTCACGAACATGCACCGGGTTCTCGGCGACGTTGTAGGAAAAATCGTCCGTCGAGCCGTAAGTTTGACCGGGACGAATCCCGCCGCCCGCCGCCCAAACCGTGAAACAGCGGGGATGATGATCGCGCCCCCCTTCGGGACTGTCCCAAGCCCCTTGCCCGGCCACACCGCGACCGAACTCGCCACCCCACACGACCAAGGTCTCGTCGAGCAATCCGCGTCGTTTCAAATCGGTGACCAGCGCGGCGCTGGCCTGGTCGGTGTCGCGGCAACGAGCGACACACCAGGAGCTGAGTCGGCTGTGATGGTCCCAGTCGGGATGAAAGAGTTGCACGAATCGCACGCCGCGCTCGATCAACCGCCGCGCCAGGATGCAGTTGGCCGCGTAGGTACCGGGACGGCGCGAATCGGGGCCATACAACTCGAAGACTTCCTCCGGCTCATCGCTCATGTCATTCAGCTCGGGGACGGACGATTGCATCCGCCAAGCCATCTCATACTGCCGGATTCGTGTCTCGATTTCCGGATCGCCGCTGTTGGCAAATTGGATCCGGTTCAACTCGGCGATGCCGTCGAGCATGTCGCGACGGACCGCGCGAGGAATCCCGTCGGGGTCACGTAGATACAGGACCGGCTCCTTCGCGTTCCGTAGCTTCACGCCTTGGTACCGCGACGGTAAAAAACCGCTGCCCCAGTAGTGGTCATACAGCGGCTGATCACTGGGCCGTTTCATCTTGGAGATCAGCACCAAGTAATCCGGCAGGTTCCGGTTTTCACTCCCCAGCCCGTAGCTGGTCCAAGCACCGAGGCTGGGCCGGCCAGGCAACTGATGTCCGGTCAGGAACTTGGTCATCGCCGGCGCATGATTGATCTGATCGGTGACCATCGATTTGATGAAGCACAGGTCGTCAACGACCTTAGCGTGATGGGGTAGCCATTCGCCGATCGTCGCGCGGCTTTCGCCATAAGTGCCGAACGACGTCCGCGCGGGCATGATCAACTGCTTCTGGTTCGACGTCATCGTCGTCAGACGCTGACCCTGACGAACACTTTCGGGAAGTTCCTGACCGGCCAACTTGATCAGGTCCGGCTTGTGGTCGAACAGTTCGATCTGTGAAGGCCCGCCAGACTGGGTCAGGAAAATTACCCGCTTCGCGGTCGCGGGGTGATGTGGGAGTCCTGGCAGACCGAGCGGGGCAGGGGCGGACTCGGTGGCGCCGAGGGTCGATTCGAGCAGCGATAACGCGATCGCACCCAAACCGAGGCCCGCACCACGCCCGAGGAAATACCGCCGCGGGATGGCTAGCGATTCGTCCGATGAACGCGGCGGGCTGTGCAGCGACGACTGACTGTTCGACCTACCAGGCAGGCCATTCGCAAACGGCTCATTCATGGGTCATCGCCTCGTCCAAGTTGAAGACCGAACTGGCGAGAATCGCATGCGCCGCGACTTCCGCGGCCTGATCGTCAGGCAGCGGCTCGCCTTGTCCGGCGGTGATCACGGCTTGCGCGTCCGCGGGATGACTTTGATAGTGCGTGGCCGCGCGCGCCAACGTTGCCTGAAGGATTTGGGTCTCGGCCGCGCTCGGCTCACGGGAGCAGACTTGCAGGAACAACCGGCGCACGCGATTCGCTGGCGTCGCCTCGGCCGCGACGACTTCTCGAGCCAGCGCCACCGCGGCCTCCAACATCCCGGTGTCGTTGAGCAACGTAAGTGCTTGCAGCGGCGTATTGGTGCGCAGCGTCTGCACTTCACAAACCCGTCGCTGGGCGGCATCGAACAGGAAGGTCGGCGCGCTCGAACGCCGCCAAAAGGCGTACAGGCTACGACGGTATTGAGCCGGCCCGGGACTGGGGTGGTAGGTGTATCGCCCCATGAAAATTTCCTCCCACACCCCGGGCGGTTGCTGCGGAAAGACGGGCGGTCCGCCGATCGCCGGATTCAGCAAGCCGCTCGACCGCAGCGCCGCGTCGCGAATCATCCAGCTGGGCAATCGATACCGTGCCCCGCGGGCGAGCAGCCGATTGTCCGGGTCGGCTTCGAGCGCGGTGGGCGACGCGAAGCTGCTCTGCCGATAGACACGACTGGTGACCATCAGCCGCAACAGATGTCGCAAGTCCCAACCGCTCTCGACCAGTTCGACCGCCAACCAATCGAGCACTTCCGGATGCGTCGGCCGTTCCCCTTGCAAGCCGAAATCCTCGACAGTGCGGACCAACCCGTCGCCGAATGTGATCTGCCACAGATGGTTCGCCACAACCCGAGCGGTCAGCGGGTTGTCGGGCTGAACCAGCCACCGGGCCAGATCGAGACGAGTCAAGTTGCCCGATTCGGCCTGACCGTCGGTGGGTGACTGCAGCTCAGTGGCGGGCCAAGGCAGGATCGCGGTCGGGAATCGACGCTCGAC